>CAZJJC010000039.1:0-12979 GCA_964546195.1 uncultured Enterobacteriaceae bacterium | reverse complement strand
CAGCGCGGTGATCCTCGGCATCGTCAAGCAGGCGACCGCCAACCCGCTCGACGTGTCGATCGCGATGCGCGAGGTCATGCCGCAGCTGGTGCGCGACCTGCCCGCCGGGATGAGCGCCCAGATCGCCTACGACAAGTCGATCTTCATCGACCGCTCGGTGCGGGCGGTGTACACCACGATCGCCGAGGCGGTCGCGCTGGTGGTGCTGGTGATCTTCCTCTTCCTGCGCACCGTGCGCGCCACGATCATTCCGCTGGTGACCATCCCGGTCTCGCTGGTCGGCGCCTTCGCGCTGATGGATCTGCTCGGCTTCTCGATCAACACGCTCACCCTGCTGTCCATGGTGCTGGCGATCGGGCTGGTGGTCGACGACGCCATCGTGGTGCTCGAGAACATCCACCGCCACATCGAGGAAGGCATGGAGCCGATGCGCGCCGCCAAGCGCGGCATCGCCGAGATCTCGAGCGCCGTGGTGGCGATGACGCTCACGCTGGCGGCGGTCTATGCGCCGGTGGCCTTCGCGCCGGGGCGCACCGGCACGCTGTTCGCGGAGTTCGCGCTGACGCTGGCGGGGGCGGTGCTGGTGTCGGGGTTCGTCGCGCTCACGCTGACGCCGATGATGTGCTCGCGCCTGATGCGCCCGCACGAGTCGCACGGGCGCCTCTACAACTTCCTGGAGCGCGGCATCCGCGCCCTCAACCGCGGCTACCGCAGCGCGCTCTTGGCGACGCTGCACGCCCGGCCGGCGGTCGTGCTGATGGCGCTCGTCGTGGCCGGGTCGAGCTACTTCCTGCTGACCGGCCTGAAGTCGGAGCTCGCGCCGGTGGAGGATCGCGGCGTGCTGTTCACCGCCGGCAACGCGCCCGAGGGCTCGACCATCGACTTCACCAGCCGCTATGCCGAGCGCTTCGAAGCCCTGCTCGACCGGGTCCCCGAGGTCGCGCACTATTTCGTCATCGTCGGCTCGCAGGCCGTCACCGAGCTGATCTCCTTCTCGCAGCTCACGCCGTGGGAGGAGCGCAGCCGCACGCAGATGCAGATCGTGCGCGACATCCAGCCCGAGCTGCGGCGCGTCACGGGCGTGCGCGCCTTCGCCAACAACCCGGGCTCGTTCGGCCAGAGCGCGCGCTCCAAGCCGGTCGAGTTCGTCATCCAGACCTCCGAGAGCTACGCGAAGCTCGACCAGTACGTCGAAAGGATGCTGGCCGAGGCCGCGAAGAACCCGGGCCTGATCAATGTCGACAGCGACCTGCGGCTCAACAAGCCGCAGCTCGAGATCGACGTCGACCGCGAGCGGGTCGCCGACACCGGCGCCGGCGTGCTCGCGGTCGGGCGCACGCTGGAAACCCTGCTCGGCGGGCGCCAGGTGACGCGCTTCAACCAGAACGGCGAGCAGTACGACGTGATCGTCCAGGTGGCCCCCGATGCGCGCCGCACGCCCGGGGATCTCGACCACATCTACGTGCGGGGCCGCGACGGCACCATGCTGCCGCTCGCCAACCTGGCGCGGGTGCGCGAGACCGTCGCGCCGAAGGAGCTCAACCGCTTCAACCAGTTCCGCTCGGCGACGATCACCGCCGGCATCGCGCCGGGCTATTCGCTGGGCGAGGCGCTCGCCTTCCTCGAGGGCGCGGCCGAGCGCGCGCTGCCGGCCTCGGTGCGCTTCGACTATGCCGGCGAGTCGCGCGAATTCAAGGAGACCGGCAGGAGCCTCTTGTTCATCTTCGTGCTGGCGCTGGGCTTCATTTTCCTGGTGCTCGCGGCGCAGTTCGAGAGCTTCGTCGATCCGCTGATCATCATGCTGACCGTGCCGCTGTCGATGACCGGGGCGCTGCTCGCCCTGCATCTCACCGGCGGCACGCTGAACATCTACAGCCAGATCGGCCTGGTGACGCTCATCGGCCTCATCAGCAAGCACGGCATCCTCATCGTGCAGTTCGCCAACCGCCTGCAGGACGAAGGCCGGCCGCTGCGCGAGGCGGTGGTGGAGGCGTCGGCGCTGCGCCTGCGCCCCATCCTCATGACCACCGGCGCCATGGTGGCCGGCGCCATCCCGCTCGCCCTCGCCGCCGGCGCGGGCGCCCAGAGCCGCCAGGAGATCGGCTGGGTGATCGTCGGCGGCATGACCTTCGGCACGCTGCTCACGCTGTTCGTCGTGCCGACCGCCTACACGCTGCTCGCCCGGGAGCGCTCGAGCGCCCGCGGGGAGCTGGCACCCGTGTAATATCCATAACGAGGAGGAGGGAGACCATGAAACTTCACCGCTGCATCGCAACCGCGGCCCTTGCGGCTGCCGGCATCGCCGTGGCGCCTGCCTACGCCGAGGACATCCGGCTGCGCATCGCCTCGGGACACCCCACGGCCAACACCTACGTCAACCTGATGAACAGTTTCTTCGTGCCCGAGGTCGTCAAGCGGGTGGCGGCGAAGACCAAGCACAAGATCGAATTCGTCGAGGGCTACGGCGGCTCCATCGTCAAGGTCGCCGACACGCTCGAAGGCGTGCAGTCGGGCATCATCGACATCGGCGGCTACTGCTACTGCTTCGAGCCCTCGAACCTGCCGCTGCACGCCTTCCAGATCATGCTGCCCTTCGGCACCATGAGCCCCGTGAAAAGCGTGACCCTGGCGCGCAACGTCTACGACAAGGTGCCCTACCTGTCCAAGGTGTTCGAGGACAAGTACAACCAGGTGCTGCTCGGCCTCATCGCCGACAACGGCTACAACCTCGGCACGAACTTCGAGTGGAAGAGCATCTCGGATCTCAAGGGCCGCAAGCTGGCGGGCGCCGGCCTGAACCTCAAGTGGCTCGAATACGCCGGCGCGGTGCCGGTGCAATCGTCGCTGCCCGACGCCTACACCTCGATGAAGACCGGCGTGTACGACGGCTGGATCATGTTCCCCTCGGGCTACGTCAATTTCAAGCTGCACGAGGTGGGCAAGTACTACACCGAGATCGGCTTCGGCGCCATCACCTGGCACGGCCTGACCATCAACAAGAACCGCTTCAACCGCCTGCCGAAGGACGTGCAGCAGATCCTGCACGAGGTGGGCCGCGAGTACGAAAAGCGCACCGGCACGGTGAACGAGGAGAACTATCCGAAGCAGCTCGAGCAGCTGAAGGCCGTCGGCGCCACGGTGCGCCAGCTTCCCGGCGCGGTGCGCGTCGACTGGGCGCAGTCGCTCAAGGGTTGGCCGCAGGAAAAGGCCACCGAGCTGGACAAGGCCGGCATGCCGGCGAGCCAGGTGCTGAAGCTCGCGCTGCAGGAAGCCGAGAAGCTCGGCCACAAGTGGCCGGTACGCTATACGGTGAAATAGGGACTTGCTGAACCGCTGGAGCGACTGGACGGCGAAGGCGCTGCTCGCCTTCGCCGCCGGCCTCGCGCTTCTTCTCAGCTTCCTGGTCGTCGCCGACGTCGTCGGCCGCACGGTTTTCAGCGCCCCGGTCCAGGGCACGCCGGAGATCGTGTCGATGTCGATCGTCATCATCTGCTTCCTGCAGGCGAGCTATGCCATCCGCAGCGGCGGCATGCTGCGCGTCGAGGTCGTGCCGGCGCTGCTGCCCGGGCGCCTGCGCGAGGCGCTCGCCGCGGCGGGCTGCCTGCTCGGCGTGCTGTTCTTCGCGGTGATCGTCTACGGCGGCTTCGACGGCTTCCTGCATGCCTGGCGCTCCGGCGAGTACGAGGGGGAAGGGGCGCTGCGCATTGCCACCTGGCCGGCGCGCTTCGTGGTGGTGGGGGGAGCGGCGCTCGCGGCGTTGAATTACCTGCTCATCGCCTTTGTGCACCTCAAGCAGGCGTTCAGGGTCTAGGCATGTTCGGCACCGGCGAGATGCTGCTCCTGGTGGCGGTGCTGCTCGCGCTGGTGTTCAGCGGCGTGCACATCGCGATCGCGCTGGGCTGCGCCTCGATGCTCGGCATCTACCTGATGACCGGCGACTTCCAGGTGGTGGCGAGCTTCGTCGGCAGCACCGCGTACGAGGCGGTGCGCGACTACATATTCGCGGTCATTCCGCTGTTCATGCTGATGGGCGAATTCCTCGCCAAATGCGGCGCCGCCACCGACTTGTTCTCGCTGTTCAACCGCCTGACGCGCATCGTGCCCGGAAGGCTGGCGATCGCCACCGTGGTCTCGAACGCGGTATTCGCCTTCGTCACCGGCGTGAGCATCGCGGCGGCCGCGGCGTTCTCGCGCATCGCCTATCCGGAGATGAAGCGCCACGGCTACCAGGACCGCTTCGCGCTCGGCTGCATCGCGGGCAGCGCCTGCCTGGGCATGCTCATCCCGCCGAGCGTGCTGATGATCGTGTGGGCCATCCTCACCGAGATGTCGATCGGCGATCTGTTCCTCGCCGGGGTGCTGCCCGGCCTGCTCCTGGCGGGGCTCTATACGCTGTACATCATAGGCGCCGCCGCGCTGCGGCCCGAGCTGGTCGGCGAAGGGGCATCCCGGCCGCCCGTTGCGGAGGACCAACGCGGCATCCTGCGCGCGCTGCTCGGCACGCTGCTCGTCATCGCGCTGGTGGCCGGGACGCTCGGCGGCATCTGGTTCGGCGCCTTCACGCCCACCGAGGGCGCCGGCGTGGGCGCCGCGGCCTCGCTCGTGCTGGCCGTGGGCAAGGGGCTGCGATGGAAGGAAGTGGCGCAGGTCATCCTGGCGGTGGGCCGCACCTCGGCGCCTTTGCTGCTGCTGCTGGTGACGGCGCAGCTCTACTCGCGCGTGCTCACCATGACCGGATTCACGCGCGCCGCGCAGGAGCTGCTGCTCGGCACGGGGCTGGGCCAGGGCGGCGTGCTGCTGCTGATGGTCGTCATCTGGTTCGTGCTCGGCTGCCTGATCGACTCCATCTCGATCCTGCTGCTGACGGTGCCGATCTTTTTCCCCATCGCCATGGCCATCGGCCTGGATCCGCTGGCCTTCGCCATTATCGGTATCGTGGCGGTCGAGACCGGCTTGCTGACGCCGCCGTTCGGCCTGCTGGTGTTCACGGTCAAGGCGGCGATCCATGACCCCGCCATAGGCGTGGGCAAGATCTTCGCCGGCGCTGCGCCCTACTGGGTCGCGCTGCTGGCGGTCATCGTCTGCCTGTGGCAGTTTCCGCAGATCGCCACTTATCTGCCCGGGCTTCTCAAAAACGGAGGATTGCAATGATCAGGCTGACCGTCAACGGTCGGATGCGGCAGGTCGATGTCGAGCCCGAGATGCCGCTGCTGTGGGTGCTGCGCGACGAGCTCAACGTCAAGGGACCGAAGTTCGGCTGCGGCATCGCGCAATGCGGCGCCTGCACGGTCCACGTCGACGGCGAGCCGGTGCGCTCGTGCTCGTTTCCCGTTTCCGCGGCGGCGGGCAAGCGCGTGGTCACGATCGAAGGGCTCGCCCAGGGCAGCCGCCTGCACCCGGTGCAGCAGGCCTGGATCGAGCACCAGGTGCCGCAGTGCGGCTACTGCCAGGGCGGGCAGATCCTCGCCGCCGTGGCGCTGCTGCGCAGGAACCCGCATCCCAGCGACCAGGACATCGACGAGGCGATGACGAACATCTGCCGCTGCGGCAGCTATGCGCGCATCCGCAGCGCGATCCACGCCGCGGCGAAGAAGAAGGCCTAGGACCGCCATGACGACACGCCGCGATTTCCTTAAGATCTCCGCCGCCCTGGGCGGCGGCATCGCCGTGGGCTTTCCGGGCTCGGCAGCCGCCCAGGGCGTCGCGCCCGAGATCAACGCATGGGTGCTCGTGCAGCCGAACGACGTGGTGATCATCCGCTACGCCCGCTCGGAGATGGGGCAGGGCAGCATGACCTCGGCGGCGCAGCTCGTGGCCGAGGAGCTCGAATGCGACTGGAACAGGGTGCGCGTCGAGTACGCCGACACCAACCAGCACGTCAAGCGCAAGCGCGCCTGGGGCGACATGGCCGCGGTCGGCAGCCGCACCATCCGCCAATCGCAGCAGTACCTGCGTACGGCAGGCGCCACCGCGCGCGACATGCTGATCGCCGCGGCGGCGAGGAGCTGGGAAGTGCCGGCCGCCGAATGCAGCGTAGCGAACGGCGTTATCAGCCACGGCGCGAGCGGCCGCAAGACCACCTACGGCAGGATGGCCTCCGCCGCCGCGAAGCTCGCGGCGCCCGAGGAGGTGAAGCTCAAGGATCCCAAGGACTGGAAGATCGCCGGCAAGCCGGTCAAGCGCGTCGAGATCCCGGACATCGTCACCGGCCGCATCCGCTACGGCATCGACGCGCAGCTTCCCGGCATGGTGTACGCCGCCGTCGCCCAGTGCCCGGTGTTCGGCGGCAGCGTGAAGTCGGTGGACGCGGCCAAGATCGAGGGCCGGCGGGGCATCCTCAAGGTGCTGCCGATGGGCGACTACGTCGCGGTGCTCGCCGACAACTGGTGGCGCGCCAAGGAGGCGCTCAAGGAGCTGCCGATCGTATGGGACAGCGGGGGCAACGAGGGCGTGTCGAGCGAGAGCATCCTGCAGTTCCTGCGCGCCGGGCTCGACGACCAGGACAACGTCGTCCTGGCGAAGCGCGAGGGCGATATGCAGGTGGCGCTGAACAGCGCGGCCAAGCTGCTCGAGGCGGAGTACTTCACGCCGTATCTGGCGCATGCCACGCTCGAGCCGCAGACCTGCACCGCGGTGGTGAGGGACGGCCGCGTGGACGTGTGGACCTCGACGCAGAACGCCGAAGCGACCCACGCCGCGGCGGCCGCGGCGGCGGACGTGCCGCTCGAGAACGTATACGTGCATCGCACTCAGGTCGGCGGCGGTTTCGGCCGGCGCGGCGCCCAGGACTATACGCGCCAGGGCGTCGCCATCGCCAAAGCGATGAGCGGCGTCCCGGTGAAGATGCTCTGGACCCGCGAAGAGGACATGCAGCACGACAACTACCGCCCGGCCAGCCTGGTGAGGGTAAGGGCGGCGCTCGACGCCGCCGGCTACCCGGTGTCCTGGTACACGCGCGTGTCAGCGCCCTCGATTATCGCCACGCTGCTCAAGCTGCCGCTGAAGGAAGGCATAGACCCGCAGGCCGTGGCGGCGTTCGCCGACCAGCCCTACGCGATCCCGAACCTGCGCATCGAATACGCGCAGCGCAATCCCCCCGTGCCGGTGGGGTTCTGGCGCACCGTGGGCCACTCGCAGAACCCGTTCGTGCGCGAGTGCTTCATCGACGAGCTCGCCCACGCCGCGGGCAAGGACCCTTACGAGTATCGAAAAAACCTCCTACCGAAGGAAGCGAAGGAATACGGCATCCTGGAAGCGACGGCGAAGGCCGCCGGCTGGGGCAGCCCGCTGCCGCCGGGCGTGCAGCGCGGCATCGCGGTGACCGAGGCCTACGGCAGCTATGCCTGCGTGGTCGCCGAGCTTTCGGTGAGCGACAAGAACGTGATCGACATCAAGCGCCTGGTGCTCGGCATCGACTGCGGCTACGCGGTCAACCCCGACAACATCACCGCGCAGATGCAGGGCAGCGCGGTGTTCATGCTCACGGCGATGTTCTGGGGCGAGATCACCATCAAGGACGGGCGCGTCGAGCAGAGCAACTTCCACGACCACCGCATGATGCGCCTGCGCGAGATGCCGAAGGTCGAAGTGCTCATCGCGCCCTCCGGCGGCTTCTGGGGCGGCATCGGCGAGCCGGGACAGGCGGCGATCGCGCCGGCCGTGGTCAACGCGCTCTTCGCCGCCACCGGCAAGCGCATCCGCAGCCTGCCGCTGAAGAACGAAGGCTTCGACCTCGGCTAGCGCGAGGCCGCGTGCTCGCGCCGGCGCTCGAGCGCCGCGGTCACCGCCGCAACGATGGCGGCTTCGTCGTACGGCTTCTTGACATGCCCCTCGAAGCCGGCGTGCCAGCTGCGCTCACGGCTGGCCTCGCTCGCGAGACCGGACACGGCGATGACGGGCGGATGCGCCGGCGAAAGCCGGCCGTCGAGCTCGCGAATGAATTCGAATCCATCCAGCCGCGGCATGAGCAGGTCGCACAACACCACGTCGGGCCTGGCGCCCTGCAGCAGCATGTCCAGCGCTTCGCGGCCGTCGCGGGCGACCGAGACCTTGGCGCCGAGAACCTTCAGAAGGAGGCAGAGCGATTCGCGTGCATCCTCCGCATCCTCGACCACGAGGATGGAAAGCCCGTCGAGCGCCGCTGCGGAAGGCGTTGCTGTGTCATCGAGCCGGAGTATTTCGGCGGCCAGTGGAAGCCGCACCGTCACTTCGGTGCCGCGGCCGGCGCCGGCGCTGACAATGCTCACCGTTCCCTTGAGCAGCTCGGTGAGCTTCTTCACCAGCGACAGGCCGATGCCCAGACCTTGGTGCGACCGGCGCGTGCCTTCCTCCTGCTGCCGGAAGATCTCGAACACCAAGGGCAGGAATTCGGGCGCGATCCCCTTTCCCGTATCCGCGACGACGACCCGGGCATGGTCGGGTTCCCGGCCGAGCGAAACCCGGATGGTTCCGCCGGCGGGCGTGAACTTCACGGCATTCGAAAGAATATTGCCGAAGACCTGCTGCAGCCGGCCGGCATCGGCTTCGACGAGCAACGGCTCGCCGGCATCGCTGATTTCCAGGCGAATCGCCTTCTTCTCGATATTCGCGGCGCTTGCTTCGGCTGCGGCGCGCACGCTCGCCGCCAGGTCGAGAATCTCCAGATCGAGCTGGATCGTGCCGTGCGTGACCCGGCTCATGTCGAGCAGCTCGTCGATCATGCGGCTCTGAAGAAAGGCGTTGCGCTCGATGGCCTCGGCCGCCTGGTGCACCTGCTCCAGGTTTCCGCTCTTCTTGAGAATGCTGGCCCAGCCGGCGATGGGGGCCAGCGGGGTGCGCAGCTCGTGGGACAGCACCGCCAGGAACTCGTCTTTCGCCGCTGACGCGATCTCGAGCTTGACTACGGCGTCCTCGTATTGCCGCGTGCGGTGGTTCTCGCGCAGCAGCGCGTCGCCCAGGACCTGGAGCAGCTCGCCGTTGAGCATCAGGCGCCGCTCGGGCAGGGGCGGCTGCTGCCGCACCACGTTCCAAAGCCGGTCGAACGGCACGCCGGCGGACCGGGCCCAGCGCTGGACCGAGGTCACCTGGGAGAACCCGGCGAGCGCGTACCCGGCCACCGCCGCGCCCACGATCGCGCCTTCCAGCAGCAGCGAAGTGCCCACGACCGT
This sequence comes from uncultured Enterobacteriaceae bacterium, assembly GCA_964546195.1. Classification (GTDB taxonomy): domain Bacteria; phylum Pseudomonadota; class Gammaproteobacteria; order Burkholderiales; family SG8-39; genus SCGC-AG-212-J23. The sequence goes on along the minus strand of CAZJJC010000039.1, from coordinate 3,833 downwards.
CAGGCCGTGGGACTCGGCCACCGCGACTGCGGGCCGGTCCTTCGTTTGACTCACACAGCGGCGCGCGCAGTCGGCGAACAGGCCCGGCTCGAAGCCGTATTCCCGGAACAACGCTACGAGCGGCGTGAGATGCGTAGAGCCGAGCACCACTTGCCTGTCGACACCGAAGAGCTGCACGGTCAGCCCGGTAACTGCGGCATACTTGTCCAGCGCCGGTTTCCACAGCTCGGAGCCGAAGAGGGCGGCGTCCACCGGCTGGCTATTCTTCCCCGTCGGGCGGGTTGCGAGGCGGCCGGCGTTCGGGGGCGCGCGAGATCAGGCCGTGATAGTCGGAGAACGATGCCCTGGGCAGCGCCACCGGCAGTTTCCGCGGCAGAACCCGCATGCCCTGGCCGTTCAGAACTTCGCACTCGTGAGTGATGCGCTGGACCGGGTTGCCCCGCATCTTCGCCACCGTCAGGCCGAGGCGGAAGCTGTCTCCCAGCTCGATCCAGTTCATGAGGATGATGTTGTCGACCAGCGAGCTCATGTGGAAGTCGCCCATCATCGAGGACATGCCGAGCATCTCGGGGTTCTCGTGGTTGTAGACCGCCGCGATCTGGTGCTCCTTCATCAGCGCGACCAGGGCGTGGAAGAAATCGCGGAAAGTGCGGCCTTCCGTGCCCATGGTGGAGCCGTAGGTCGACAGGCTGTCGATCACCACGCGCTTGGGCTTGAACTCCTGCACGATCTTCTCGATCTTGTGAAAATGGTAATCGACCTCGATTTCCTGCGGCGGGTCGTAATACAGGCGCAGCACGCCGCTCTCGATCCCCGCCTGCAGATCCATCCCGATGGTGGCCGCATTGCGCAACAGCTGCGGCACCTGCTCGTCGAGCGACAGGATCAGGCTCCTCTCGCCGCGGCGCGCGCCTTCCGCGACGAAATGCAGCCCCATCACGCTCTTGCCGACGCCCGAGATGCCGGCCACCACCGTGGTGCTGCCCAGGAAGTAGCCGCCATTGGCGAGCTCGTCGAGCCCCGGGATGCCGGTCGACACCCGCGTGGTGGGGTCGAAGGCCGCCGCGCGGTCGCGGCTCGACCGGCGCGGCGCCTGAACGCGCCGGTAGACCTCGATGCCCCGCCCGTCGACGATCCTGAACGAATGGCGGCCCATCTGGAAATCATGCCCGCGCGACTTCACGATCTCGATCGAGCGGACCGCGGCGCGCAGCACGTTCTCCACCCTGAGCCGGATGACGGTATCGGCGATCGATTCCTCGTGCAGCGTGGCGAACTCGCGGTTGCCCAGCGCGACGGCCTCCAGGGCCAGGAGGGCGGTCAGGTTCTCGCGCTGCAGGCCCTGGACCAGGATGTGGAACGTGTCGCGGGCATCTCGTTCGTCGCCCAGCGGCAGCAAGCCGGCGGCGCCGTCGATGAAGATCCTCCGCGCGCCGATCTTGTTCGCTTCCTCGAGCAGCAGGCTGTCGGCCTGCTGCAGCTCCTGGCGGAAGACGTCGCGCGTCGTGTAGATGACCTTCAGCTTTTGCTGGCGCTCCAGCTCCGGCAGGTCCCAGCCCAGGCCGGCGGCGTCGCGCGCGAGCTTGTCGGGCGATACCTCGAACACCACGATCACGCCCGGCTCGCCGAACTCCGAGGCGCCGCGATAGACGAATTCGGTCCCCATCGTGGTCTTGCCGGAGCCGATGACGCCCTCGACGAGAATCACGTTGCCGCGCGGGACGCCGCCGGCGAGGATGTCGTCGAAACCGGCGATGCCCGTCTTGACGCGATCGGATTCAGGGTTTGCCATCGCGGGAACTCCTGCGCGTCAGGCAACCTTGGTAAGAGCAGGGGCGCGCCGCCGGATGGCTTTCGGCGCGCGCCCGGTCCCCGACCCCAGCAGCCGCATCGCCGCCTGGCGGCCCTGGCGGGTGGCGGCGACTTTCAGAAGCGAAGACAGCAGTCCGCCCGGAGGAGCGTCCATCTCCAGCGTGTACATCCGCGCGGTGTTCGACGGATTCTGCGATCGCGTGACCAGGCCGGCATCGATCAGCCCGTCCAGCGACTTGGCCACCTGCTCGCGGTCATACCCGAGATGGTCGACGAGGTTCTCGCCGGTCAGCAGGGCGCACGGATGCCGGTAGAAGAACAACAGCAGATCCAGGTCGCAGGCGTGGCTGATGCCGCGGATGCGACCGAGCATCGAGCGCAGGTCTTGTGTCACCAAGTGGACATAGTAGCATTCTGCTCCCCCTGCAAGGCTATTTTCGGAATGGAGCACTCGAACGCGAGCACGGCGAAAAGGATCCTGGTGGTCGACGACAACCCGGACATCTGCGCTTTCATGCAGGCCGCACTCGACGCCGCCGGCTACGAGGTGCGCACGGCGCCGGAGGGCGCGCAGGGGCTCTCCTTGCTCGAGCGCCGCGCGGCCGACCTGATCATCACCGACATCTTCATGCCGGGGCAGGAAGGCTTCCAGACGATCACGCGCTGCAGGGCTGAATTTCCGCAGATGAAGATCATGGTCATGTCCGCCGGCAGCGTGCCCGGCATGAAGCACGACTTTCTCGCCGCGGCCGCGCTGCTTGGCGTCGCTGCAACACTGCGCAAGCCGTTCACCGCGGACCAGCTCCTCGATGCCGTAGGCAGCGTGCTGCAGTCGCGCTGAATATCGACGCAACCGAAGGTCCGGGAAAATCTGGAGCGGCTCATCCGCGCCGCACGCACCTTCGGCGCGGAGTGCAAGGCGTTCGCCACCGGCCTTTCCCCGGCGCGCAGGCGTCGCTAATCGAGCTGGGCGAGATCGCCGCTTTCGAGCTGCAGCTTCGCTGCGGCGACGTTTTCCTCGAGGTGTGCCACCTTCGAGGTTCCCGGGATCGGCAGCATCACGGGCGATTTCTTCAGCAGCCAGGCGAGCGCGATTTGGGCAGGGGTTGCTTTTAGCTTTTGCGCAATGGTTTTCACCTTCGAGAGCCTCAGGGCGGCGCCATCGCCGAGCGGATACCAGGGCAGGAAGGCAATGCCGAGCTTTCCGCAATGCATCAAGACCGCTTCGGAGCTGCGGTCAGCCACGCTGTAACGGTTCTGCACCGAGACGATCGGCACGATCTTGCGCGCTGCTTCGAGCTGCTTGACGCTGACGTTCGAAAGGCCGACGTGGCGGATCTTTCCTTCGCGCTGCATGTCGGCGAGCGTGCCGACCGAAACCTCGAGCGGCACCTTGGGATCGACGGTGTGCAGCTGGTAGAGGTCGATGCGCTCGAGCTTCAGGCGCTTAAGGCTGCCTTCGAGGTCTTTGCGCAGCTTCTCGGGCCGGCACTCGGCGTCCCAGCGGCTGGGGCGCGGGCGCGCGAGGCCGCACTTGGTGGCGACGACGAAGCCCTTCGGATAGGGGTGGAGCGCCTCGGCGATCAGCGTCTCGTCGGTGTGCGGGCCGTAGCTCTCGGCGGTGTCGAAGAACTCGACGCCGAGCTCGACCGCGCGGCGCAGAACTCTCAACGAGTTGGCGCGATCCTTCGGCTCGCCCCAGATGTCGTCGTTGTCGATGACGCGCATCGCGCCGAAGCCGAGGCGATTGACTTCGAGATCTCCGATCTTAAGCCGCAAGCTCACGCAGCATTCCTGCCAGTCCCAGGGTGACGCTCGCCATGCGCCCGTAGTCGAGCGTATCGGGCGTGTCGCTGGCGAGATGGTAGTTCGGGTTTCGGTTGTAGGCGGTGTCGGTCACCATGATGGCCGGGTAGCCGAGGTTGCGGAACGACCAGTGGTCCGAGCGGGTGATGCCGGGAATGAAGGCGGGCGCGGAGAGCCATTGCGCCGGGAATGAAGAATTCTTTTTGAAATTCATA
>CAZJJC010000038.1:0-26247 GCA_964546195.1 uncultured Enterobacteriaceae bacterium | reverse complement strand
AGGTGCTCTCGATGGTGCTCGTCATCGCCAGCACGTTGCCTTCAGCGTCGACGATCGAGAAATGGCTCGTGCCGATGCCCTCGGTGCCCCCCGGCAGCGCCTGGCGCATCGAGCGCTCGCCGATCAGCGCCGCCCTTCGGTGCAGATAGCCGGAGTTGAGCAGCCTGCCGATGGGAACTTCCACGAAAGCCGGGTCGCCCACATAGAGCGCGCGGTCGGCGTAAGCCAGCCGTCCCGCCTCCGAGAACAAGTGCACGGCCGTCGCGGAATGCGGCGGCGCGCGCGCGAACCGCGTGCGTTCCAGAATACCGAGGATCTGCAGCACGGCCAGCCCGCCGGAGCTGGGCGGTCCCATCGAGCAGATGCGCCACTCGCGATAGGGTCCGCACAGCGGGTCGCGCTCGAGCGCCTGGTAGCGGGCGAGGTCTTCCACCGTAAGGTCGCCGCCTCGCGCACGAACGGCGCGTGCCACGTCCCGCGCGATGTCGCCGGCGTAGAACGCGTGCGCACCGCGCGTCGCGATGGCGCGCAACGTGGCTCCGTACTCGGGATTGAGGATCCGTTCGCGCGGGCGGCCGCCGGCTTCGTAGTAGAGCGCTCTCGCCTGGGCATCGTCGCGCAGGAAGCGCTCGCCCGCGAGCTGCATGCGCAATCGCGGCGACACTGCAAAACCCTCTTCGGCCAGGCGAATGGCGGGCTCGAACAGCTCCTGCCACGGCAGGGCGCCGTGGCGCCGGTGCGCGAGCTCGAGCATGCGCAGCACGCCGGGCACGCCGACGGAGCGGCCGCCGACCGCGGCATCCATGAACGATAAAGGTTTGTTCTCAGAATCAAGAAACCTTTCTGCCCCTGCGGAGGCCGGCGCAGTCTCCCGGCCGTCGTAGCTGCGCAGCGTCCTGTCGTGCTCCGACCAGTGCAGCATGAACGCGCCGCCGCCGATGCCCGAGGATTGGGGCTCCACCAGCCCGAGCACCATCTGCACGGCGATGGCCGCATCGACCGCGGAGCCGCCGCGCTCGAGCACTGCATAGCCCGCGTCGGTCGCCAGCGGATGCGCCGCGGCCACCATGAAGCGCTCTGCGGTGACCGGCCGGTGCGCGCATCCGGTGACTACGAAAACGAAAAGGGCAGCCGCGGCCGCCCTTTGGGTGAAAAACTTGAAAGTGCTCACACCATCAGAGGCACGATGAGGAGCGCCACGATGTTGATGATCTTGATGAGCGGGTTGACCGCGGGACCGGCCGTGTCCTTGTAGGGATCGCCTACCGTGTCGCCGGTCACCGCCGCCTTGTGGGCGTCCGAGCCCTTGCCGCCGTGGTGTCCGTCCTCGATGTACTTTTTCGCGTTGTCCCAGGCGCCGCCGCCGGTGCACATGGAGATGGCGACGAAAAGCCCGGTGACGATGGTGCCCATCAGCACCCCGCCGAGCGCCTGCGGCCCGAGGAGCAGGCCGACCAGGATGGGCACCAGCACCGGCAGCAGGGAAGGAATCATCATTTCCTTGATCGCCGCGCGCGTCAGCAGGTCCACCGCCACCCCGTACTGCGGCTTCGCGGTTCCCTGCATGATCCCGGGAATCTCCTTGAACTGGCGCCGCACCTCGAGCACCACCGAGCCCGCAGCCCGCCCCACCGCTTCCATCGCCATGGCGCCGAACAGATAGGGCACCATGCCGCCGATGAAAAGCCCGATGATCACCATGTGGTTCGAGAGGTCGAAGGTGAAGCTCTTGCCCGCGGCCTCCAGCGCGTGCGTGTAGTCGGCGAACAGCACCAGGGCCGCAAGGCCCGCCGAGCCGATCGCATAGCCCTTGGTCACCGCCTTGGTGGTATTGCCGACCGCGTCGAGCGGATCGGTGATGGCGCGCACCGAATCGGGCAGGTTGGCCATTTCGGCGATGCCGCCGGCGTTGTCGGTGATCGGCCCGTAGGCGTCGAGCGCCACGATGATGCCGGCCATCGACAGCATGGAGGTCGCGGCGATGGCGATGCCGTAGAGGCCCGCCAGCCAGTAGGAGGCGAAGATCGCCACGCATACCGCGAGCACCGGCCAGGCGGTCGACTTCATCGACACGCCGAGCCCGGCGATCATGTTGGTGGCATGCCCGGTGACGCTGGCCGCCGCAATATGCCGCACCGGCCCGAACTGCGTGCCGGTGTAGTACTCGGTGACCCACACCAGGAAGCCGGTGAGCGCCATGCCGACCACCGCGGTGCCGTAGAGGTGCCAGACGCCGATCAGCTGGCTGCGGCCGCCGATGTCGAACGGGACTTCCCTGACCACCTCGCCCATGACGAGCAGCGTGATGGGGTAGAAGGCGATCAACGCCAGCACGCCGGCCACGGCCAGGCCCTTGTAGAGGGCGGGCATCACGTTGACCTCGCCCGGCTTGGCTTTTACGAACCAGGTGCCGATGATCGAGGCGATGATGGCGAAGCCGCCGATCGCCAACGGGTAGATCAGCGCCGCGATGTTCTCCAGCATCAGCGCCCCAAGCAGCATGGTGGCGATGATAGTGACGGCGTAGGTCTCGAACAGATCCGCCGCCATGCCGGCGCAGTCGCCGACGTTGTCGCCGACGTTGTCGGCGATCACCGCCGGGTTGCGCGGGTCGTCCTCGGGGATGCCGGCTTCGACCTTGCCGACCAGGTCGGCGCCGGCGTCGGCGCCCGTGGTGAAGGTGCCGCCGCCCAGACGCGCGCAGATCGAGATGAGCGACGCGCCGAAGGCAAGGCCGATGAGCGGATGGATGATTTGAACCAGGTTCGCCTTTTGAATCGCATTGGCATACAGCAGGCTGAAGTAACCAGCCACCCCCAGCAGGCCCAGGCCCACGACCAGCAGGCCGGTAATCGCGCCGCCGGTGAACGCCACCTGGAGCGCCTCGTTCAGCCCGGTGCGCGCCGCCTCCGCCGTGCGCACGTTGGCGCGCACCGAGACGTTCATGCCGATGATGCCGCAGGCGCCGGAGAGCACCGCGCCGAGGAAAAAGCCCCACGCCGTCGCCCAGCCCAGAGCCGGCACGAGGCCGATCGCCAGGAACAGGATCAAGCCGACGACCGCGATGGTCTTGTACTGGCGCCACAGATAGGCGATGGCGCCTTCGCGCACCGCGGCGGCGATCTCGCGCATGCGCTCGTTGCCCTCGGGCAGGCGCAGGATGCGGGTGATCTGCCAGACCCCGTAGACGATGGCAAGAAGCGCGCATGCGAGCGCGAATACGAGGCCGCTATTCATGTTCTTTCCCCCTGAGCCCTACGGGCGAACCTTTTGAAGGGGTCGAATTTTATCAGGTCAACGCAGCCAGGGCCCGCGCCGTGATCGCTTCGACCGGGCCGCTGCCTTGAATCCTGCGGTACTTCGGCGCGCCCGGATCCCCCGACGCCGCCCAGCTTCCGTAGTAATCGACCAGCGGCCGCGTCTGCGCCCGGTACACGTCGAGCCGTTTCCTCACCGTCTCCTCGCGATCGTCGTCGCGCTGCACCAGCGGCTCGCCGGTCTCGTCGTCGCGCGCCTCGCGCTTCGGCGGATTGAACTTCACATGGTAGGTGCGCCCCGACGCAGGATGCACGCGCCGGCCGCTCATGCGCGCGATGATCTCGTCGTCCGGCACGTCGATCTCGAAAACGTAGTCCAGCCCGACCTGCGCGGTCCTCATCGCCTCGGCCTGCGGAATGGTGCGCGGGAAACCGTCGAACAGGTAGCCTTTGGCGCAGTCGGGCTGCTTCAGCCTCTCCTTGACCAGCGCGATCATGATGTCGTCGGACACCAGCTGGCCCGCGTCCATCACCTTCTTGGCCGCCAGCCCGAGCGGCGTGCCCGCCTTGACCGCCGCGCGCAGCATGTCGCCGGTGGAGATCTGCGGGATGCCGTACTTCTCGCGGATGAAAGCCGCCTGCGTGCCTTTGCCTGCGCCCGGCGGGCCAAGAAGAATCAGCCTCATCGAAGCATTCTACGGACCGCCTCGAGATCCTGCGGGGTGTCCACCCCGGGCGCAATCTCGGTGTTGCTGACGGCCACCGCTATGCGGTAGCCGTGCCACAGCACGCGCAGCTGCTCCAGGCCTTCCGCCTTTTCCGGTGGAGACGGCGGCAGGGCGGCATACTGCTTCAGGAACCCGGCGCGGTACGCATAGATGCCGGCGTGGCGATAGCAGGTGGCGCCGGGCGAGCGCGGATAGGGAATCGGCGAGCGCGAGAAGTAAAGCGCGCAGCCCCTGGCGTCGAGCACCACCTTCACCACGTTGGGATTGGCAAGAGACGCGCTGTCGTGGATGGGATGGCAGGCGCTGGAAACCGTTGCCTCGGGCCTTTTTTCCAGGAAATCTGCGACTTCGAAAATCAGCGGCGGCGCGATCGACGGCTCGTCGCCCTGCACGTTCACGACGACGTCATCGTCTTCCAGGCCCAGGAGCCGTGCCGCCTCCGCGAGCCGGTCGGTGCCCGAGTCGTGCTCGGCGCGCGTCATGAGCGCCCGGTGGCCGTGCTTTCGCACGGCGGCGGCGATGCGCTCGTCGTCGGTCGCCACGTGCACCGTGCTTGCGCCGCTTTGCGCCGCCCGATCGCATACGTGCACCACCATCGGCTTGCCGTGGATGTCCGCAAGGGCCTTGCCTGGAAATCGGGTGGATGCGTAGCGCGCCGGGATGATGACCTGAAACTTCACGCCACTTCTTCTTCGGGCGGGAGCTTGCGCGCCTCCTCCTCGAGCATCACCGGAATGCCGTCCTTCACCGGATAGCCCAGGCGGTCGGCCCGGCACACGAGCTCGGCCGCCTCCTTGCGGTAGACGAGCTTGCCCTTGCACAGCGGGCATACCAGGATCTCGAGCAGCTTTGGATCGACGCCCATGCCGTTATCCCTGCAGTTTTCCGCGCAGTTTTCCCAGAAGCCAGCCGCCGAACGCGGGATCGAGCTGCGCGGTCACCGGCAGCACCCACCAGTTCGCGCGCCCGTAGCGGCGCAATTTTACCGCGTCCTTCTCGGTCATCATCACCGGCGCGTCGTCGCCGAAGTCCAGCTCCCCGGGAATCAGGCGATGATGATCCGCAAACGGATGCGGCACCACGCGCACGCCGAGCCGCGTGAGATGCAAAAAGAAGCGCTCCGGGTGCCCTATGCCGGCCACCGCGTGCACCTTCTGTCCGCGGAACGACTGCACCGGCCGGCGCTCGCGCGCATCGGTCATGCGGTGGACGATTTCGCCTTCCAGTTTCATGGCATAGCCCTTCAGGGCCGATCCATGCGAAACGACGGCATCGACCGACCGCAGGCGCCGCGGCGGCTCGCGCAGCGGCCCGGCGGGCAGCAGGAAGCCGTTGCCGAAGCCGCGCGAATCGACCACCGCGATCTCGATGTCGCGCCGCAGGCGGTAGTGCTGCAGGCCGTCGTCCAGCACCAGCACGTCGACCTCCGGATGCTGGCCGCGCAGCGCTTCGATGACGGCCAGGCGGTCGGCGCCGACCCAGACCGGGCAGCCGCTACGACGCGAAAGCACGATCGGCTCGTCGCCCACCCGCCCGGCGTCGTCGGCGAGCGTCGCCGCGCGCGGCCCGGCCGCGCTTCCGCCGTAGCCTCGGGAGACGATGGCCGGCGACCAGCCCTTCCCCTTGAGAAATTCCGCGACCCACAGCGCGAGCGGCGTCTTGCCGCTGCCGCCGACCGTCAGATTGCCGACCACGATCACCGGGATGCCGGGGTGCGCACTCGGCAGAAGCCGCACCCGGTACAGCAGCCTTCTTCCGAGAACGACAATGCGGAACAAAAGGCTCGCCGGCCACAGCAGCCACGCGACGGGGCCGCGGCGGTACCAGTATTTCACTACTTGTTGGATTGCGTGGTGAACGTAAGCTGCGAAAGGCCGGCGAGGCGCGCCGCTTCCATGACGCGAACCACGGCCTGATGCGTGGCCGCCGCGTCGGCGCTGATGACCACGACCGGCTCCTTGAGCGTCCCGCCGGCGCGCCGCAGCTCGTCGGCAAGCTGCTCTACGCTGCGGAAAGCGACCGCGTTCTTGTTGACGACGTACTGCCCCTTCGCGTTGATCAGCACGGCGATCTCGCCCGGCCGCTGGGGCTGCTTCTCGGCGTCGGCGGTCGGCAGAGTGATCTGCAGCTCGGTGTACTTGGAATAGGTCGTGGTGATCATCAGGAAGATGAGAATCACCAGCAGGACATCGATGAGCGGCACGAGGTTGATCTCGAGCGGCTCCTTCTCCTTGCCGCGCTGGAAGTTCATCCGCCTAGGCGCCCCTGCGGGCCGGGCCCGGGAAATCCATCCTTTCCCCGTGCAGGATGTCGATCAGCTTGGAGGCCTGCAGCTCCATCTCGACCACGTAAGTGTCCACCTTGTTCTTGAAGTGGCGGTAGAAGATCAGCGCCGGGATGGCGATGGCGATGCCGAAGGCCGCGTTGTACAGCGCTATGGAGATGCCGTGCGCCAGCTGCTGCGGATTCGTGCCGGTGGGCGATTGCGAGCCGAAGATCTCGATCATGCCGATCACGGTGCCGAACAGACCGAGCAGCGGCGCCGCGGTCGCGATCGTACCCAGCGTCGTGAGGAAGCGCTCCAGCTCGTGGGCGACGCTGCGGCCGGCCTCCTCGATCGCCTCCTTCATGACGTAGCGCGAGCTCCTGTGGTTGCGCAGGCCGGCCGCGAGCACCGTGCCGAGCGGCGAATCGTTGGCGAGCCTGTCGAGCACCTCGGTCGATACGCCCTGGCGCTGGTACACCAGCAGTACCTGCTCGAGCAGCGTCGGCGGAACTATCCTGCCGCGGCGCAGGCTCATCGAGCGCTCGATGATCAGGGCCACGGCGATGATGGAAGCCAACAGCAGCGGCCAGATGGGCCATCCCGCTGCCTGGATGATTGCGAACAACCGTTTTCCTTGTAGCTTTGTGGTCCCGCGCGCGGACTTTAAGCAATCCGGTGCATCGGGGCAAGTTGCGGCACTGCACCAGAACTACAAACGCGCGCCGGCGGGAGGGGCTGGTGTAGTCGATTTTGCGATATCCACAAAAAGCTGTGGATAAGTTTGTGGATTGTCTCTGAATACCGTGACACCTGCCTGTAACAAAACGTGCGAAGACGGTTCCGGTCAAAAAATAAGCAGCGCTTTTGCAAGAGCGAACAAGCCGTTACGCGAAAGAATCGCCTTCCGCGGGCGAATCCGGCGCCATCCGGCGGTGCGCCGCTCCCCATGTGGATTAGTGTAGGCTCGCAAGCGCTGTTGACTTCGATGCAATACGACCTTCCACGCGACCCTGTAGCGCCCGCCGCGGGCGTTGTCACGGTTTCCCAATTGCTGCGCAGCGTGCGCGACACGCTCGAGCGCCGCTTCCCGCTCATGTGGGTACGCGGGGAGCTGTCCAATCTCTCGCGGGCGCCTTCGGGCCACTGCTATTTCACGCTGAAGGACGGCGCGGCGCAGGTCGACTGCGTCATGTTCCGCAGCCGCCTTGCGGCGCTCGACTGGGAGCCGCGCGACGGCACCCAGGTGGAGGTGCGCGCCCTCGCCTCGCTCTACGAGCCCCGCGGCCGCTTCCAGCTCACCGTGGAGGCGATGCGCCAGGCCGGCCTGGGCCCGCTGTACGAGCGCTTCGTGCGGCTGAAGAACCGCCTGGAGCAGGAGGGTTTGTTCGACCCGGCGGCCAAGCGGGCGATCCCCGGGCACCCGCGCCGCATCGGCGTGGTGACCTCGCTTGCGGCCGCGGCGTTGCGCGACGTGCTCACCACGCTCGCGCGCCGCAACCCCGCCATCCCGGTCTTCGTCTACCCCGCGCCGGTGATGGGCTAAGGCGCCGCGGCGCGCATCGCCGCGGCGCTTGCGCGCGCCGGCGCGCGCCTCGAGTGCGATGTGCTGCTGCTGGTGCGCGGCGGCGGCTCGCTCGAGGACCTGTGGCAGTTCAACGAGGAAGCGGTGGCGCGCGCGATCCGCGCCTGCCCGCTCCCGGTAGTGGTCGGCGTGGGCCACGAGACCGACTTCACCATCGCCCATTTCGCCGCCGACCGGCGTGCGCCCACGCCCACCGCCGCCGCCGAGCTGGTCAGCCCGTCGCGCGCCGAGCTGGCCGCCCGGCTCGCGGAATGCGCGCGCTGCCTGGCGCGCGACATGCGCCGCCGCCTGGAGTACGCCGCCCAGGCGGCGGATGCCTGCGCGCGGCGGCTGGTGCATCCGGCGCAGCGCCTGCGCTCCTATCATCAGATGGTGACCCAGCTCTCGGCGCGGCTGGGCTTCTCATTTCTTCACGCGCTTCACGCCTGCGAGGCGAAGCTCGCGCGTTTGGGCGCCGCGTTGAGCGGAATGGACCCGCAGGCCGTGCTCGCGCGCGGCTACAGCATTACTTACAGCGGCGCGGGCGAGGTGCTGCGCGACGCCGCGCAGGTGCAGGCCGGGGAGCGGCTGCGCACCGCGCTCGCGCGCGGCGAAGTGCACAGCGAAGTGCACAGAGGCGAAGATTCCTGATGGGCCATCGCCTGTCCAAGATCACCACGCGCACCGGCGACGCCGGCGAAACCGGGCTGGGCGACGGCACGCGCGTCGCGAAGGACAGCGCGCGCGTCGCCGCGCTCGGCGACGTGGACGAGCTCAACTCGGCCATCGGCTTGCTATTGTCTGAAGACCTTCCCGCTCCGGTGCGCGAGGCCTTCGAGCAGGTCCAGCACGATTTGTTCGACCTGGGCGGCGAGCTGAGCATCCCCGGCCACCAGCTATTGAGGCAAGCGCAGGTGCTGCAGCTGGAAGCGCGGCTCGAGGCCTGGAATGCGGAGCTCGCGCCGCTCAAGGAATTCATCCTGCCGGGGGGCAGCCGGGCGGCCGCCGCGGCGCACCTCGCCCGCACCGTGTGCCGGCGCGCCGAGCGCACCGTGGTGGCGCTCGGGCGGCACGAGCCGCTCGGCGAGCACGCGCGACGCTACCTCAACCGCCTTTCCGACCTGCTGTTCGTCGCCGGGCGGACGCTGAATCAGTCGGCCGGCCGGAGCGACGTCCAGTGGCGCCGGTAGTCGCAGCGCTTCTGCTATTTCCGTTGTTTGCGGCTGCCCAAGAGGCAGCACCGCGCGAGCCGCAGTTCGATGTCGTCAGCTTCGAGGCGCAGGCGAGCCGTGAAGTCGAGAACGACCAGCTGGTCGCAGTGCTTGCGGTGGAGCTGCACGGACCGGAGCCCGCTGCGCTCGCCGATGCCCTCAACCGGCGCATGGCCGAAGCGCTCAAGCTCGCTCGCGCGGCTCCCGCCGTCAAGGCGCGCTCCGGCAACTACCAGACGTTCCCGCGCTACGACAGGAACCAGCGCATCGAAGGCTGGCAGGTGTCGCAGGAGCTCAGGCTGGAAAGCGCGGATTTCGCCGCCGTCACGCGGTTGATCGGCAAGCTGCAGGAAAATCTGGTGGTGCGCAGCATGGCGGTGCGGCTCTCGCCCGAGGCGCGGCGCACCGCGGAGGACGCGCTGATCGCCGAGGCGATCGCAGCGTTTCGCGCACGCGCCGAGCTGGTGCGCACGGCGATGAAGGCGGGCAGCTACCGCGTGCGCAGCCTCAACCTCGGCACCGCGGGCGGCTTGCCGCCTCGCCCGCTGGAAATGCGCGCCATGGCGGCTCCGGTGGCCGTCGAGGCCGGCGTGTCGCAGGTGACGGTCAGCGCGTCGGGCAGCATCCAGCTACGCTGATGAGAGAGGAAAGCATGGCAGACATCAAGATCTACAACGTCGAGGCCCTGGGCAAGCCGCTCGGCCAGTATTCCCACGTCACGCGGGTGAAGTCGAGCGAGCAGCTCCATATCGCGGGCATGCTCGCGCCGGGGGACAGCTTCGAGGCGCAGTGCAGCGGCGTGTTCTCCCAGATCGAGAAGGCGCTGCAGTCCGCCGGCGCCGGCTGGAGCAACGTGGTGCAGTTCACCACGTACCTCGTGCACTCGCAGGACATTCCGAGATTCATGCAGTGGCGCCTGCGCGAGTTTCCGCGCATGTTTGCCGACGGCAAATACCCGCCGAACACGCTGCTCATCATCGACCGTCTGGTGCAGGAGCAGTACCTGGTCGAGGTGCAGACCGTCGCGGCGCTCTAGGTTTCTTCTACAAAGACTTCCTGACGCTTCTTGCGCAGCGCGGGCAGCGCCACGATCACCAGCAGGATGATCGAGGCGGTGATGAAGCCCGCGCTGATCGGCTTGGTGAAAAAGACGGTTGGATCGCCGCGCGACAGCAGCATGGCGCGGCGCAGATTCTCCTCCATGAGCGGCCCGAGAATGAAGCCGAGGATCATCGGCGCGGGCTCGCATTCGAGCTTGGTGCAGACGTAGCCGAGCAGGCCGAACACGGCCATGATCGCCAGATCGAACGGATTGTTCGACAGGCTGAAAACGCCCACCGCCATGAAGACCAGGATCGACGGGTAGAGATAGCGGTAGGGCACCGTCAGAAGCTTGATCCACAAGCCGATGAGGGGCAGGTTGAGGACTACGAGCATCAGGTTGCCGATCCACATGGAGGCGATGAGCCCCCAGAACAGATCCGGCTTTTCGCTCATGACTTGCGGGCCGGGGGCGATGCCCTGGATCATCAGCGCGCCGATCATCAGCGCCATCACCGCGTTGCCCGGGATGCCGAGCGTCAGCATCGGGATGAAGGAAGTCTGGGCGCCGGCGTTGTTGGCCGACTCTGGACCGGCAACGCCTTCGATCGCGCCCCTGCCGAACTGCTCGGGGTGCTTCGAGACCTTCTTTTCCACCGTGTAGGAGCCGAAAGCGGCGAGGATCGAGCCGCCGCCGGGCAGGATGCCCAGAAACGATCCCAAGGCGGTACCGCGCAGCACCGCCGGCCAGGCGCGCTTGAAGTCCTCCTTGGTCGGCATCAGGCTCTTGACCTTGCCGGTGAACACCTCGCGGCTACCCTTGAGCTCGAGGTTGGCGATGATCTCGGCAAGGCCGAACATGCCCATGGCGACCACCACGAAGCCGATGCCGTCGGAGAGCTCCGGGATGCCGAAGGTGAAGCGCAGCACCCCCGAATTGACGTCGGTGCCGATCAGGCCGAGGAGCAGGCCGAGCAGCACCATCGCGATGGCCTTGATGAGCGACCCGTGGGCAAGCACCGTCGCCGCCACGAGGCCAAGCACCATCAGGGAGAAATATTCAGAGGGGCCGAATTTCAGCGCCACCTCGGCAAGCGGCGGGGCGGCGATAGCTATGATCAGCGTGGCAACGCAGCCGGCGAAGAACGAGCCGATGGCGGAAATCGCGAGCGCCGGGCCGGCGCGGCCCTGGCGCGCCATCTGGTAGCCGTCCAGGCACGTGACCACCGAGGAGGTCTCGCCCGGTAGATTGACCAGGATGGCGGTAGTGGAGCCGCCGTACTGCGAGCCGTAATAAATCCCGGCCAGCATGATAAGGGCAGCCACCGGCTGCAGGTTGAAGGTGATCGGCAGCAGCATCGCGATCGTGGCGACGGGCCCGACACCCGGGAGGACGCCGATCATGGTGCCTAGCAGGCAGCCGATCAGGGCATACAGCAAATGCATGGGCGTGATCGCAACCGAAAAGCCCAGCATCAGGTTGTCGAAAACGTCCAAGATCTCCCCTTCAGTAGCCCAGCACTTCCGGCCAGAGCGGAAAAGGCAGCGTCAGTCCCTTCACGAAGACCAGCACCGAAAATACGATGAGGATCCCGTAGAGCAGCGCGACCTCCTTCCACTTGAACTCGTGGCCGCCGAACGCGCTGATGAACACGAGCACCCCCGTGGCGAGCACCAGCCCGAGGGGCTTCATCGTGTAGCCGTAGGCGACGTTGGCCAGCAGGATGAGCAGCAGCGGCCTGAAGTGGAACTGATCGACGCGCGGCCCGCTAACCGTCACGGACATGAGCAGTATCGCCAGCCCGAGGAAGGCCAGCAGGCCGCCCAGGACCGCCGGGAAATAGGCCGGCCCCATGCGCACCGCCGAGCCCATCTGGTAATTCATCAGCGCCCAGACGGTAAAGAACAGGCCGAATGCGACAAACATCAGACCCGCCCAGAAATTCCTGGGGCTTTTGATTTCCATCGTCTCCTCCTACGCCGCTCGGGCGGTCTTCGCGGGAAAGTGTAGCATGCGCTCTACAAACAACAGCTTGATTGCCATGCCGGTCCTGCGCCTCGTCCTGGTTCTGCTCGCCCTCGCCGCCTACGGCTGCGGCGATCGTCCCCGGCTTGAGCCGCTGCCGGGCGATGGCGTAGTGCTCGCCTTCGGCGACAGCCTGACCTACGGCAGCGGCGCGCAGGAAGCCGAAAGCTATCCGGCGCAGCTCGAGCAGCTCATCGGCCGCCCCGTGGTGCGCGCCGGCGTGCCCGGAGAGGTCAGCGCGCAGGCGCTGGCGCGGCTGCCCCGGTTGCTGGACGAGCATTCGCCCAAGCTCCTGCTGCTTTGCATCGGCGGCAACGATTTCCTCAGGCGGCTGGGCAACCGCCAGGCCGAGGACAACGTGCGCGCCATGGTGCAGCTCGCCACGAGCCGCGGCGTGGCGGTGCTGCTGATCGGCACGCCCGAGCCGGGCTTCTCGCTCACGCCGCCGGCGTTCTACGCCGGTATCGCCGAGGAGTTCGGCCTGCCCTACGAGGAAGACGTGATCGGAGAGGTCCTCAGGGATGCGGCTCTCAAAGCCGACCCGATCCACCCCAATGCGCGCGGCTACCGCGTCATTGCCGAGCGCATCGCCGCGGCATTGAAAAAGAGCGGAGCGATCTGAGCCGCTCGAGATCCTGCGGGCGGTCGACGTCCCAGAGCAGGCGCAGCGCGCGCCAGCGGTAGCCCGAAGCCTCGAGCGCCTTCGCCGTGGCTGCGTAGACGCCGGAGCTCCCCCATGCGATGCCGTCGAACAGCCTCGGGGACACGCGCCGCGCCCCGATCAGCACGTAGCCGCCGTCTTCCGCCGGGCCGAGCACGACATCGCAGCCGCCGGCCAGCAGCCGCGCCGCGCGGCGCAGATCGGCGGCACGCAGCGCCGGGCAGTCGGTGCCGATGAGGATGGCGCCGCGGTGGCGCCGCAGCGCACGCGACAGCGCGTGGTGCATCCGCTCGCCAAGGTCCGCGCCTCTCTGGATCAGGTAGTGCTTGAACAGCGCGTTGCGCGCCGTCAGATGCAACTCGACCGGACCGCAGCCCGCCGCTGCCGCGGTGCGCAGGGCATGGCGCGTCAGCCGCAGGTGCAGGCGCGCGGCGCCCCGTGCGCCCAGCCGCGGGACGAGCCGGCGCTTCACGCTTCCGGCGAGCGGCGCGCGCGAGAACACCAGCACCGCTATATCAAGCGTGGTAGCGCCGGGCAAGGCGTTCGGGCGCCGCGCCTAAAAAATAAAGCAGGCGCAGCCGCCACATGAGAACGATGGTGCGCAGCACGCCGCGCGATTCCCAGCGCCGGCCGGAAGTGACTGCCCGGCTGCGCAGGCAGGCGGGACGGCCGCCGCGCTTCATGGCGCTGCTGAAGGCGATGTCTTCCATCAGCGCAATCTCCGGGAAGCCGGGGAAAGCGTCGCGCCGCACGAAGATCGCCTGGTCTCCGGTGGCGATCCCGGTAAGGCGGGAGCGCAGGTTCATCGCGCCGGCCACCACCTTGAGCATCGGGTGCCTGCCTTCGATGCGCACGTCAAAGCGGCCCCACCTCGCCAAGCACAATCCCTGGAAAATCATGTGATCGGCGTTTGCAGGCAGCCGCGTATCCGCATGCAGGAAAAGCAGCGCATCCCCGCTCGCCACGCGTGCTCCGGCGTTCATCTGCTGCGCTCGGCCGCGCACGGCCTGCACCACCCGGTCGCACAGCGGCTGCGCGAGCTCGACCGTGCCGTCCGCGCTGCCGCCGTCGGCGACGATGACCTCATGGCCGCGCGCGCGCAGGGGCGCGAGCGCCTCGAGCGCCGCGCGGATTCCCTGCGCCTCGTTCAGCGCGGGGATGACGACCGAGAGTCGTTGAGCGTCCAATCGTAATCGAGGAAAGCGAGCCTGGCCTGCCCCCGTGAAATGACATTCTGCTCCTTCGCATCCGGCGTGAGGAGCGCGGCGTAGCGGGCGAAGTACTGCAGGCGCGGCTCGAAGTCCTCCTTGAACCAGTCGAAGATCTTCGACACCTCGAGCCGCCCGTCGCGCATGCGGTTGCGGCTGCGGTCGGACAGGAAGCGCCGCGCCTGGTCCTCGAGCTGGGCTTCCAGGCGGGCTGCCGTGTAGGCCTCCTCGCGCAGCATCGGACAGCCCACCGAGGCGCAATTCACCGCGTAGTGGATGCGCGGGTCGCGGTAGTGCTTGCGCAGCGTCTCGTGCTCGATCCAGTCGAGGCTGCGCCGGGCTTCGAGCAGCACGAAGAACTCGTCCTTGAACGGATTGCCGAACAGCCTGCCGAAGTCCCAGATCGAGCCGATATCGGGGTAGCGCGCCAGGATTTTCTCGACCGTGAACGCGTTGTACGCGTTGATCAGGAATGCCATTCGCTCGGCTCTCGGCCAGCTTTGGAATTCAGGGTTCTTCACACCGGACAATTTCGACAGGTAACTCCCCAGAACCGCGCGCTCCTGCGCCATCCCCGCGTACCGGACTTGCGACGCGTTGCCGCCATCGAGCACGACCACATGCCGCTTGAGCAGGCCGTCCCACCCGCCGTGCTCGAAAGCGAGCGCCTGCGAGCAGGCAAAGGCGAAGGCGAGCAGGATCAGCCGCGCATCCATGCGTGGAAGCGTTCCACATGGCGCAGCAGCCGCTCCGGCGCGTGCGCTCTTTTCCAGGCGCCGGCGGCGTACTTGTTGGCTTCGGCCCAGGTGGGATAGATGTGGATGGTGCCGAGGATCTTGTTCAGGCCGATGCCGTGCTTCATGGCGCTGATGAACTCGACGATCAGGTCGCCGGCGCGCTCGCCCGCGATGGTGGCCCCGAGGATGCGGTCCTTGCCCGGCACGGTGAGCACCTTCACCAGGCCGCGCGCCGCCTCGTCGGCGATCGCGCGGTCCAGGTCGTCGATGCCGTAGACCGTCGCCTCGTAGGGGATGTTCTTCGCCTTCGCCTCGGTCTCGTTGAGGCCCACCCGCGCCACCTCGGGATCGGTGAACGTGGCCCAGGGGATCACCGCGTAGTCGGCGCGGAACCTGCGCAGCCCGCCGAACAAGGCGTTGACCGCCGCATACCAGGCCTGGTGCGAGGCGGTATGGGTGAACTGATAGGGCCCCGCGACGTCGCCGCAGGCGTAGATGTTCGGGAACAATGTCTGCAGGTACTCGTTGGTCTCCACCGTGCGCGCCCGGGTGAGTGGGATGCCGAGCTCCTCCAGCCCGTAGCCCTCGGTATTCGGCACGCGCCCGACGGCGCACAGCAGGGCGTCGAATTCCACGCGCTTTTCCGCTCCATCGGCCTCGCAAACCAGAACCTTGCTCCCCTCGAAGCGCGCGGCGCGATGGCCGGTGAGCACCTCGATGCCTTCCTGGACGAACTGCTTGCGCACGAGCTCCGAGATGTCCGGGTCCTCGCGCGAAAGCAGCCGCGGCAGCATCTCCACCTGCGTAACCTTGGCGCCGAAGCGCGCGAAGGCCTGCGCCAGCTCCGAGCCGATCGGCCCGCCGCCGAGCACCGCGAGCCGGCGCGGCAGCTCGCGCAGCTGCCAGAGGTTGTCCGAGGTCAGCACCTGCACCTGCTCGATCCCCGGGATGGGCGGCACGAAGGGCCGCGCGCCCGCGGCGATGATGATCGAGCGCGTGGTGAGGACCCTGCCGTCGATCGAGACGGTCCACGGAGACGTGATCCTCGCTTCGCCCTCGAGGCATTCGACGCCCAGACGGCTGTAGCGGCCGGCCGAATCGTGCGGCTCGATGGTGCGCACCACGCGCTGCACGCGCTCCATCACGTCGGCGAAATCGAACTGCGCGGCTGCGCTGCGGATGCCGTAATGGCTGCTGTTTCTTATCTCGTGCAGCACGCGCGCCGACTTGATGAGCGCCTTCGACGGCACGCAACCGGTGTTCAGGCAATCCCCGCCCATGCGGTGCTTTTCCACCAGGGTCACCTTCGCGCGCACCGTCGCCGCGATGTAGGCCGACACCAGCCCGGCCGAGCCCGCGCCGATCACGATCAGATTGCGCTCGAAGCGCGAGGGCTTGCGCCAGCGCGCATAGACCTTTCTCGCCTTGTACAGATCGAGACCCTGCTTGGCGAGCAGCGGAAACAGGCCCAGCAGCACCAGGGCCCCGAGGAGTCCCGGCGAAAGGATGCCGCCGGGTGAATCGATCGCCGCGAGCTGCGTGCCGGCGTTCACGTACACGAGCGTCGCGGGCAGCATGCCGAGCTGGCTTACCCAGTAGAACGTGCGCGCGCGGATCGGCGTCAGGCCCATGGCCAGGTTGATGACGAAGAAGGGCACCACGGGTATGAGGCGCAGCGTGAAAAGGTACAGCGCGCCCTCCTTTTCCATGCCGCGGTTGATGCCTTGCAGCTGGCGGGAGAACCTGGATTGCACCCAATCGCGCAGCGCGAAGCGGCTGGCAAGGAGAGCGAGCGTGGCGCCGAGCGACGAGGCGAACGACACGATGAGCGTGCCCCACAACAGGCCGAAGATGGCGCCGGCGACGAGCGTAAGCAGCGTCGCCCCCGGCAATGAAAGTCCCGTTACCGCGATATAGAGCAGGAAGAAGCCGAGCGCCGTCTGCCACGGATGCAAGGCGTACCAGTTGTCGATCGCCGCCTGTTGCGCCTTGACGTACTCGAAGCTGAAATAGTGCTGCCCGCCGGCGATGAAAAACGCCGCCACGGCGAGGAACAGAACACCTAAAACGAAAAGCCGGGCGCGGCTCAAGCCGCCAGCGCCCCGCCGCAGGAGGAGCCCTGGCCGGCGGTGCAGCCATAGCAGTGGTCGCGCACCGCTATGGGGTTGCCCGCCAGGTCGCGGGCGATCAGGTCGGACAGCTGCGGCCGCGCGTGGCCTTTCAGGCGCAACGGCAGGCCCAGCATCTGGTTGAAGTCGCAGTCGTACACGTAGCCCTGCCAGTCCACCGAGAGCAGCGCGCGGCACATCACCGCCTCGAGGTTCTCCTCGCGATGCGCCCCGTGCAAGAGGCGCATGTACTCGTTGAACTGCCCCTTGGAGATGAGCGTCGAGCCGAAGCGCTGGATCGGCATGTTCGCCAGCGTGAGCAGGCGGTTGAACACCACGCCGAAGCGCTCGCCCAGGACGCGCTTGTAGTCGGCCTCGAGCTGCTCCTGCGCCGGCGGCAGCGAAGGGCCCTGGGGGTTGTAGACGAGGTTGAGCTCCAGGCCGCTGCCCGCGGCGCCGTAGCCCAGCGCGTTGAGCTTCCTCAGCGCCTGGATGCTCCTCTCGTATACGCCCTTGCCGCGCTGGCGGTCGACCAGCTCCTCCGTGTAGCAGGGCAGCGAGGCGGTCACCTGCACCCGGTTGCGGGCAAGAAAATCCGCGAGGTCCTCATGCCCGGGCTCGAGCAGGATGGTGAGGTTGCAGCGGTCGAGGACCTGCACGCCCAGCGCTCGCGCGCGCGACACGAGCTCACGGAAATGCGGGTGCAGCTCGGGCGCGCCCCGGTGATGTCCAGGGACTTGATTTTCGAAACCTGGACGAATACCAGCACGTCGGCGAGGGTGTCGCGCGACATCATCTCGGTACGCGTCGGCCCGGCGTTGACGTGGCAGTGCAGGCAGCTCTGGTTGCACTTGTAGCCGAGGTTGACCTGCAGCGTCTCCAGGCGGGAGCGGCGCAGCGCCGGAAAGCCGTAATGCCGCATCAGGGGCAGCGTGGCATGCATGGGAGGTAGTCGGCAGGCCCGGCGCGGACCTTACAGCAGGGGGACGGTGCGCTGCGACTGCTCGTCCATCAGCCCGAGCAGCCGCGAGCTGGTGGCGCGCAGCCGCTGCGAGAGCATCAGCACCAGCTCCATCAGGATCTTGGCGCCCAGCAGCGGCTGCTCGACGATGATGCGCGCCAGGTGCTCGCGGTCGAGCACCGCCACGAGCGCCGGCTCGAGCGCGATGCACGTGGCAAAGCGCGGCTCGCCGTCGATCATCGACATCTCGCCCAGCGTCCTGCCCGCCTCCACTACGGCGATCGGCTGCGGCGTGTTCCAGCGGTCGCGCTTGTGCACCTCCACCCTGCCTTCGAGCACCATCAGCAGGAAGTCCCCGCCCTCGCCCTCGCGGATGATCTCCACGCCGGGCTCGGCGCGGTACACCTCCATGAAGTGCGCCAGCTGGCGCACCTCGGCGGGCGAGAAGTTCTCCAGCAGCGCGCACTTCGGAATGAGCGCGTGGATCTGGTCGGTGAAGCGCAGCGCGTCGCCGAGAAACTCCAGGTGCGCGAGCTGCTGCGGGCGTTCGGGCATGGCTCGCGCCATTATGCCTATTTCCTGCGCTTCTTTATCGCGTCGGCCAGCACCTGCAGGACTTGCGCCGAGTCCTCCCAGCCCAGGCAGGCATCGGTGATGCTCTGGCCGAAGCGCAGCGGCTGCCCCGCGAGCGGCTCCTGCCGCCCCTCCACCAGGTGCGACTCCACCATCGTGCCGACGATGCGCCGCTCGCCCCTGCCGATCTGTGCGGCGATGTCGGCCGCGACATCGATCTGGCGCCTGTGCTGCCTCGCGGCATTGGCGTGCGAGCAATCGACCATCAGGCGCTCGGGCAGCCCGGCCTTCGCCAGCTCGGCGCAGGCGGCGTCGACGCTCGCCGCGTCGTAGTTGGGCGCCTTGCCGCCGCGCAGGATGATGTGGCAGTCGTCGTTGCCGCGGGTCTCGACGATCGCCACCTGACCGCTCTTGTGCACCGACAGGAAGTGGTGCTTCTGGCGCGCGGCGAGCAGCGCGTCGACCGCGATCTTCACGTTGCCGTCGGTGCCGTTCTTGAAGCCGACCGGCGCCGACAGCCCCGAGGCGAGCTCGCGGTGGACCTGGCTTTCCGTGGTGCGCGCGCCGATCGCGCCCCACGAGACGAGGTCGCCGAGGTACTGCGGCGAGATGACGTCGAGGAACTCGCAGCCGGCCGGCACGCCGGCCTGGTTGATGCGCACCAGGAGATCCCGCGCGATGCGCAGCCCCTCGTTGATGCGGAAGCTGCCGTTCATGTAAGGGTCGTTGATGAGGCCCTTCCAGCCGACCGTGGTGCGCGGCTTCTCGAAGTACACGCGCATCAGCAGCTCGAGCTCGCCCGCATGCTTTTTTCTTTCCGCTGCCAGCTTTTGCGCATACGCGAGGGCCGCCGCCGGATCGTGGATCGAGCAGGGTCCCATGACGGCGAGCAGGCGGTCCGAGCGCCCCTGCAGGATCTGCCGCAGCCGCTGCCGCGTCTCGGTCACCAGCGTCTCGACCGGTGTGCCCTGGATCGGGAAGAAGCGAATCAGGTGCTCGGGCGGGGGCAGCGGAACGATGTTCTCGATGCGCTCGTCGTCGGTGAGGGAGGTCTTTTCTTCTATGGGCAGGGTCATGGGGGCCTCGGGTCCAAAAAAAAACCGCCAGGCTTGGGGCGCTGGCGGTTTTTCGGGATGCGGTGGTTTGAGCCTAGCCGGTCCCTTCCGCCAACAGGCAGGGGAAATGGAAAAAACCAAAGAAGAAGTACCGGCTCATCGGCTGCGATTCAACCATGAAGCACCGCGGCCTGTCTACTCGTAGTTACTTGGGCCACAACACCATCTGGGTGCAGCGAAAAAGGGCGATGCGGGCGCCGCCGCCCTCGACGCTGACCTCGGCATCCCATACCTGGGTGGTGCGCCCCAGGTGCACCGGCCTCGCGCTGCAGGCGATAGCGCCGTCGCGGGCGGTGCCGAGGAAGTTGGACTTGAGCTCGAGGGTGGTGAAGCCGCCGGCGCCTTCGGGCAGCAGGGCGAGGCAGCCATAGCCGCAGCTGGTGTCGGCCAGGGCGATCACCGAGGCGGCATGCAGGAAGCCGTTGGGGGCCATCACCTCGCGGCGCACTTCGAGGCGACTTAATACACGTTCTGGAGTCACCTCGAGGATCTCCAGGCCCACCAGGCCCGGCAAATGTCCCCGGCTTCGGCCGTTGAACGACTCGGCGGTCAACTCGGGACGGAAGAAGCGCGTTTTAGTAGTCATGTCGACGCAGGGAAAATTAGCACTCGTCTGTGCACTGTGCCAGGTCCACAGTTTGCTAGGTCTAGGGCATCATGCTAGCGTTTTCTCTCGGGGTAGCTGTACCGGCGAAAAAAAAGGAAGGTAGGTGGTCAAATGTCGGCTAGCGTCACTATTCCGATCGCGGGCTTCAAGGACGTCTACGACGTCTGCGGCGTAGAGAAGGCCCTGCACGAGCTCTCGCCGAGCGCCAACGAGGCGCTGCGGGCGGTCTACGAGAAGATGCTGCGCCTGGGCGGGCAGCGCTTCACGGTGAAGCCCTCCGCGCTGCCGGGAATGGACGCGCTGTTCGACGAGCTGCCCAACTTCACCGGGGTGCTGGAAGACATCCGCAAGCACCTCGCGCTGTGCGTCGATTCCGACGACTCCATCGAGGTGCCGCCGATGCTGCTGCTCGGCGAGCCCGGCATCGGCAAGACGCATTTCGCCCGCCGCATCTCCCAGCTGCTCGGAACGGGATTCGGCTTCGTGCCGATGAGCTCGCTCACCGCCGGCTGGGTGCTTTCGGGCGCCTCCTCGCAGTGGAAGAACGCCAAGCCCGGCAAGGTGTTCGACACCCTGGTGAACGGCGACTATGCCAATCCGGTCATCGTGATCGACGAGATCGACAAGGCGAGCGGCGACGGCCAGTACGACCCGCTCGGCGCGCTCTACGAGCTGCTGGAAGTCGAGACCGCCACGCGCTTCATCGATGAATTCGTCGAGCTGCCTATCGATGCCTCCGGCCCCGTGTGGCTCGCCACCGCCAACGACGCCTCCAGGATCCCCGAGCCGCTGCTCAGCCGGCTCGCCGTGTACGAGATCGCGCCGCCCGACGCCGAGGGCGCCTTGCGCATCGCAGCCAGCATCTACCGCGAGATTCGCGGCTCGCACGACTGGGGGCGGCAATTCCCCGAGGCGCTGTCCCAGCCGGCGCTGGACAAGCTCGCCGGGCTGCCGCCGCGCGAGATGCGCCGCGCGATCCATTCGGCGTTCGGCACCGCCAAGGTCGACGGGCGCAGCGAGGTCGGCCCGGACGACATCCAGGACGCCCGCGCGCGCAAGCAGCGCATAGGTTTCTAGAAGTAAGCCAGTAAGCGCCCGCAGGCGATCACGGCGACCCAAAGCAGCAGCGACAGCGCGGCCGAAACCCGAGCGGACGGCGGCGGCGGTAGAGGCCGCATCTCCTCGGCGTCCCATACGTCGGCGGTGCGGAAAACCATGGTGTGGAACAAAGCCGCGTTTGCGCCGGCAGCCAGTATCAGCCCCATCTTGACGAAGAAGAGCGGGCTGGAGACGAAATCGGTCGCGTGCGCGATGAACATCAGGAGGCCGCTCGGCACGATGAGCAGGAAGCTCGCCGCGCTCCACGGCAGCACGTGGGCGGCGAGCCGGCGCACCGGGATGCTCCTCGATAGCCCGAGCAGCCGCAGGTCGAGCACCGCTATCGAGCCGAACAGCAGGCCGATGCCGGCGATGTGCACGATCTCGACGCTCGGGTACAGCCACAGCCACTGCCGCATCGCCTGGCCAAGGCCCGAGGCCTCCAGGGCGCCGAGCGGCCCCGCGGCCGGGGTCATCGCAACTCGATGGTCTTGCCCTGGACGCTGATGCGCTCGGCGCGCATTTCTTCGGCCTTCTCGCGGTTGGGGTAGCCCTCGACCGTCACCGTGGCGCCGGGCTTGAGCGCGCCCTTCTCCAGGCCGCGGCGCTCCATGCGCGAGGGCGGCGCCAGCACCACGTTCCAGCTCTTGCCGGGGGTCTCCAGCCGCACGTGGCCGTGCGGATGCTCGTAGCCCGACTCGACGACCTTGCCGGTCAGTTTCAGCGCCTTCGACGAGTCGTACTCGCTCCACCCATGGTGTGCGAATACCACTCCCGGGGCCGCGAGAGCCCCGACCAGGATAAATCTTTTCATACGCGCTCCTCCACCCAGTGTTTCACCGATTCGAGGGCATGCGGCAGCTTGGCCGGCTCGGTGCCGCCGGCCTGCGCCATGTCGGGCCGGCCGCCGCCCTTGCCGCCCACCTGCTGGGCGACGAAATTGACCAGCTCCCCTGCCTTGACCTTGGCGACGAGATCGGAAGTCACCCCGGCGATGAGCGACACCTTGCCGTCGTTCACCGCCCCGAGCACGATGGCCGCCGACTTCAGGCGCTCCTTCAGCTTGTCCATGGTCTCGCGCAGCGTCTTCGCGTCGGCGCCATCGAGCGTCGCGGCGAGCACTTTGGCTCCCTTGACTTCGACCGCCTGCGAAGCCAGGTCGTCGCCCTGGCTCGAGGCGAGCTTCGACTTCAGCCGCCCGAGCTCGCGCTCGAGCGTGCGCACGTTCTCCAGCACCTGCGCGAGCTTCGCCGTCACCTCGCTCGCCGGCGCCTTGAGCACCGCGGCGGCCTCGGCGAGCTTGGCTTCCTGCTGCTGCACCCAGGCGAGGGCGCCTTCCCCGGTGACCGCCTCGACGCGCCGGATGCCGGCGGCGACGCCCGATTCGGACACGATCTTGAAGAACCCGATGTCGCCGGTGCGCTTCACGTGCGTGCCGCCGCACAGCTCGGTGGAAAAGTCCCCCATGGTGAGCACGCGCACTTCGTCGCCGTACTTGTCGCCGAAGAACGCGAGCGCGCCGGCGCGGATCGCCTCGTCGTACTTCATGATGCGCGCCGTGACGTCGTAGTTCTTCTGGATCGCGGCGTTCACCAAAGCTTCGATTTGCCGGATTTCTTCCTCGGTCACCGGCTTCGAATGCGAAAAATCGAAGCGCGTGCGCTGCGCGTCGACCAGCGAGCCCTTCTGCTCCACGTGCTTGCCGAGCACGCGGCGCAGCGCCGCGTGCATGAGGTGCGTGGCCGAATGGTTCCACATCGAGCGGTGGCGCGACACGGTGTCCACCTGGGCGTTGACCGGGTCGCCGACGCGCAGCACGCCGGTGCGCTGCCGGCCGTGGTGGCCGTACACCTCGGCCTGCAGCTTCTGCGTGTCCTCGACCGCGAAGGTGCCGGCCTGCCCCGCGAGCTCGCCGCGGTCGCCGACCTGGCCGCCCGACTCGGCATAGAAGGGCGTGCGATCGAGCACCACGACGCCCGCATCGCCCGCTTCCAGCTCCTGCACCTGGGCGCCTTCGCGGTAGAGCGCGATCACCTTCGCCTTGAGCGACAGCGACTCGTAGCCGTGGAACTCGGTCTTGTTGCCCGCGTAGTCCAGCCCGGCCGCGACGGAGAAGCGCGAGGCGGCGCGCGCGCGCTCGCGCTGCTGCGCCATCGCGGCCTCGAAGCCGGCCATGTCGAGCATCACGCCGCGCTCGCGGCAGATGTCGGCGGTCAGGTCCACCGGGAAGCCGTAGGTGTCATACAGCTTGAACACCGTGTCGCCGTCGAGAAGCTTCTCGCCCGAGGCGAGCGCCGACTCGAGCACGCCCATGCCGTTCTCGAGCGTTTCGGCGAAGCGTTCCTCTTCCTGTTGCAGGATTTCCGAGACTTTGCCTTTGGCACTGCGCAATTCCGGATAGGCATCGCCCATCGCGCGGTCGAGGTCCTCGACCAGGCGATGGAAGAACGGCTGGTGCTGGCCGAGCTGGTAGCCGTGACGGATGGCGCGCCGGATGATCCGCCGCAGCACATAGCCGCGGCCCTCGTTGCCCGGGATGACGCCGTCGACGATGAGAAAGGCGCAGGCGCGGATGTGGTCGGCAACGACGTTGAGCGAAGGATTCTTCAGCTCCTTCTGCCGGGTCTCCCGCGCCGCGGCCCGGATCAATTCCTGGAAGAGATCGATCTCGTAGTTGGAATGCTTGCCCTGCAGCACCGCGGCGATGCGCTCCAGCCCCATGCCGGTATCGACCGAGGGCTTGGGCAGAGGATGCATCACGCCCTGCTCGTCACGGTTGAACTGCATAAAAACCAGGTTCCAGATTTCGATGTAGCGGTCGCCGTCCGCATCGGGAGAACCTGGTGGACCGCCGGCAACCGCTGGGCCGTGGTCGTAGAAGATCTCGCTGCACGGCCCGCACGGGCCGGTATCGGCCATCTGCCAGAAATTGTCCGACTGGTATTTCTGGCCGCCGGGCTTGTCGCCGATGCGCACCACGCGCTCGGGCGGCAGGCCGATCGTGCGGGTCCACAGGTCGTAGGCTTCGTCGTCGGTCTGGTAGACCGTGGCCCACAGGCGGGCAGGATCGAGCTTGTAGACCCTGGTGAGCAGCTCCCAGGCGAACTGGATCGCGTCCTTCTTGAAATAATCGCCGAAGGAGAAGTTGCCCAGCATCTCGAAGAAGGTGTGATGGCGTGCGGTATAGCCTACGTTCTCGAGGTCGTTGTGCTTGCCGCCGGCGCGCACCGAGCGCTGCGAGCTCGCAGCGCGCACGTACGGGCGCTTCTCCTTGCCGAGGAACACGTCCTTGAACTGCACCATGCCCGAATTGACGAACAGCAGCGTCGGGTCGCTCGCCGGCACGAGCGAGCTCGACGGCACGACCGTGTGCCCCTTGGAGCGGAAATACTCCAGGAAGCTCGAACGTATCTCGTTTGATTTCATTAAGAGAATTCTACTTCAGGGCAAAAAGCCCGGGGTGCCGGCCGGCCGCCCCGGGAACCCGCTGCTAGGCGTTGATGCTGCCGTTATGCATTTATCCGGCCATACTTCAGCAATCGGGCGCGGACTGCGCCCATCGTGCGCTCGTGCGCCGCCGCAAGCTCCTGCAGCGCGCGGCCGGCGTCGAAGGCGGCGAGGAGCCTGCGGTCTTCGTCCTCGCTCCACGGCTCGCCGGTTTTCTGCGGCAGCTGGCTCTTGCGGCGCTCGAAGCGCTCGATGCGCTCGAGCGCGGTGGCCGCCTCGTACAGCGCTCGAACCACCTGCGGGCGCTGGTAGGCGCTCTCTGAAGGAAACACCTCGCCACTTTCCGGGTCGACCCCGTTGGCCAGCGACCGTACTACTGACAATGCTTGTCCTGCATCCATGCCATTCACCTCCTCTCTAACAGGCAATGCCTGTGAGGCGATGAACGCCCGGGAAGGGTAGTCGGACGACTTCTCGCAAAAATAAATTACGCGACGTCAAGCAGGCGCGCGATGACCTCCATCGAAAAGCCTCTGCTTTGCAGGAAGCGTGCGCGCCTGGCGCGCTCCTCCCGCGTGGCGGCGGCATCGCGGTATTTGCGGCTCAGGATCGCGCGTGCCCGCGCCAGCTCGTCGCCGCGGCCAATGCGCTCCACGATCTGTTCGGCTATGCCCTTCGACCTGAGGTCGTGGCGGATCTTCGCCGAGCCGTATTTGCGCGAGAGCCTGCGCGCGCGCTCCTCGGCAAAGCGCTCGTCGGACAGCTGCTTCCTGGACACAAGCTGATCGAGCAGCGCATCGAGCGCTTCGCGCGATTGCGCATGCGGCGCGAGCTTGCGCGCGAGCTCCGCCCGCGAATGCTCGCGCCGGGCGAGGTACCTCAGCGCGCGCGCTTTGAGCTCAGCCGCGCTTGCGCCGAGCGGCACGTCAGATGCCGCGCTTCCTTGTGGGGAGCTGCTCAACCTTCTTGTCTTGCGGCGCTTCCGCGGCGGCAGGCGCGGGCGCGGCCACGCCCGCCTTCTCCCGGATCTTGGCTTCGATCTCGCGCGCGAGCGCGCCGTTCTCCTTGAGGAAATCGCGCGAGTTGTCCTTGCCCTGCCCGAGGCGATCGCCGTTGTAGATGTACCAGGCGCCCGACTTCTCCAGCACGCCGAGGTTGACGCCGATCTCGAGAATTTCCCCTTCGCGCGAGATGCCTTCGCCGTACATGATGTCGAACTCGGCCTGGCGGAAGGGCGGCGCCACCTTGTTCTTCACCACCTTCACGCGCGTCTCGGAGCCCATCACCTCGTCGCCCTTCTTGATCGAGCCGATGCGGCGGATGTCCATGCGCACCGAGGCGTAGAACTTGAGGGCGTTGCCGCCGGTGGTGGTCTCCGGGTTGCCGAACATGACGCCGATCTTCATGCGGATCTGGTTGATGAAGATCACCAGCGTGTTGGTGCGCTTGATGTTGGAGGTGAGCTTGCGCAGCGCCTGGCTCATGAGGCGCGCCTGCAGGCCCATCTGCGGCTCGCCCATCTCGCCCTCGATCTCGGCCTTGGGCGTGAGCGCCGCCACCGAGTCGACCACGATCACGTCCACCGCGCCGGAGCGCACCAGCATGTCGGCGATCTCGAGCGCCTGCTCGCCGGTGTCGGGCT
>CAZJJC010000037.1:0-9675 GCA_964546195.1 uncultured Enterobacteriaceae bacterium | reverse complement strand
TGCGCCTTAGGAAGAGCGTTTCTTTTTTCGGAGGGTGGGGGAAGTGATCGAACTGGGCGTCACCCCGACGATGATCCAGCCGGTGATCCTGTGCGGCGGATCCGGCACGCGGCTATGGCCGCTTTCGCGGGAGCACCATCCCAAGCCGCTGCACGCGCTGAACGGCGAGCGCACCCTGCTGCAGGACACCGGCACACGCTGCCGCGGGCTGGCAGCGAGCGTCGAGCCGCTGGTCATCTGCAATGAAGCCCACCGCTTCATGGTCGCCGACCAGCTCAGGTGCGTCGGCGCCCGGCCGAAGGCGATTCTGCTCGAGCCGGAGGGCCGCGGCACCGCGCCGGCCCTCACGCTCGCCGCAGTGCACGCGGTGACCGCCGATGACCCGGTGCTGCTCGTCATGCCCTCGGACCACATCATCGCCCGCACCGACGCCTTCGAGCGCGCCGTGG
The DNA here is from genome assembly GCA_964546195.1 of uncultured Enterobacteriaceae bacterium. GTDB lineage: Bacteria > Pseudomonadota > Gammaproteobacteria > Burkholderiales > SG8-39 > SCGC-AG-212-J23. Next base: position 9,226 of record CAZJJC010000037.1, on the reverse strand, counting down.
AACGGGCCGCCGCGCTCGCGCGCCACGGCCACCTCGTGATTTTCGGCGTGCCGCCCACCTCTGCCGAGACGGGCTATGGGTATGTGCGCGCGGGACGCGCGGTAGGCAAAGGCCCGGAGGCCTGTTACATCGAAGCCTTCGTGGAAAAGCCCGACGCGGCGGCCGCGCAGCGCTACTGCGAGTCGGGCGCTTACCTCTGGAATGCCGGCATCGTGGCGGTGCGCGCCTCGGTCTGGATCGATGCCATCGGCAGTTTCCGCAAGGACATCCTCGCCGCCTGCGAGCGCGCCTACCGGCAGGGCAAGCGCGACGGCGAATTCTTCCGCGTGGACGCGCCGGCATTCGCCGGCTGTGCGGCCGACTCTATCGACTACGCGGTGCTTGAAAGGATCACCCGGGGCCCCGCCTCGCTCGAAGCGGTCGTGGTGCGCCTCGACGCCGGCTGGTCCGACGTGGGCGCCTGGGACGCGATCTGGCAGGCGGAGGACAAGGACGCTGCGGGCAATGTGGCGCGCGGCGACGTGCACCTCGCCGACACCAGGAACGCCCTGGTGCTCGCGCAGCATCGCATGGTCGCCTGCGTCGGGCTCGACGACGTGGTGGTGGTCGAGACGCCCGATGCCGTCATGGTGGCGCGCAAAGACAAGGCGCAGGCCGTGGGCAAGCTCGCCGCGGCGCTCAAGGCGCAGGGGCGCAGGGAATGCCTCGTCCACCGCAAGGTCCACCGTCCCTGGGGCACCTACGACAGCCTGGAGCGCGGCGAACGCTTCCAGGTGAAGCGCATCGTGGTCGAGCCGGGCGCGGCTTTGTCGCTGCAGATGCATTACCACCGCGCCGAGCACTGGATCGTGGTGCGCGGTACCGCGCGCGTGACGCGCGGCGAGGAGCGCTTCCTGCTGACCGAGAACGAGGCGACCTACATTCCGCCGGGCACCCGGCACCGCCTGGAGAACCCGGGGCGGCTGCCGCTGGAGCTGATCGAGGTGCAGTCCGGCAGCTACCTCGGCGAGGACGACATCGTGCGCTTCGAGGACGCCTACGGCCGCTAGTAGCGCCAGGCGAGATCGGCGGTGACGGCGGTGTACTGGTAGTCGCGCCCGGCGAGGTTGGCTTCGCGCTCGCCGCGGTCGATGGCCAAGCCGGCCTGCCAGTGCCGCACCGGCTCCCAGCCGATGCCGAAGCGAAGGATGCGCGTGGTCTCGTCGCGCAACGGCGTGTCGGCTGCGAGAGCAATCAGCGGGTCGCCCTCGAAGGTGCGCTGCTCACGCAGCAGCCGCGCCGAAAGGACCAGCTTGCTGGTGACCGCCCAGCTCGGGCCGAAGCTGATGCCCTTGAGCACCACGTGGGCCGACGAAATGTCGATGATCGAGCGCGGCTCCTTGTAGAGCTCCAGGGCGAGCCGGGTCTTGTTGCCGGGCAGCCATTCGGCGCCCAGGCGCCAGGTGTTGCCTTCGAAGTCGCGGTCCGCGATGTCGCCGTAGCGGCGCGTGGTGCGGCCAAAGCGGCCCTCGGCGCGCACGCGCGGTCCGATCGCGTAGCTGCCCACCAGCGCGATTTCGCGCTCGCGGAAATCGTTGTCGACGACGCCGACGGCTTCATCGAAGCGCGCCTCGCCTTGCGTGCCGCGGGCTTCCACGCCTATCGTGTTCCCCAGAGGACTGACATAGTCCACTGCGCCGGTGACGCTCGTGGCACGCGTTTCTTCATTGTCCGCGCCGCTGCGCTCGGCCGCAGTGCCGGCAAGGCCGGCGCGCAGCCGCAGGCTGGGTGTGACGAGGTAGCCTCCCGTGGCAGACAGGCTCGTCGCCGTCACCATGCTGCGTTCCGGGGAGCGCGTCTCGCCCAGGTCGGCGAGCCGGCGCTCGCGGCCGAGCGCGATCGAGCCCGAAAGGTCGTTGCCGATTTCCCAGCGCCAGTCGGCGAGCCCGGAATAGGCGAGATGGCTGAGGTCGTCGAACCGGTCGAAACGGTAGTAGTCGGCGCGCGCCTCTACCCGCAGGTTTTGCCGCCCGATCACGCGCTGGGCGTGCCGGAAACCGCCGCCGAAGCGCGTCACCGTATCGGCCTCGCCGCCGGTTTCCAGGCGCAGTAAATTGTCGTCGCGCATCAGGCCACCATGGAGCCATAAGTCGGTCGGGCGCGCCGTTTCCCGGGGATAAGCGGGAAAGCGCCCGTCCGACGGCCAGGGCAGGGTGTCGACGGTCTCGAAAGCGAGCGCCAAGGCGGGCGCCAGCAGCGCGGACGCAAGGACGGCTTGTGCTTTTTGCATGGCTCGGAATTCTAGTCATGTCGCACCCCGGCGACGTTAAATTCTTTACCGCCCGCATGATCTGTTGGAAGCATCCACCAGAACCCTACCCAATGGCATGCGTATTGCAGGACAATCGCGCTTCGATGGACACGGACTGATGGACGAGTGCGGCTACGTGGCCCAGGCGCTGTTCGACCGGCTGCGCGACGACGGTGTGGCGTTCCGCGTGCTGACCGACGAGGTGGAGCTTGCCGTGCCGCGTCCCGCCCTTGCCGGCATGCCGCGCCGGGTAGCGCGCTTTGCGCAGGACTTCGATCTGAGCCTGGTCCAGCTCGCGCCCGCGGAGCCGCAGGGCTGGCAGTTCCTGCTCGCGTGGAGCGACGATGTCGGGCGCCCCAGCTTCCTCCCGATCAGGATCATCGCCGACTATTACCGCGCCGCGCGGCGGCTGCTGCGCGCCGAGGAGCTGCTGCCGGGCGCGCCGGATGCGCTGTTCATTTATGGATTGCTGCAAGCCGTCGAGGCGCAGGTCCTCGAGGATGCGCGCGGCGCCTGGCTTAGCGGGCTGTGGGCGGCCAACCCGCGCGGCGCCATCGAGCGAGTCGGGCGCTACTGGCGCCCGCGGCGCGACATCCGCCTCATCGCACAGGCGGCGAAGCACGGCGCCTGGCAGCCTGTGCGCGCCGAGCTGCCTCGCCTGCGCCGTGCCTTGCACTGGGCCGTCTGGCCAAGTGCCCTTGCCGCTCTGCGCAAGGCGCTCATCGTTGCCGAAAGCCGGCTGCGGCCCGCAGGGGCGCGCGTGGCGTTCGTCGGGCCCGAGAGCTCGCAGCTGCGCGAGCGGGTGGAGCGCGACCTCGCCCCCGCGGCGATCTCTGCGGTGGGCCACGAGAATGCCCGCAAGGCAGCGATCGGCGTGGCCGTCGATCCGCCCGAGAGCTACCGGCACCGCTTCCAGGAGCTGATCGCGGTGCAGAAGGCCCAGGCGCTGCCCGCGGCTGCCGCCCAGGTGCAGCGCGCGCTGCTGCGCTGGCTCGAATGCCGCGTGGAGCGCCGCCACCCCGGCGCCGTAGTGGGCGAGAACCCGCGCGCCGCGCGGCTGCTGCAGTTCGCCCGCCGGCACAACATCCCCCTGCTGTCGGATTTCATGGAAACGCTGCTTAACTGCAGCATCCTTTGCCGGCTGCGCGCGCCGATCCTTATGCCGCATCCCTACGGCATCGTGATCCATCCCGGCGCGGTCATCGGTAGCCGGGTGACGCTGATGCACCAGGTGACGATCGGCGCCAAGCACCCGACCGAGGCCGGCGCTCCGGTGATCGAGGACAACGTCACCATCGGCGCCGGCGCCAAGATCCTGGGGCCGGTGCGGGTGGGGCGGGGCGCGACGGTGGGCGCGAACGCGGTGGTCACGCTCGACGTCCCCTCGCATTGCACGGTCGTGGGGGTCAACCGCGTCCTCGGCGGAACCGCCGTCGTCCGGGAGCGACAGCCGGACCATGCCGCTGTCGTGAACACGTGACATTGGATGTTGTCCAATCGCGTGCAACTATTTCACCCACGTGATTTTTTACCCGCGCTCCTTCCTCGGGCTGTTGCTCGCAGGCTTCACTTTGGTGGCGCTGCCGCTGATCGGCGCGCTCGCCTACTCCGCCTGGAATACCGAGCGCCTCGCCGGGCAAAGCCGTAGCGCGGTGTTCAACGCGTCGGAGGCGGCGCGCGCCAGCCGCTCGCTGGTCGACCGTATCGGCACGATAGAGCGCCTGGCGCAGCAGGTGGCCGTGCTGGACGATTCCGAGATCCTGCAAGGCTATGCGCGCGTGCACCGCGGCTTCCGGCAGCTGGGCGACGAGATCTCGCAGCTGCCCCTGGACCATGCGCAGCTTGCGGCGCTCAACCGCACGCTCGGCGAAGAGCAGGCCCTGTACGATCTGCTCACCGGCTTCCCGCGTACGCCGGTGGATCCCGCGGTGGTCACCGCGCGCATCGACCGGCTGATCGACAGCGCGCGCGAGGTGGTCGACATCAATAACCGCGTGGTGGACCGCGAAGTGGAGCGGCTGCGGGCGAGCGCCGACGACGCGCAGCGCGGCGTGATGCTGCTGCTGATTTTCAGCACCGCGGTGGCGCTCACCATCGCGCTCGCCCTGACGCGCTACATCGCGCGTCCGATCGCGGCGATCGACAACGCGATCCGCCAGCTCGGCGGGGCCGATTTCTCGCGGCCGATCTCGGTGCGCGGTCCCGAGGACCTGCGCTATCTCGGCCGGCGCCTCGACTGGCTGCGGCGGCGGCTGGAGGAGTTCGAGACCCAGAAGAACCGCTTCCTGCGCCACGTGTCGCACGAGCTGAAGACGCCGCTGACCGCGCTGCGCGAAGGCGCGGAGCTGCTCAATGACGAGGTGGCGGGACCGTTGCGCCCGGCGCAGCGGCAGGTGGTGTCCATCATGCGCGACAATAGCGTCAAGCTGCAGCGCCTGATCGAGGAGCTGCTCGACTACCAGCGCGCATTGCACGCGGCTGCGTCGCTCGAGGTGAAGCCGGTGGTGCTCGACGCGCTGGTCGCGGAAGCGGCCCATGCGCACGAGCTCGCGGCGCAGTCGAAGGGGCTGCACCTGGCGATCGACGCGCAGTCCGCTACGCTGGAGGCCGACCCTGAAAAGCTGCGCTCGATCGTCGACAACCTGATCAGCAACGCGGTGAAGTTCACGCCGCCCGGCGGCACGATTACCGTGCGCGCGCGCGTTCAGTCCGGCGAGGCGATGATCGATGTGATCGATTCGGGCCCCGGCGTGCTGGCCGAGGAGCGCGAATCGATCTTCAACCTGTTCGTGCGCGGCCGCGGCAAGGGCGATGGCAGCCGGATCAAGGGCAGCGGCCTGGGCCTCGCCATCGCGCGCGAGCTGGCGGAGGCGCACGGCGGGCATATCGACGTGGTGCCCGAGGGCGGCGGCGGGCATTTCCGCGTCACGCTGCCGCGCCGCTCGGCGCGTGCGCTTGCCGACGCCGCGTAACGACAGTAGTGTAGAAATTGCACGGTTTTGCTACTTGAAGAGGCTTGAAACCATGAGCACTGAAAACGCGAAGGTCCTGCTGGTGGACGACGACAAGGATCTCCTGCAGCTGATCGCGATGCGGCTGACGGCCGCGGGCTATGCGGTGACGGCGGTGGAGTCCGGGCAGGCGGCGCTTGCGGCGCTCGCGGTGTCGCGCCCGCAGGTCGTAGTGACGGACCTGCGCATGCAGCACATGGATGGCATGGCGCTGTTCGACGCGATCCACCGCGACTCGCCCTCGCTGCCGGTGCTCATCCTTACCGCCCACGGCACGATTCCGGAAGCGGTGACCGCGACACGGCGGGGCGTGTTCTCCTTCCTCACCAAGCCCTTCGAGCCCAAGGTGCTGCTCGATACCGTGGCCGACGCCATGCGCCTGTCCAGCCCGACCCTCGGCGACATGGCGGAATGGCGCGCCGAGCTCATCACGCGCGCCTCCGCCATGGAGGATTTGCTCGCCCAGGCGCGGCGCGTGGCGGCCTCGGATGCCTCGGTGTGCATCTTCGGGGCGAGCGGCACCGGCAAGGAGCTTCTGGCGCGGGCGATCCACCGCGCGAGCCCCCGCGGAGAAGCGCCCTTCGTGGCGGTGAACTGCGGGGCGATCCCGGAGGGCTTGCTCGAATCGGAGCTCTTCGGCCACAAGAAGGGCTCCTTCACCGGGGCCGTGGCCGACCGCAGGGGCCTGTTTCAGGCCGCCCAGGGCGGGACGCTCTTCCTGGATGAAATCGGCGACATGCCTTTGCCGCTGCAAGTGAAGCTTCTGAGAGCGCTGGAGGAGCGCAAGGTGCGCCTGGTGGGCTCGCACGAGTCGCACGACATCGACGTGCGCGTGATAGCCGCCACCCACCGCAAGCTCGAGGAGCGCATCGCCTCGGGCGAGTTCCGCGAGGATCTGTACTACCGGCTCAACGTGGTGAAGCTCTATATCCCGACGCTCGCCGAGCGGCGCGAGGACATTCCGCTGCTGACCAACCATTTCCTCTCGCGCCTGGCCGAGCGCTACCGGAAGGGCCGGCTTGCGCTCGCCCCGGAGGCGATGCAGCTTTTGGTCTCGGCGCCCTGGCCGGGCAACGTGCGCCAGCTCCTGAACGTGATCGAGCAGGCCGTGGCGCTCGCGCCGACCGAGGTGATCCCCGAATCGCTGGTGCGGCAAGCCCTGGACGCCGGCGACACCACGCTTACGCCGCTGGACGAGGCGCGCCGCGCCTTCGAGCGCGACTACCTGGTCAGGATCCTCAAGATCACCGGGGGCAACGTCACCAAGGCGGCGCGGTTGGCCGGGCGCAACCGCACCGAGTTCTACCGCCTCCTGGAACGCCATTCGCTTGAGCCGGGCATGTTCAAGGGCAACGCGCCCAAGGAAAGGGTACCGGCATGAAACACTTGCTTCTTATAGGGTTATTTTTTCTCCTGCCCCCGGCAGGAGCGCAGGAGCTCGGTCCGGAAGAGCTGGTCAAGAAGCTCACTACCGACGTGATGAGCACGGTCAAGACCGACAAGGATCTCGCGGCCGGGGACAAGCAGAAGGCGCTGAAGCTGGCAGAGGAGAAGATCCTGCCGCACATCGACTTCGAGGAGGCCACGCGGCTCGCCGTCGGCCGCGCCTGGCGCGAGGCCACGCCCGAGCAGAGGAAAAAGCTGGTGGAGGAGTTCCGCTCGATGCTCGTGCGCACCTACTCGAACGCCCTGGAGGGGTACCAAGGCCAGGAGATGAAAGTGCTGCCCTCGCGCAACAAGGCCGGCGACACCGAGGCGACGGTGCGCAACCAGTTCATCCGCGCCGGCGGCAAGCCGGTGCCGATCGACTACCAGATGCGCAAGACCGACAGCGGCTGGAAGATCTACGACATCAGCGTCGAGGGCATCAGCCTGGTGCTGACCTACCGCTCGGAATTCGACCAGGTGGTGAAGCAGGAAGGCATCGACGGCCTGATCAAGCGCCTGTCGCAGAAGAACGCGCCGCCGAAGCTAGGTTGACGGCGCGCGCTCGCCGTACAGCGTCGCCTTCGCATTGAGGCAGCTGCCGCACACGAGCACCTTGGCTTCCGAGGCGGTGACCGACTTGAGCACCGCCGGCTGCACCTCGTCGCACACGCCGCAATAGATGCGCGCTGCCTTGAGCATGGTGAAGGCGAGATAGCCGCAGCGGCTGCAGCCCACCGTGACCCCCAGGCTGCGTTCCCCATGGAGCAGGGGTGCCACGACCGCCCGCTGCACCGCCGCACAATGCGGGCAGTGGAGTTGCGTGGCGACCATGCCGGGACGCTGCAATCGACGTGCCCCCCCACCCGGCGGGCTCAGGCCTGCGCCAGGGTGGCGGTCCTGTACCAGCCGCGCACCTTCTCCAGGTGCTCGATTTCCTCCTCGTGCGCCTTGATGAAGCGCGCCAGCAGGTCGTCGTTTCCCGCCTGGGTCGTCAGCTCGATCAGCTCCTCCCAGGCGGCGTTGTCGGTCATTTCGGCGACCAGGATGGCATGCAGCGCCTGGGCGAGGGTGGTCCTGGGATCGGTCAGGACCTGCACCAGGCCCATGCCCTCCACCCCGGACACGTCCGCCTCGGGCGTCTGCGCCGTAGGGTCGCCGCCGAGCGACTGAATGGCCGCGCCCAGCAGCGCGAAGTGCGTCGCCTCCTCGTCGCGGATGTGCTGCAGCTCCTTCAGCGGCAGCCCGCTCGCGCGCTCGGCCTGACATTTGGCGATGAGGGCATCGTAGAGCCGCGTGCCTGTCCGTTCGAAGGCGAGCCGCGCGCCCAGCTTGTCCATGAGCACCGCGCGCATGCCGGACTGCTTCGGCTCGGGCAGCGTGCCTACAGGGTCGGCCTCCCGCGCGTATTCGGCGCGGATCTTCGCCAGGTCGCGCTCGTCGCCGCGCCGCGGCTTGGTGAGCTTCATGTTCTCCAGCATCTTCTCGCCGGCGTCCGGCGCGGCTTGCATTCCGCTATGGTTGATTCCGACTTCGGTTACGCGTCGCATGGGGTGTCCTTTAGGCCGCTTTGCGCTTGAGTTCCGAGCCCGGCGTCCAGAGGTAGCCGGCCGCCACGGTTTCCGACGGCGAGCCCTCGGCGTTGAGCGCCTCGCGGTACGCGCGCGATGCCGCGCTCTCCTTGTCCTTCGGCACGATCTGGGTGCCGTTCGCACGCAGGTCGACTTCCTCGGCCAGGGTCTTGCGCACGAACTCGCGCTGGGTGTCGAAGGCGATGGGGTCGGGCAGCTGCTCGGGCAGCAGCTCCATCGGGTCGCGGCGCTCGTGCTTCTTGTAGAGCTCCATCACCGCGTGGAGGTGGCCCAGCTCGTAATCGAGGAAACGCTCCCAGATCGCGCGGATGCGAGGATTGGCCTCCTGCTCCATGCAGCCGTAGTAGTTGTAGACCTCGCAGGCTTCGTGCATCAGCCATTTCTCCATCCAGGTCTCTTCGGGATCGATGATCGACTCGTACTGCGTGACGTGCTGCTCCTCGATCGAGGCGATCTCGGCGTACAGCTGGCGCGCCACCGGGTCGGAATACATCGGGCCGATGTTCATGTAGAAATTGTGCGTCTGCTGCTCGCCCGACATGATGGTGAGGGCGTGCAGCTTGGACAGCGGCGCCGCTTTCTTGCGATCGTAGGGCCGGCGCAGGTCGTCCTGGGGCGCGCGGTGCTCCTCGATCGTCGGCCGGCCGGGCAAGATGTCGGTGTAGCTCTGCAGGATGTTGTTCGCATCCTTGCCTTCCAGCCGGTCGAGCAGCGCCGAGTAGCGGTACATGTGGTCGAAGTCCTCGAGCAGGCCGAAGCGGTAGACTTGGGCGAGGTAGGGATCGGGCTCGTTCTGCGCCACCGCGGCTGTCACGTCGATCGCGACCTGCTCGTAGGCGATGGTGGTCTCGAGCGGCGAGTGGTCCGGGCCGATCAGCCAGTTGACCAGGGTCGCCTGGTGGTGCTCG
>CAZJJC010000036.1:0-31831 GCA_964546195.1 uncultured Enterobacteriaceae bacterium | reverse complement strand
GATGTTGACATTGTCTACATTATGGCGCTAAAGTTATGTTGTCATCGTCAACATACCACAACGGAGCCTCACGTGCTTTTCTTCGGACTACTCGTCGCCCTGACCCTGATGGCGACATTCATACCGCGAATCACGGACTGGCCGGCGCGCATGCGCCTCGCCATGGCGCTCGCGCTTTTCTTGGTCGGCAGCGACCACTGGATCAGCCCGCAACGCTACCTGCCGATGATGCCGCCGTGGATCCCGCTGCACCTCGAGCTCGTGCTGTTCACCGGCGCGGCAGAAATCGTCGGGGGCATCGGGCTCCTCTGGACCAAGACGCGCCGGCTGGCAGGACTGATGCTCGCGGTCTACTTCGTCGCCGTGTTCCCGGCCAACGTCCATAACGCGCTCAGCGGCCTTGCCGTCGACGGCCTGCCGCAGGCGAGCTGGTACTACTGGCTGCGCCTGCCCTTCCAGCCGCTCCCCATCTGGTGGGCCCTTTTCAGCGCGCAGCTGATCCGTTGGCCCTTTGCAGAGCGCGCAAGCTGCCCGCAGGTGCAGTCATGATCGCGGTTCAACGTGCGTTTCCCGTAGCCCCGGTGCTCGCATTAGCGGGCTCCAGCATGCCGTCGTCTCTACTTCAATTGCGGATGTCTTGCAGGAACCACTCGGTCGGGATCTCCCTCCCGAGGCCGGCGCGCCTGGCCAGCTCGTACACCTTGCCCGCGACGGCGAAGAATTGCGCCCCCTGCAGGTTGCCGCGCTCGGAATAGGTGACCTGGTCGGCCGAGGTGCGGCCCTTCGCCCTGCCTTGAACGAGCTCGGCCAGCGTGACGCGCTTGTGCGGCAGGAGAACGCCGTGCGGCCGCCGGCCGCGGCGGCCGTCGCCGTGCTTGCCACTGTCCGGTCGCGCCTCCCAGCCCAGGTGCTCGTCCTCCAGGCGCAGCTCGGGCCGGCTCGCCGGCGGCGGCGCATCGCCGAATCTCAGGTAGACATCGATGCGCTCGAGGCTCGCGGCGTCCGGGGTGCCGCCGCTTCCGATGTTGACGAGATGCGCGCCCTTCTCGAGCAGGCTGCCGTCGAGCACCGGTACGGCGGAATCGGTGAGCGCGGCGACGATATGGGCGCCCTGGTAGATGTCTTCGGGCTTGTCGCATACCCGCACTTCGATGCCGTAGAGCGCGGCCATCTCGCGGCCGAAGCGCTCGCGGTTGTCCCGCGTCGGGCTGAAGACCCGCAGTTTCCGGATGCGGCGCACGGCAGTGAACGCCTGCATATGGGTGCGCGCCATGCCGCCCGAGCCGAGCATTCCGACCACCTCGGCATCCTCGTTCGCCATGTATTTGACGCCGATGCCGCCGTCGGCGCCCACGCGCATGTGCTGCAGCACGCCGTCGTTGAGGAAAGCGAGCGGCTCGCCGTTCTCGATCGAGGTCAGCAGCACCAGGCCGCAGTACAGGCCGGGCCGCACGCAGTACTTCTCCTGCGTGAGCGTGCCGTTGTAGCGCGTCTCGTAGACCACGTCGGACTTCATGCGGATGGCAAAATAGCCTGCGGTCGAGCCGCCTTCCATCGTGCCCCACTGGTAGTTCCTCGCCGGGTCGCTCGTCGGGATGCGGATGTCGATGCGCGGCCGGCACACCGCCTCGCGGCGGGCGAGCGCCATGTAGGACTCCTCCAGCGCCGCGATGGTGGCCTCCATCGTCAGCAGCTTCTCGACCTCCGCGTTGCCGAGGATGAGCACGCGCGGCTATTTGCAGGCGATGGTGGTCGGCTCGTTGTCGCCGCCGGGCTTGTACTCGATGTCGCAGCTCATGCCCGCCTTGAGATCGCCGCGCTTGCCCTCCTTGCCCGCGACCGTGATCCTGGTGCGCGAGCCGCTCGGCTCGGACTTGACCGGCTTGCCGTCGGCTGCGTTGAACACGATCGCGCGCCCCTTGTCCTGCACCTCGAGCAACGGCCCGCTCGCCTTTGCGGTCTGCGCCTTGACCTCCAGCGCCGCGGCGAGCAGGGCGACCGTCTTCGGCGGCTGGGTCAGGGCCTCGCTCACCATCTTCTCGACTTCTTCTCCGACCGCGGGCTCGACCGGGCGGCCGAGCTTCTCGGCGCGCGCCTGGAGCTGCGGGTCGTCGAGCGCCTTGCGATACGCCGCGCGCAGCGCCTGCAGCCGGTCGGCCGCAATTCCCGGCGGCCCGGCGCTGAGCCGCGCGATCTCGCCTTGCGACTGGATGAGCGCGACGAGCGCCTTGCCGTCCCGGTCGGTGACCAGGCTCGCAAGCTGCGGCACGTCCTTCTCGCTGCCGCCGATCTGGGCGATGAACCTGGCGTAGCCGTTCTTGACGAAGTCCTCGAAGGAGGAGCGCGAGCCGATGATGCCCGTGATCTCGTTGCGGCGCATCGCCATCATGTCTTCAGTGCCGCTGTAGCCGGCAATGATCTTGATCGGCAGGTTGAGCGCGTCGGCCAGGATCTTGGTCTCGACGTAGGAGGCGCTGCCGACGCCGGAAGTGGCGAAGTTGACCGTCTGCTTCGTTTCCCGCAGGTCCTTGAAGCTCCGGATGGGCGAGCTGGCATGGATCACGAACACGCGCGGGTCGGAAGCGGCCTTGCCGATCCACGACATCCTGGTGAGGTCGAACTTGATGCCTTCGCGGGCAACGAGCTGGTTGTAGATCAACCCGGTATTGAACGTGCCGATCGTCAGGCCGTCGGGCCGCGCGTTGTAGATGGCGTTCGCCCCGATGATGTGGCCCGCCCCCGGCATGTTGCGCACCACGAAGGTGGAGCCGGGCAAGTGCTTCTGCATGAAGTCGGCCACCAGGCGGCCGTAGGCGTCGTAGCCGCCCCCTGCCGTCGTGGCGACGATGTAGGTGACCGTCTTGCCTTTGTAGAAATCCGCTCCACTCTGGGCCGCCGCCGGCGCTGTCAATGCGGCCGCCACCAGCAGCGGAACAACGCGTGTCGTCAGTGCCACAGAAAACCTCCTCCTTGTTGCAGTTGAAAGTGATCCATCAAGCGCTCTGGCTCGCCAGCGGGCGCCGCCAAGCGCTGTAGATCGCCCAGCCGATGGTCAGCGCGATCAGCCCGATCAGCACGAGCGACAGCGGCCTGAGGAAGAACTCGAGCCCCCAGAGCGCCAGCGCCTTGTGCAGCGAGTTTTCCGCGATCCCGCCGAGCACGAGGCCGATGGCGAACGGCGCGCGCGGCCAGTCGGCGCTCAGCAGCCCGTAGCCGATGGCGCTCAGCAGCGCGAGCACCACGAGGTTCTGCCACTGCGCCTCGTTGACGAAGGCGCCGAACACGCACATGGTCAGCACGAACGGAATCAGGAACTCGCCGCGCACGAAGGTCAGGATCGCCGCCCAGCGCGCGAACATGAGCAGGATCGCGACGGCCATGATGTTGCCGACCACCAGCGCCCAGATGAGCATCCAGACGAGATCGAGATTGTCGGTGATCAGGGTGGGACCGGGCTGGATGCCCAGGATGAGGAAGGCGCCCAGAAGGATGGCCATGCCGGAGCTGCCCGGGATGCCGAAGAACAGCGTCGGCAATAGCGAGCCGCCCTCCTTGGCGTTGCTCGCGGTCTCCGGCGCGATGACGCCCTCCACCGCCCCTTTGCCGAAACGCTCGGGCGTCCTGGACGTTTGCACCGCGTGGCCATAGCAGAACCAGGCGGCCGCCGAGCCGCCCAGGCCCGGGATCATGCCGATCACGGCGCCGATCACGGAGGTGCGCAGCACGAGCCACCAGTGGCGCGGCACTTCCAGCACGCCGCCCAGCAGCTGCCGGTAGCTCACTTTGGCGGTCTGCATCGACACGGCCGAGATCGAACCGCCTTTCACGCCGAGCGCGATCATCTCGGGGACCGCGAAGACGGCGAGCACTGCCGTGACGAGGCTGATCCCGTCCCACAGGAAGATCTGCTCCCCGGCGAAGCGCGCGGTCCCGGTCTGCGGATCCATGCCGACGGTGGCGAGCATCAGGCCGAACAGACCGACCACGATGCCCTTCAACATGCCGCCGCCCCCGGCAAGGAATGAGATGAAGGTGATGCCGAGAAGCGCGAGGAGGAAGAACTCCGCGGGGCTGAAAGCGAGCACCACCGGCTCGAGGACCGGGATCATCAGGGCGAAGACGATGGCGCCGATGATGCCCCCGACGCCCGAGGCCGTCATGCTGGCCCCCAGCGCTCGCCCGGCCTCGCCGCGCTTGGCCATCGGGTAGCCGTCCAGCACGGTCGCGGCGTCGTCGCCGTCGCCCGGCACGCCGAACATGATGCTCGAGATCTGGCCGCTCGTGCCGTTCACGGCATGCATGGTAAGGAGGAAGATCGCCCCCGGGATGGCCTCCCAGCCGAAGACGAATGGAATGGCGAGCGCAATGGACAGCTTCCCGCCGATACCCGGGGTGATGCCGACCCAGATGCCGATCAATACCGCGATGAGCATCAGCCCCATGTAGTTGGGGGTGCTCAACAGGGTGTAGAGGGTCCCGAAGATCGTCTCGAGCATCGCGCTATTGCGAAAAGCGATCCAGCACGTACTGCGTTACGAATCCCTGGTGCAGCGCGACATTCAGGCCCTGAACGAAGACGAGGTAGTAGATCACCCAGGCCGCGGCGACGAGCCCGAGCGCAAGCGGCCAGCTCGCGCGCGCCCAGTGGCGCAGGAAGGCCAGGATGAAGACCGGCACCGCGAGCAGGAAGCCGAAGAAAAGAATGCCGCCCACCAGCCCGAGGAAATACCCCCCCATCGCGGCCTCGCGCCGAAGGGTCCTGCGCTCGCCTTGCGCGTCGCCGGCCGCCCGGCGCGCCGCGCGGAGGTCGCGGCCGAGCTGCAGCAGGCACAACGCGATTGCGGGAATGCCGACCACCCAGGGCATGAAGCGGGCGTCGGGCGGATATTGCGCTGCCATGCCCACCATCGCGACCAGGATGGCCAGCATGACGAGCGTGAAGGCTACCCGGCGGTTAACGAGCATGGATCCTCGAGGACGCTAGGCTAGATCATTTTCGTTCTTTTTTCGCGTAGGGGTTGCGCCCGGTCCGGAACTCCACGCGCAGCGGCGTTCCGGCCAGCTCGAACCTGTCCCTGAAGAAGCCCTCCAGGTAGCGCTGGTAGGAATCGGGCACGCGGTCAAGCGCGTTGCCGTGGACGATGATGCGCGGCGGGTTGACCCCGCCCTGGTGCGCGTAGCGCAGCTTCGGCCGGATCGGACCGCGCTTGGGCGGCGCCTGCTTCTCGACCGCGGCGATCAGGGCGCGCGTCAGCTTGGGCGTCGGCAGGCGCGCCATCGCCGCGGCGTACGCCGCGTCCACCGAGCGCATCAGCGGCGCGAGCCCCTTGCCTTCCCTGGCCGAGATGTCGTGCGGCTCGGCGAAGCCGAGGAAGCCGAGCTTCCACTGCAGCTCGGCTTTCATGCGGGCGCGCTGTTCCTTGTCGGCGGCATCCCACTTGTTCACCGCGATCACCACCGCGCGGCCGCGCTCCAGGATGTAGCCGGCGACGTGCGCGTCCTGCTCGGTCACGCCGTCGGCGGCGTCGAGCACCAGGATCGCCACGTTCGAGGCCTCGATCGCCTGCAGCGCCTTGACGATGGAATAGAACTCCACCGGCGTGCCGGTCCTGCCGCGCCGGCGCACGCCCGCGGTGTCGATGAGCGTGTAGCGCCGGCCGGCGCGCTCGAACGGCACCTCGATCGGGTCGCGCGTGGTGCCCGGCTGGTCGAAGGCGATGACGCGCTCCTCGCCCACCAGCGCGTTGATCAGCGTCGATTTGCCGACATTGGGCCGCCCGACGATGGCGATCCTCGGATTGCCTTTGCCGGAGTCTTCTTCAAGAGCGCCTTCCTGGGGAATCTTCGAAAGCACAAGGTCCATCAATTCCCGCACGCCCTCGCCGTGCGCGCCCGAGATGGCGGCCGGATTGCCCAGGCCCAGCTCGTGGAACTCCGCCACGGCGGTGTCGGACTGCATGCCTTCGGCCTTGTTCACGGCGACGAACACGCGCGTGCGCCGCCTGCGCAGCTGCTCGGCGATCTTGCGGTCGCCCGGCGCGAGGCCGGAACGCGCGTCGACCAGGAACAGCACTGCGTCGGCTTCGGCGATGGCCTGCTCGGCCTGGCGCGCCATCTCGACGAAGATGCCTTCGGCCGTGCCGGGCTCGAAGCCCCCCGTGTCGATGGCGATGAAGGAGCGCTCGCCGTGCCGGCCTTCGCCGTAGTGGCGGTCGCGCGTGACGCCGGGGAGGTCGTGCACGATGGCGTCGCGGCTGCGCGTGAGGCGGTTGAACAGCGTGGACTTGCCGACGTTGGGGCGGCCGACCAGCGCGATGACCGGCTTCACGGCGCTAGGGCGTATAGCCCCCCGTCCTGCGTCTGTACGAGCACGCCCGAAGGAACCGCGGCGGGCGGCACGCGCACCGCGCCGCCGCCGGTCGCATAGCGGCCGACGAAGGCGCCCGATTCGCGGGAAAGGAAATGCACATAGCCTTCGAGGTCTCCCACGGCGAGCGCATTGCCGGCGCCGGCCGGGACCGAGAGCTGGCGGTACGCGAGGCGGTCCTGCTTCCAGATCGAGCGGCCGTTGGTGCGGTCCAGGGCGTGCACGGTGCCGCGCTCGTCGCTCACGAAGGCGTAGCGCGCGTCCAGGCTCAACCCGGTGAGCGAGGACAGCTCGCGCCCCCAAATCTGCCGGCCGCTCGCCGCCTCGTAGCAGGCCACCCGCCCCTGGTAGGCCGCGGCGCACACCTCGCGTCCCTGCACCGCCGGCTCGCCGACCACGTCGGTCACGCGCTCGAGCTCGGTCGCGCCCCTGGGCAGGGCCACGGTCGCCTCCCACAGCAGGTTGCCGCTGGACAAGGCGATGGCCGCGAGCTTGCCGCCGGAGAAGCCCGCGAACGCGGTATCGCCGGAGAGCGTGACCCCGGCGGGGCTGCGCACGATGAGGGAGGCGGCGGCGCGCTGGTAGACCCAGCGGCGCTTTCCATCCTCCTCACCGAAGGCGAAGACGCGGTTGTCGAGACTGCGCACCACCACCAGGCCCTGCCCCACCGCGGGGGCGGCCAGCACCTCGCTCGATACGCGCGCGCGCCAGCGCGGCTTTCCGGTGGCCGCGTCGAGCGCGATGACCTCGCCCTCCTCGGTCGCCACGGCTACCGTGCGCGCGTCGGCGCCGACGCCGCCCGAGAGCTTCCTGTCCGTGGACTCGCGCCAGCGCTGCGCGCCGTTCGCCGCGTCGAGCCGCGTGACGGTGCCGTCGCGCGCCGCCGCATACACCGCATCGCCCACCAGCGCGGGCGAAAAAGCGAAGCGCTCGGCGCTGCCGACCTGCGCCGACCACAGCACGCGCACCTGCTTGGGCGCATCGAGCGCCGGCAATTCGGCCGGCTTGGGCCCGCTCGGCGAGCTGCAGGCGGCCAGCAGAAGAACGCAAACGGCTGGAAAAAAGCCTTTCATCTCTACCCGCCCAGCGCCTCCAGGCGCATGCGCACGCTCTCCTGGAACGGACCGTTCTTCCTGTCGGCCTTCTCCAGCGCGAGCTTGTAGGCCGCCGCGGCTTCGGCGGCCTGGTTCTTGGCCACCAGGATGTCGCCGCGCAGCGCGGCGTACTGCGCCTCGTACGCCGCGGCGGGCTTGGCCGGAAGCAGCGCCAGCGCCTCGTCGTAGGCCTTCTCGTCGAGCAGCACGGCGGCGAGCCTCAGGCGCGCGAGATCCTTGAAATCGTCCGACGATGCCCGCTCGATGACCCATTGCAGCTGCGCCTTCGCGCTCTTCAGGTCGTTGCGCTCGAAGTAGTAGCGCGCGGCGAGCAGCGCGCCCATCGGCGCGTACGCCGTCCCCGGGTAGTTTTCCACCAGCGTGCCCGAAGCGTCGCGCAGCGCCTTGGCGTCGTTCGCCTGCGCCGCCTTGGAGATCGCGTCGTAGAGCACGCTCGCCTCCATCGCCTGGCTCTGGCTGTACGAGCGAAACGTCACCCAGCCCGCGAAGCCCACCGCCACGGCGAGCACCAACGCGGTGATGCGCGTGCCGTGCTGCTTCCACCAGGCCTTCAGCTCGGCTACCTGCTCCTGCTCTTCGAGATCGAGTGGCATCTAGCTCCCTTTCAGGCATGAGGCGAGCGCGTCGCGCCTCACCCGGATTTGCGGTTGATCGGTCCTGAGCGGCTTCACCGACACTTCGCCGGCGTTGAGCTCGTCCTCGCCGACGATGAGCGCGTACAGGGCGCCGCTGCCGTCGGCCTTCTTCATCTGCGACTTCAAGCCGCCGCCGCCGGCGTGCAGCACGATCTTCAGATTCTCCGATCTCAGGCTCTCGGCGAGGGCGAATGCATATTCGAGCGTTCCCTCTCCCTGATGGACCACGTACGCGTGCGCCGGCCGGGGAGGCGGCTTGCGGGCCGCGTCGCGCAGCAGCGCGATCAGCCGCTCGTTGCCCATGGCGAAGCCGGTGGCCGGGGTCGGCTTGCCGCCGAGCTGCGCGAACAGGCCGTCGTAGCGGCCGCCGCCGCACACCGTGCCCTGCGCGCCCAGGTGCGGGGAGATCCACTCGAACACGGTGAGGTTGTAGTAATCCAGCCCGCGCACCAGGCGGGGGTTGATCTCGAAACGGATGCCTACGGCCTTCAACAGCGCCTTGAGCCCGTCGAAGTGCGCAAGCGAGACCTCCCCCACGTAATTCATGAGCGAGGGAGCGGAAGCGACCACCTCCTGCACCATCGGGTTTTTCGAATCGAGCGTACGCAGCGGATTGGTGTGCAGGCGGCGCTTCGCGTCGGCGTCGAGCCGGTCGTGATGCTTCTCCAGATGCCGCACCAGGTCGGCGCGGTAACGGGCGCGCTCCTCCGACGTGCCTATGCAGTTCAATTCCAGCCTAATGTCTTGCAATTGAAGGTCATGCCACAGCGCCGCGCACATGGCGATGTGCTCGGCGTCGACGTCGGGCCCCGGAAAGCCGAGCGCTTCCACGCCGTACTGGTGAAACTGCCGGTAGCGTCCCTTCTGCGGCCGCTCGTGGCGGTACATCGGGCCGGCGTACCACAGCCGCTTGGGGCCGTCGTAAACCAGGCTGTGCTCGATCGCGGCGCGCACGCAGGAGGCCGTGCCCTCGGGGCGCAAGGTGAGCTCCTCGTCGTTCAGCTCGTCGCGCCACGAGTACATCTCCTTCTCGACGATGTCGGTGGCCTCTCCAATTGCCCTTTTAAATAATTGGGTGTGCTCTACGAGCGGCATGCGAATGTTCCGATAGCCATAGCGCGCGAGCCAACTGTGGACCCTCGCTTCGAAGTCGAGCCACAGCTCGGCCTCGTCGGGCAGGACGTCGTTCATGCCGCGCACTGCCTGGATCGCGGTCATGAGGCCGACTTGATCGGGATTCGCTTGCGGTACTTGTCCTTCACGTACTGCTCGACCAGCGCCTGGAACTCCTCGGCGATGCGCTCGCCCTTCAGGGTGACGGTTTTCCGGCCGTCGACGTAGACCGGCGCCACCGGCACCTCGCCGGTGCCGGGCAGGCTGATGCCGATGTCGGCGTGCTTGGACTCGCCCGGGCCGTTCACCACGCAGCCCATCACCGCCACGCGCATGCTTTCCACGCCCGGATGGGATTCCTTCCAGACGGGCATTTGAGCTCTCAGGTAGCTCTCGATCCGCGAAGCGAGCTCCTGGAAAACCGTGCTGGTGGTTCGTCCACAGCCGGGGCAGGCGCTCACCATCGGCGTGAACGCGCGCAGGCCCATGGTCTGCAGGATCTCCTGCGCCACCTGCACCTCGCGCGTGCGGTCACCGCCGGGCTCCGGGGTGAGCGAGATGCGGATCGTGTCGCCGACGCCCTCCTGCAGCAGCACGGCGAGCGCCGCGGTGGAGGCGACGATGCCCTTGGAGCCCATGCCGGCCTCGGTCAGGCCGAGGTGCAGCGCGTAGTCGCAGCGCGCGCCCAGGCCGCGATACACGGCGATCAGGTCCTGCACCTGGCTCATCTTGCAGGAGATGACGATGCGCTCGGCGGGCAGGCCCCATTCCTCGGCCTGCTTCGCCGACTCCAGCGCCGAGCGGATCACCGCCTCTCTCATCACTTCTTCAGACTCGAGAGGATTCGGAAGGCGCGCGTTGTCGTCCATCATGCGCGCGAGCAGCTCCGCATCCAGGCTGCCCCAGTTGACGCCGATGCGCACCGGCTTGCCGTAGCGCAGCGCGCATTCGATCATCGTGGCGAACTGGTCGTCGCGCTTGGCGCCCTTGCCCACGTTGCCGGGGTTGATGCGGTACTTGGCGAGCGCCTCGGCGCAGCCGGGAAACCGGGTGAGAAGCTTGTGGCCGTTGTAATGGAAGTCGCCCACCAGCGGCACGGCGCAGCCGCGCTGCTCGAGGCGCTCCCGGATGCGCGCCACCTGCGCCGCCGCCTCCGGCGAATTGACGGTGATGCGCACCAGCTCCGAGCCGGCGCGCGCGAGCGCCTCCACCTGCCGTGCCGTGGCCTCGGCGTCGGCGGTATCGGTGTTGGTCATCGACTGCACCACGATAGGCGCGCCGCCCCCCATGAGGACTTCGCCTACCGCGACTTGCCGGGACGATCTTCGGTTCATTTGATGGTGACGCGGGCAACGTCGACCCGGGTATGCGGCTTCAGATCCACCGGCTTGTCGTCGACGAGCAGCGTGACGCCTCGCGCATTGCCGATCACGATTTCCAGCGGTCCGCGGCCGCGCACCACGCGCTCGCTGCCTGCCGGGTTGAGCGAGGAGACCAGCGACTGGCCGCTGCCGTCCGTCACTTCCAGCCAGGACTCTTCTTCGCAGCGCAGCACGATGCGGCGCAGGCCGCCGGCCGGCACCGGCTTTTCGGGAACGGCTGCAGGCTTCAGCGGCTTCAACTCCTCGACCCTCGGGGCTTCGCTCGCAACCTGCGGTTGCACCGCGGCGACCTGCGGCTCCGCGGCGGCGACCTGAGCCGGCTCCG
Organism: uncultured Enterobacteriaceae bacterium; assembly: GCA_964546195.1. Taxonomy (GTDB): domain Bacteria; phylum Pseudomonadota; class Gammaproteobacteria; order Burkholderiales; family SG8-39; genus SCGC-AG-212-J23. The sequence goes on along the minus strand of CAZJJC010000036.1, from coordinate 20,894 downwards.
GCGGCGGCGCCGCAGGCTGCGCAGCCGGCTCCACCGGCGGGCGCTGCGGCGGCGCCGGCGCCACGAACTGCGGCCTGGGGCCCTGCTGCTGCCATTCGTAAGCGACCGCGCCCACCAGCACCAGCACCGCGACGGAGAAGCCGGCATACACGAGCGAGGAGCGCCGCCCGCTGTCCGAGAAAGGCACGGCCTGGCTGAAGCGCGCCGCGAGCTGGGCGGAGTCCGGCGGCGCCTGGCCCTCGGCCGACATGCGCTCGACCAGCGGCTCGGGCTGCAGATTCAGAAGGCGCGCGTAGTTGCGCAGCATGCCGCGCGCGATGGTGGGTCCCGGCAGGCGCTCGAAGCGCTCGTTCTCCAGCGACTCTATCTGGCGCGGCGCGAACTTCAGCTGCTGCGCGACATCGGCCACCGAAAGGCCTTGCGACTCGCGCGCGAGCCTCAGCTGAGCGCCGATACCGGTCAGCTCAGTCAAAATTGCCCCGTTGCAGCGCCTGATACTCGGGCGAGCCGGGATAGCGGCGGCGCAGCTGGTTGGCGTAGCTCTGCTCCGCGACGCGCTGCCCCAGCCTTCGCTCGATGCGCAGCGCGAGCCACAGGGACTCGGCGCTCGGCGCCATGAGCTTGTTGTGGCGCGACACCAGCTTGCGCGCCTCGTCCATCCTGCCCTGGCGGTAGCGGATCTCGCCCAGCTGCAAGAGCGATGTCGGCTCGTCGGGTTCCATGCGCAGGGCGCGCTCGAAGAATCCTTCGGCGTCCTTGAGGCTGTTGGTACGCAGCGCGCAGACGCCGGCGGCCGAGTAAGAGCGCCACGGCGCGGCATACAGCGGGTTGCGCACGGCCTGCAGGAAGTACTTGATCGAGTCGGGCTCGCGCTTCGTCTGGCAAAGGAACCAGCCGTAGTTGTGGTTGATGTTGCCGTCGTTCGGCGAGAGCTTGAGCGCGCGCTCGAAGCTCGCCTCGGCGAGCCGGTTCTCGCGCAGGTCCATGTACACCAGGCCGAGCATGCTGTGCGCCGGCGCGTAGCTCACGTCCGCCGCGGTGGCGGTGCGCAGCTCTTCGAGCGCCACGCCCATGTTGCCGCGCTGGTAGTAGAGCGAGGCGAGCTCGGTGTGGATGCGCGCCCGGCTGCGCGGCTCGCCGACGTCGGCGATGATCGGCCCGCTGCCGGGGCTGTCGGTGCTGGGCGCCTGCGGCGCGGTGGCGGCGCATCCGGCGAGGACCAGCAGCGCCAGCGCAAGCATTGTTGTTCTTGTCATGGACGTACCTCCTTGAGCGCCAAGCGTGCGCTGCGCCGCGTGCGGTCGGCGACGTCGCCGGCAAGCTGCCCGCAGGCCGCCGCGATGTCGTCGCCGCGCGTCTTGCGCGTGGTGACGGTGACGCCGGCGCGCTGCAGGATCTCGGCGAAGCGGCGGATGCGCTCCGGGCTGGAGCGCCGGTAGCCCGATGCGCCGAAAGGATTGAACGGGATGAGGTTGTACTTGCAGCGCACCCGCCCCGCCAGGGCGGCGGCCTCGCGCGCCAGCGCCTCGCTGTCGTTCACGCCCTCGAGCATCACGTATTCGAAGGTGACGAAGTCGCGCGGCGCCTTCTCGAGGTAGCGTTGGCACGCGGCGAGCAGCTCGCGCAGCGGGTATTTCCTGTTCACCGGCACGAGCTCGTCGCGCAGGGCGTCGTTGGGTGCGTGCAGCGACACGGCGAGCGCCACCGGGCACTCGGCGCGCAGCCGGTCCATGCCCGGGATCACCCCCGAGGTGGACACCGTGACGCGCCGGCGCGACAGCCCGTACGCGTTGTCGTCGAGCATCAGGCGCAGCGCCGGAATGACGTGGTCGAGATTGAGCATCGGCTCGCCCATGCCCATGAACACCACGTTGGAGATGATGCGGTCCGCTCTTCGCTCTACACCGAGTATTTTGTTGGCAAACCAGAGCTGCCCGATGATCTCGGCGCTCGTCAGGTTGCGGCTGAAGCCCTGCTTGCCGGTGGCGCAGAACGAGCAGTCGAGCACGCAGCCGGCCTGGCTCGACACGCACAGCGTGGCGCGCGAGGTCTCGGGGATGAACACCGACTCCACCGCGTTGGCGCCGTCGACCTTCACCAGCCACTTGCGCGTGCCGTCCTCCGCCGGCGTATCGCCGACGATCTGCGGCGCCGCAACGCACGCGGTTTGCGCGAGCTTGTCGCGCAGCGGCTTGGACAGGTCGCTCATGCCGGCGAAATCCGCCTCCCCCGCCTGGTGGATCCAGCGCAGCAGCTGGCGGACGCGAAACGGCTTCTCGCCCAGCGTCGCGCAGAAGCGCGCAAGGCCCTCGGCGTCCAGCCCCAGGAGGTTGTGCTTCACCGCCTCATTCACCGTGAAAACACCTCCGACGCCGGAAAGAAGTACGCGATCTCGGTCCGGGCGGTTTCGGGTCCATCGGAGCCGTGCACCGCGTTGGCGTCGATCGAATCGGCGAAATCGGCGCGGATCGTGCCCTTCGCCGCCTTCTTGGGATCGGTGGCGCCCATCAGCTCGCGGTTCTTCGCGATGGCATTGTCGCCTTCGAGCACCAGCACCAGCACCGGCCCGGAGCTCATGAATTGCACCAGGTCGGCGAAGAACGGCCGCCCGCGGTGCACCGCGTAGAAGCCTTCCGCGCCGGCGCGCGAGAGGAACATCATGCGCGCCGCCACCGCGCGCAGCCCGGCCGCCTCGAAGCGGGCGACAATCTGGCCGATGACATTCTTCTTTACCGCGTCGGGTTTGATGAGGGAGAGCGTGCGCTCGAGCGCCATTTCACTCGGTCCTTCCAAGAATTCCGCCATTCTAGCAAAGGGTTAGCATGTATCGACATATCCGCAGCGAATATTCCGGCCGAATCGCGACCGTGGTCCTCGACCGGCACGAGCGGCGCAACGCTTTTTCCGCCGAGCTGATGCGCGAAATGATCGCCTGCGCGCGCGAGCTCGAGTGCAGGCACGACATCGATGCGGTGATCGTCACCGGGGCGGGCGGCTGCTTTTCGGCCGGCGCCGACCTGAAGGATTCGAGCCGCTGGGCGGGCGGCGCAGCGCTGCTCGAGCAGCGCGAGATCGCCGGGCTCGGCCAGCGCATGGCGCGCGCCTGGGAGGAGCTGCCGCAGATGAGCATTGCCGCGATCGAAGGCTACGCGGTCGGCGGCGGCCTCGCGCTCGCCGTGGCGCTCGACTGGCGCGTCATGGCGCGCGACGCTTTTGCCTCCCTGCCGGAAATCAGCCTGGGCATACCGCTCACCTGGGGCACGCTGCCGCGGCTGGTCAACCTTACGGGCCCGGCGAAAGCCAAGCGCCTCGCGATCCTCGGGGAGCGCATCGGCGCCGAGCGCGCGCTTTCCATCGGCTTGGTCGACGAGCTCTGCGATGCGGGCCAGGCACTCGCCGCGGCCCGCAGCATTGCCCAGATGGTCCTCGAGAAGCCGCGCCATTCCGTGCGCATGACCAAGGAAGCGGTGAATGCCTACGCCGGCATCGGCGCACACGCGGTGAGCTACATGGCGCACGACCAGCTCGAGCTCGCCGCGGCGAGCCCGGAATCGCGTGCCGCACGCGAGGCCGCGCTCAGGCGGCGCGCAAGCTGATCCATTCCGGCGCCAAGCCCGGCCCGCGAAAGCGCACATCCACGCCAAGCCCGGGAGCCCACACGAGCTCTCCCCCGCAGTACAGCAGCGGCAGCCGCGCGCGCGCCCAGGGGGGCACGCCGGCTTCCTGGAAGAGGTTCTTCAGCGTGCGCCGCGGCCGGCGCGGATGCACCTGCAGCCGCTCGCCGCCCGAGCGCAGCCGGACCTGGAATTCATTCTTCAGGTGCTGCGCAGCGATGCCCTCGCCCGGCTTGAAGCGCAGCTCCCCGCCCAGCGCCGGGATCTTCAGCCGGCGCTCGCCCTTCCATTGAAGGCATGCAAACGGGGCGGCCGGCGCCGGCTCCGGAAGAATCCTTCCCCGATAGACGCGGAACGCCGCGCCGTCGTGCTGCACGCGCGTGCGCGCGCCGCGCGAGGTGAGCTGCTTCAGCATCTCGACGAGCTGCGCCTCGCTCGGCGCGCGCAGGCCCTTGCCCTGCAGGTAGTGCCTCAGGAGCTCCTGCGCGCCGGCGTCCTTGCGCGAGAAATGCCGCGCGGCACGCGCGAGCGAGCGCTTCCACTGCGCAAAGCGCGTCTCGATGAGCGGCCCGAGGCGACGGCGCACGAAGTTGCGCATGAGCGACTCGTCGACGTTGCTCTCGTCCTCGACCCAGTCGAGGCCGTGGCTTTCGGCATATGCGAGGATTTCTTTCCTGGAAAGGTCGAGCAGCGGCCGCGCGAGCTGCTTGCCGCCGAGTCGCGAAAGCGGCTGCATGCCGCTCGCGCCGCGCAGCCCGGCGCCGCGCAGCAGGTTCATCAGCACCGTCTCGGCCTGGTCGTCCAGGTGGTGCGCCAGCGCGATCACCTGCGCCTTCTCTTTCTTGAAGGCCGCGTAGCGGGCGGCGCGCGCCGCAGCCTCGAGGCCCTTGCCGGTGCGGCGCACTTTCACCTTCCTCACCGTCAACGGCACGCCCCAGGCTTTGCACAGCTTCCTGCAGAAGCCGGCCCAGGCATCGGCGTTGCGGCTGAGGCCGTGGTGCACGTGAACCGCGCAGACGCCCGGGCGATCCTTCAGGAGGTGAAGCAGCACTACCGAATCGACGCCGCCCGAAAGCGCAACCGAGACGGTCTTAGCGCCTAGGGCGCTCCACTTAGCCCCTAGGGCGCTCCATTCAACGCTCGGCGGCTTCCTTGAACTTGCCATAGCTCATCAGCCGCTCGAGGCGCGCTTCGACCAGCTCCCTGGGCTTTTTCTCCGAAAGCTGCTTGAGCGCCTCGGCGAGCGCCTTGCGCAGCGACTGCGCGGTGACCTGCGGGTCGCGGTGCGCGCCGCCGAGCGGCTCGGGCACGATCTTGTCGACCAGGCCCAGCGTCTTCAGGCGGCTGGCGGTGATGCCGAGCGCCTCGGCCGCCTCGGGCGCCATCTCGGCGCTGCGCCACAGGATCGAGGCGCAGCCCTCGGGGGAGATCACCGAATAGGTGGCGTACTGCAGCATCAGCGTTACGTCGCCCACCGCGATGGCGAGCGCGCCGCCCGAGCCGCCCTCGCCGATCACCGTGACGATCACCGGCACGCGCAGGCGCGCCATCTCGAACAGGTTGCGGCCGATCGCCTCGGACTGCCCGCGCTCCTCGGCATCGATGCCCGGATAGGCGCCCGGCGTGTCGACGAAGGTGAACACCGGCAGCTGGAACTTCTCGGCGAGCTGCATCAGGCGCAGCGCCTTGCGGTAGCCCTCGGGCTTGGGCATGCCGAAGTTGCGCAGGATCTTCTCCTTGGTGTCGCGGCCCTTCTGGTGCCCGATCACCATGCACGGCTCGTTGCCGAAGCGCGCCAGGCCGCCGACGATCGAGGGGTCCTCGCCGAAGTGGCGGTCGCCGTGCAGCTCCTCGAAATGCGTGAACAGCATCTGCACGTAGTCGAGCGTGTACGGCCGCTGCGGATGGCGCGCCACCTGCGCCACCTGCCACGGCGAGAGCTTGCCGTAGATGTCCTTGGTGAGGCTCTGGCTGCGCTTGGTGAGGCGCTGGATCTCCTCGGAGATATCGACGGCCGAGTCGTCCTGCACGTAGCGCAATTCCTCGATGCGCGTCTCCAGCTCCGCGATCGGCTGCTCGAACTCGAGGAACGTCGTCTTCATTTTTGGGCTCAGTATTCTACCGGCAACGGGTCGAGCGAGCGCCACAGGTACCAGGTGGCCACCGAGCGCCACGGCCGCCAGGACTCGCCCAGGCGGCGCATGGTGCGGAGTGAGACTTTTTTCCTCCTGGTGTTTTTCCTGCTGTAGTACGACAGGCAGATGGCCTTCTGCAGCCCCAGGTCGTCCAGCGGAAACACGTCGGGGCGCAGCAGGTTGAAGATGAGGAACATTTCCGCGGTCCAGCGCCCGATGCCGCGCACCTCGACCAGCTCGGCGATGATCTCCTCGTCGGTCATCTGCGGCCAGCGCTGCACGCGGATCTTGCCGTCGGCGAAGTGCTGCGCGAGGTCCGCGATGTACTCGGTCTTGCGGTCGGACAGCCCGCAGGCGCGCAGCACGGGCCTTTCCTTCAACAGGATTTTTTCAGGGGTGACTTCTCCAACGCAAGCCACCACGCGGTGCCACACGCTCTGCGCCGCCTTGACCGAGATCTGCTGGCCGACGATGGCGCGCGCCAGCGTGAGGAACGGCTCGCCGCGGCGCATGAGGAAAATTTTCGGATGGCCGCGCATGATCGCGGCCATCACCGGGTCCCGGCGCGCCAGCGCGCGCTTGGCCCGGTTCCAGTATTCAGGTTTCATTGATGGGCAGATTCAACAGCAGGTTCTGCGGCTTCATGCGCACCACCTGATCCGCATCACACGACAGGCCCAAGTACACGGTGCGCCCTGCGATGTCTTGCCGCATCGCGGCCGGGTCGCCGAAGTCGAGCGCGAACAGCGCCAGGATGTTGCGCATGCGGCCGGGGTCCAGTTCGCTGCCGGCCCACAGCTCGTTCAGGATCGCGCTCGACTCGGCGTCGAGGCCCACGTGCCACGCCCAACGCGGCTCTTCGATCCTTCCTACCGGCTTCACTTTCACCTGCACGCAAAGGAAGTGCGCGACCCACTGCTCCACGACCCTTGAAAAAGCATCCAGCGCGGGCCTGCCGTAGGTCAGGCTGATCACCGTGTCGTGCTTCGAGTCGCGCGCCCAGTAGAGCTCGGCGTTGGCGCGGTCGAGGACATCGAGGTCCACGGCGCCGAGCTCGCCCTGCGCCTCGACGATCAGGCGCCCGAGGCTGCCGTAGCGGCTGCCGGCGGCATGCATCTCGACCGTCTCCAGGTCGGCGAGCAGCACGTGGCCGTCCTTGAGGGTCGCCTTCTGCTCGCGGAAGAACACCTCTGCGGCGCGCAGGCGCAGCGGGTCGCGCTCGCCGTCGAGCAGGTTGCGCAGGATCACGTGCGCGAGCTGGTCGATGAACATCGGCGGCACGTCGATCGCGCCCCTGAACAGGCTCATGTACGCGCCTTCGACCGTGCCGGCTTCGAGCAGGCGGTCGCGGAACCTGAGCAACAGCCGGTAGTTGTCGCGCGCGTCCTGATCTTCGACTTTGGAAAGATCCTGTTCCGTCAGCGCTCGGCGGGGCGATTGCATCAGGGAAGCATGCAAGGCGAGCTCGCCCTCGCCCGACGCCTCGACCGGGTGGATCTCGGGGCGCAGGCAGTACGCGCGCAGGAAATCGTCCGTGACCCGCAGCCTGCCGGCCGGGTCGCGCTCTAGGAGGTGGAAGCCGCTATTGCGCCAGAAATCAGGCAGGGGTCAAGACCAACCGCGAGTGGCTCGCCACATGCTGCTTCAGGAATTCCATCTGGTCGGCCAGGATGCGGCGGTTGGTGAGGATCAGGTACTCGGCCTTGTTCGGCACGTAAGGCGCGTACAGCAGCTCCAGGCCGCATTCCTGCGGCAGGCGGTTCCTCTTGTGGCCGTTGCAGTGCCGGCAGGCGCAGACCACGTTCATCCAGGTGTCGCGCCCGCCGCGCGACAGCGGCGTGATGTGGTCGCGCGTCAGGCGGAAATAGCTGAACTCGCCGCCGCAGTAGGCGCACGTGTGGCGGTCGCGCCGGAACAGCTCCCGGTTGTTGAGCGGCGGCACCTGGTTGAAGCCCTTGGCCGCCAGCGCCTTGCCCTTGATCGCGACGATCGAGTGCGCGGTGATGCTGGAGCGCTCGCCGGTGAGGCGCGAGACGCCGCCGTAGTAAGTGAAGGTCTCGTCGCCGAGCGTCCAGGCGACCAGGTTCTTCGCATAGTAGAAGCATGCCTGCTGCCAGCTGATCCAGCGGTGCGGCACGCCGTGGGCGTCCAGCGAGAGGATGAGCGGCTTATCCATTGGCAGGGTTCATGCTTGCGAAGCATTCTGCCAAGCCTGCGGAAGCTTTGCAATGCCCGCTAAAACAACGTCCTGCGGGCAGAAGCTCACTCGGGTGCTAATTCTTGTCGACGGCTTCCCTGAAGCCCTGGCCGGCGGCGAATGCCGGCACCGTCTTGGCGGAAATCTTGATCTCCTTGCCGCTGGAGGGACTGCGTCCGGCGCGCGCCTTGCGCTTGCGCGGCAGGAAGGTGCCGAAGCCGACCACGGTGACGCGCTTGCCTTTTGCGACATTGGTCACGATGGCGTCGAACACCGCGTTCACCGCCTCCCCCGCCGCCGCCTTGCTGAGGTTGCTCGCCTTTGCCGCCGCCTGGACCAGGTCTGATTTGGTTACCACGTGTGGCATGTGATCTCCCCTTTTCACGCCTGCTTGCGGCAAGCAAGCGAGCGAGCATCGTATCCAAATCGAATTCGAAAAACAATTATGATTAGGCCTTCAAAGGAGGAGGACCTCATGAGACTGCAACATCTCGCGTTCGCCGGCCTTGCGGCCGGCGCAATCGCCTCGCCGGCGCACGCGCAAACCACGCTCACCTACTCGTCGTGGGTGCCGCCGACGCACCACCTGACGATCTGGCAGGCCAACTGGACCAAGGAAGTCGAGAAGGCCACCGGCGGGCGCGTCAAGTTCAACTCGCTGCCCAAGGCGCCCGCGGCGCCGCCGGGAACCTTCGACGCGGTGCGCGACGGCCTGGTGGATCTCTCGTACGTCACCGCGAGCTACACGCCCTCGCGCCACATCCTGCCGCTGATGGCCGAGCTCCCCGGCGCGGGCGACACCGCCGAGACCAACTCGATCGCCTACTCGCGCATCCACTGGAAGCACTTCCACAAGGTGGGCGAGTACAAGGGCGTGAAGCTGCTCGCGGTGTTCACGCACGGCCCCGGCCAGATGTTCACCAAGAAGGCGGTGAGCGGCATCGCCGACATCCAGGGCCTGAAGATCCGCACCGGCGGCGGCGTGGCCGAGGCGGTGGCGAACGCGCTCGGCGCATCGGCTTTCGTCAAGCCGGCGCCCGAGTCCTACGAGCTGCTCAAGTCCGGCGTCGCCGACGGCGTGTTCTTCCCGCTCGAATCCATCGTCTCGTTCAAGCTCGACACGGTGCTCGAGCAGGCGACGCTCTTCCCGGGCGGCATGTACAGCTCGGCGTTCGGCTTCTTCATGAACGAGGACAAGTGGGCGAAGCTCGCCAAGCAGGACCAGGCGGCGATCGAGAAGCTGTCCTACGAGTACGTCGCGCGCAGCAACGGCCAGTCCTGGGACACCGCCGACCAGAAGGGCCTCGAGGGCCTCAAGAAGGCGGGCGTGAAGATCGTCAGGGCCGACCCCGCGCTGCTGGCGCAGGTGCAGAAGCGCTCGGCGCCGATCATCGACGACTGGGTGAAGAAGGCGAGCGCCAAGGGCGTCAACGCCAAGGCCGCGCTGGCGGAGTTCCGCGCCGAGCTGAAGAAGGTGGCCGCCGAAGCCAAGAAGTAGGCAGCCTGCGCCGATGAAGGCGCCTGAGCACGAGTGGGAGAGGCGGGCCGACGCGGTACTCGGCGTGGCCGCCTCGGCCATCCTGATGGCGATGATGTGCCTCACGTTCGTCGACGTGGTGGCGCGCTACGTGTTCAACCGGCCGATCCGCGGCGGCTTCGAGGTCACCGAGCTGCTGCTGCTGGTGCTGATCTTCGCCGGCCTGCCGCTGGTGTCGCACGCCGGCGAGCACGTCACCATGGACTTCATCGACCGCCTGCTGCGCGGCCGCGCGCGCCTGTGGCTGCATCGCGGCGTGCACCTGCTGGTGGCGGCTTTGATGTTCTTCATGAGCTGGCAGGTGACCATCAAGGCCGAGCGCATCTCGTCCTACGCCGACGCCACCGACGTGCTGCGCATCGAATACGGCCCTTTCGTGTACTTTTCGGCCGCCATGATCGCGCTCGCCGGCCTCATCCATCTCTATAAGGCTTCCCAGCGATGACCGAGGCGGTGGCCGGCCTGTTCGCGATGCTGCTGCTTTCGTTCGTGCGCATCCCGATCGCGCTGTCGATGGCCATCGTCGGCGTGGTGGGCTATGCCTACATGCGCGACTGGAACTGGACCATCGCCTTCGCCAGCCTGCAGACGCGGCTCTACGAGACCGGGCGCAACTACACGCTCTCGGTGGTGCCGCTTTTCATCCTGATGGGCAACTTCGTGACGCGCGCCGGGATGTCGCACGAGCTGTTCCGCGCCGCCAACGCCTTCATCGGCCACCTGCGCGGCGGCCTCGCCATGGCGACCATCCTCGCCTGCGCCGGCTTCGGCGCCATCTGCGGCTCGTCCATCGCCACCGCGGCGACGATGTCCAAGGTGGCCTATCCGTCGATGAAGCGCTTCGGCTATTCCGACGCGCTCGCGACCGGGGCGATCGCCTCCGGCGGCACGCTCGGCATCATGATTCCGCCCTCGACGCTGCTCGTGATCTACGGCGTGTTCACCGAGACCAACATCGGCGCCCTGTTCGCCGCCGGCATCCTGCCCGGCCTCCTCGGCGCGGTGCTGCTGTGCCTCGCGGTGCAGTACGTGACCATCCGCGACCCGACGGCCGGTCCGCGCGGCGAGCGCTCCGGCTGGAGCGAGCGCTGGGCGGCGACCAAGCACGTGTGGGCGGTGGCGGCCCTGTTCGTGTTCGTCATCGGCGGCATCTACGGCGGCTTCTTCACCGCCACCGAAGGCGCCGGGATGGGCGCCTTTGCCGCCATGGCCTTCGCGCTCTGGCGCCGCGTGCTCAACTGGAAATCGCTCTACCAGGCGCTGGTGGAGAGCGCGCGCACCACCTCGATGCTGTTCATGATCCTGATCGGCGCCCTGATGTTCGCCGAGTTCATCAACATCACCACCATGCCGAACGACCTGGTGGCGTTCGTGAAGCAGTTCGAGATCAACCCCATCATGGTGGTGGCGGCGATCTGCATCATCTACGTGCTGCTCGGCACGGCGATGGAGGAGCTGTCGATGGTGCTGCTCACCATCCCGGTGTTCCTGCCCGTCATCCTGCAGCTGGGCTTCGACCCCATCTGGTTCGGCATCCTGATCGTGTGCGTGGTGGAGATCGGCCTGATCAGCCCGCCGGTGGGCATGAACCTGTTCGTGCTGAAGACGCTGATCCCCGGGGTGTCGCAAGGCACGGTGTTCCGCGGCGTCCTGCCCTTCATGCTCGCCGACGTGATCCGCATGGCGCTGCTCATCGCCTTCCCGGCCATCTCGCTCTACCTGCCGAGCCTGATGCGATGAACGAGCGATGGATCGGGGTCAGAGCCCGAACACGAAATCGGGGTCAGGGCCCGATTGCTTTCGCCCTCGCCCAGTAGCGAAACGTTGCGCCGACGATGGACCGCTGCAGCAGGAACCTGCACGCTTCCTCGGCAAGCTCCGCTTTCACTTCGTTGCAGCCGCCCGCCGCCATCGCGCGCAGCTGCATGCGCGCGGCGCGCTCGAAGAACACCGCCAGGTAAGCAGCTTCCTCGACAGACGACCCCGCCGCCAACAGGCCGTGGTTTGCGAGCAGGATGGTCTTCGCGCCGCCGAGCGCCGCGGAGATGATACGGCCTTCGTCGTCCGCTACCGGCACGCCGGGCCATTCGGCTAGGTGCGCCGTGCCATGAAGCATCGCGCTATCCATATGGATGGTCTTCAGCGGCTGGCCGGTGGCGGCAAGAGCCGAGGCGTACGGGGCGTGCGTGTGAACGATGGCGTTCACGTCCGGCCGCTTGCGATAGATCCACACGTGAAAGCGCGTCCCCGGGTTGGGCCTGCCGCCTTGCAGAGGCTTGAGATCCTCGTCGACCAGCACCATCCGATCCGGCGTCGCCTCCTCGAAACCGTAGCCGAACTGCAGCGTCCACCATGTCCCCGGCTGTTCGCCGCGCGCGGTGACTTGGCCGGCGAGGCCCGACTCATGACCCTCGCTTGCGAGGATGCGGCAGGCGCTGGCGAGCGCATCGCGCGGCGGCGCATCGCCGGCCTGGAAATCCTGTTCCATCTCGCGGCTCACACGGTCAATGAAGTGGGCTTTTTCGTTCATAAGAGGGCTCCAGGAATAATCGGGCTCTGACCCCGATTTCTACGATTTCTAACCCCGATTCTATTTTCCGGCCAGCAGATCCACGATGATGGAAATCTCCTTGTCGCCCCTGCCCTGCGCGGCGAGCAGGCGGTAAAGCTCGGCAGCGGTGCGCGCCATGGGCAGCGGCACGGTTTTCTCTTTGGCCACCGCGGCGGCGTTTTCCAGGTCCTTCAGCATGATGGCCGAGGAGCCGAGCGAAGGCTCGAAGGTGCGCGCGGCCATGCGCGCGCCGAAGATCTGCAGCGGCAGCGAGTCGGCGAAGCCGCCCTTCAGCGCCTCGGGCAGCTTGCTCGCGTCCACGCCGGAGGCTTCGGCGAGGCGCACCGCCTCGGCGATCACCGCCACCAGCGAGCCGACGATCACCTGGTTGCACAGCTTGGTCGCCTGTCCGGCGCCCGAGTCGCCCATGCGCGTGAAACGCTGCGCGAGCTGCATGACTACCGGCCGCGCGCGCTCGATATGCTCGGCCTTGCCGCCGGCCATGATGGCGAGCGTGCCCTGCTCGGCGCCCGCCACGCCGCCCGACACCGGCGCGTCGATAAGGCCGATGCCCTTTTGAGCCAGCCGCGCGGCGAACTCGCGCGCCGACGCCGGGGCAATGCTGGAGAAGTCCACGACGAGCGAACCTGCTTTTGCACCCGAGGCGACTGCGTTCGAGCCGAAAAGAACTTCCTCCGCGGCATGCTGGTCCGTGACGCACATCATCACGATGTCCGCCGCCCGCGCCACGCTAGCCGGCGAGTCCGCCGCCTTCGCGCCCTTTTCGGTAACCGATGCGAGCTTCTCGCGGCTGCGATTCCACACCGTCACCTCGTGGCCGGCGGCCAGCAGCCGCAGGGTCATGGGACGGCCCATCAGGCCAATGCCTATGAATCCGATTTTCATTTCAATAAGTCCAGTCTGCATGACTTAAAGGCGCGTCGTTCAGCGTCTTGCGATGGTGCCGCCATGGTGGAAGATGCTCTCGTCGCCGGCATAGCGATAGAAAGCAACATTTGGTCAGAGCTTGGCATGGCTCAACCGCCCTTATGGGTCACGGCGCCGCGATGCGCGGGGCCGACCAATGCTGCATATTTCTCCAGCACACCATTGAGCGGCGGGCGTTTTGGCTTTTTCATTTTGCGGGTCCTGAGCTCTGAAGCGGAAACCTTGAGCTGCAGGAGCCCTGCTTCAGCGTCGATGCGGATCACGTCGCCGTTTTTCACCAAGGCGAGCGTGCCGCCGGCGGCGGCCTCGGGCGAGGCGTAGCCGATCATCATGCCGCGCGTCGCTCCGGAGAAGCGCCCGTCGGTGAGGAGCGCGACCTTCTCTCCCATGCCCTGGCCGTAGATGAGCGCCGTGACGCCGAGCATCTCGCGCATGCCGGGCCCGCCCTTCGGGCCCTCGTAGCGGATGACCAGCACCTCTCCCTGCCGATAGTCTTTTCGCTTGACGACCTCCATGCAGGCCTCTTCGGAGTCGAACACCCGCGCGCGGCCTTCGAACTGCAGCGATTTCAGCCCGGCCACCTTGAGGAGCGCCCCATCGGGCGCGAGGTTGCCCTTCAGCACCACGATGCCCCCGGTTTTCGTAATCGGCGTGGCGCGCACCACCTCGCCGTCTGCGCCCCGAGAGTTGCTCAGGGCTTTTTCGAGCGTCTCCCCCCCGAGTGTGAGGCATTCACCGTGGAGGGCACCGTGCGTTAGCAAGGTTTTGAGAACGGTATAGACCCCACCGACGGCGTGCAGGTCCTTGGCGAGGAAGCGCCCGCCGGGCTTCATGTCGGCGATAAGCGGCGTGCGCCTGGCGACGCGCGCGAAGTCCTCGAGCGAGAAGCGGATGCCCGCCTCGTGCGCGATCGCCGGGATATGCAGGCCGGCATTGGTCGAGCCCCCGGTCGCGGCCACCGCGGCGCAGGCGTTTTCCAGGCTCTTCCTCGTCACGAGCTCGCGCGGCAGCGGCCCGCCGTCCTTGAGCAGCCGCATGACCGCTTGTCCTGCGCGTTTTGAAACATCGATTCTCTCTTCCGAAACCGCCGGCAGGGTGGCGGACCCCGGCAGCGCGAGGCCGAGCGTTTCGGAGACCATCGCCATGGTATTGGCGGTGAACTGGCCGGGACAGGAGCCCAGCGTGGGAATGCACACCCGCTCCAGCTCGTTCAGGTCCCGCTCTTTCATGTCGCCCGCCAGCACCGCACCGACGGCCTCGTAGGTATCGAGCACCGTGACGTCGCGGCCCCGCCATCGGCCGGGCAGGGCGGCGCCGCCATACACGAAAACCGACGGGAGGTTGAGCCGCACCATGGCCATCATCATGCCGGGCAGCGTCTTGTCGCAGCCGGCGAAGGTGACCAGCGCGTCGTAGGCGTGGCCGCGCGCCACCGCTTCCACGCCGTCGGCGATCAGCTCGCGCGACACGAGCGAGTAGCGCATGCCGCCGTGGTTCATCGACATGGAATCGGCCACCGACACCGAAGCGAAGTCGAACGGCACGCCGCCCGCGGCGCGCACCGCGGCGCACGCCTGGCGCGCAAACTCGCCGAGCAGCGCATTGCACGGCGTGACGCGCCCGTCGGTGGAGGCGACGCCGACGAACGGCTTGGCGAGGTCGGCCTGCGACAGCCCCAGCGCGCGCAGAAACGCGCGATGCGGCGCCCGGTCGAGGCCCTCAACCGTGATGCGCGAGGGCAGCTTCTTCGTACTCACGCACGATTTCCCGGATGTCCTTGCTGTGGGGAAAGCCGAGCTGCGCCGCGCGTGCCGAGCGCGTGGCCTTCGGCACCGCATCCATGATGGCCTGGATCGCCGGATCGGGCTCGAACCTCACCTTCGCCCTGGCTGTGCTCCTGACCGCATTCCACATCTCCTGCGCCGTCACGGGAATGCCGGTGAGCAGCAGGGTCCTGCGCGCCGCGGGCATTTCGATGCGGGAAGCGTGAGCGAGGCACTGCACCACCTTGCCGATCGAAATGCACGCCATCCTCGTATCCGGCCGCACCGGGCAGACATAGTCGCGGCCCGCGAGCGGCTCGCGGATGATGGCGCTCGCCCAGCCCGACACCGCGGTGTTGGCGCCGCCGGGGCGCACCATGACCGTCGGCAGGCGCAGCGACCGGCCGTCGATGAAGCCCCGGCGCGAATAGTCGTCGATCAGGATCTCGCAGACCAGCTTCTGCGCGCCATAGGAAAGGCGCGGCGCAGGCGGGGTATCGTCATCGATCTCGTCCACTCCCCCGTAGACGGCGATCGAGGAGGCGAACACGAACCTGGGGCAGTGGCCGGCAAGGCGGCAGGCCTCGAGGAGGTCGCGCGTGGCGTCGAGGTTCACCTTGGTGCCGAGCTCGAAGTTCTGCTCCGCGCCGCCGGAAACGAGCGAAGCGAGGTGGAATACCAAGCCGACTTCCGGTGTTACGAGCGACCGGGCGAACTTCGGGTAGGCCAGGTTGCCGATCACCGCGGCGGGCGCCGCCTGATCGGTCGTGACCACGCCCTCGGAACCCAGGACCCGGGCAAGCGCGGAACCGATGTAGCCTGCCGCGCCGGTCACGAGTATGCTCATCAAGGAGATTCTAATGAGGAGCAGGACATGATTCGCGCTCTCGCAGCACTGGTTTTGCTTTCTTTCGGCGCCTCGGCCTGGTCGCAGAGCTATCCGTCGCGCACAGTGAGGATCATCGTGCCTTACGGCGTCGGCGGCTCGGCCGACGTATACGGCCGCTACCTCGCGGCGAAGCTTTCGGACACCCTGGGCCAGCCGGTGGTGGTGGAGAACCGGCCGGGCGCCGGCTCGATCGTCGGCACCGACGTGGTCGCGAAGTCCGATCCCGACGGCCATACGCTGCTGATAATGTCCAACACCCACACGGTAAACGAGACGCTGATCCCGAAGAAGCCCTTCGACCTGATGCGCGATTTCGCGCCGATCACCGGAATCAGCTACTCGGACCTGCTGATGGTGGTGCCCAATTCGGTGCCGGCGAGCAGCCTCAAGGAGTTCATCGCGCTCGCCAAGTCCAAGCCCGGCGAGTTCAACTACGCCTCTTCGGGCAACGGCACCCCGTATCACATGGCGGGCGAGCTGTTCAAATCCATGGCCGGCGTGGACCTGCTGCACATCCCGCACAAGGGCAGCGACCAGGCGCGCGCCAGCGTGCTGGGCGGCCAGGTGCAGATGATGTTCGACGCCGTGCCGACCATGGCGGCCCAGGCGCGCGCCGGCAAGGTGAAGGCCCTCGCCACCTCCGGCTCCAAGCGCTCGCCGGTCACCCCCGACATTCCCACGCTGTCGGAAGCCGGCGTGCCGGGCTACGACTCGGGCATCTGGCTCGGCCTGATGGCGCCGGCGAAGACGCCCCGCCCGGTGCTCGAAAAGGTGAACGCCGAGGTCAACAAGATCATCGGCTCGGAGGAAACCAAGGCCGCCTGGCTGAAGCAGGGCACCTTCGCCATGGGGATGTCGATCGACCAGTTCGACAAGTTCCTGCGCGACGAGATCGTGAAGTGGCGCAAGGTGGTGCAGGTCTCGGGCGCGAAAGCCGACTGACCGACGACCGGTCCTCCATCATCCAGGTCGTCCATGACTGGGCGATCTGGCGCGACGCCGGCGACTGGGAGCGCTTCGGCACCGTCTGGCACGACGACGGCTGGATGAGCGCCACCTGGTTCCAGGGGCCGGCGGCCAGGTTCATCGAGGTCAGCAAGGCCGGCTTCGAGAAGGGCGTGAGCATCCTGCATTTTCTGGGCGGCTCGAGCGTCGAGCTGGCCGGCGCGCGCGCCATCGCACAGACCAAGATGACCATCAGCCAGCGCGGCAAGCTCGAGGGCATCGAGGTGGATGTCGTGTGCACCGGGCGCTTCTACGATTTCTTCGAGAAGCGGGGGCGCTGGGCGATCGTGCGGCGCCAGCCGATCTACGAGAAGGACCGCATGGATCCGGTGGATCCTGCCGCCCGCCTGCAGCTCGATCGCGCGCTGCTGGAGCGTTTTCCGGAAGGCTATCGCCACCTCGCGTATCTGCAGACCCGCCTGGGCTTCAGCATCAAGCCCGACCTGCCCCAGCTGAAGGGGCCGCAGGTCGAGCGCCTGTACCGGCAAGGGCAGGCTTGGCTGGGAGGCGCTAAGATAGAGCTCACCTGAACCGGAGGGAGAAGAAAAACATGTCCGGCGGCCCCATCCTCACGCAGCTGCTTTTCAGCACCCTGGTGGCATTTCTTTTCGCCGGCAGCCTGCTCGGCCTCGCGCTCGGCATCGGGCTCGTGCTGCGCGCGAGCGCCACGCTGCCGTTCATCCACCTCATGAACCACTGGGTTTCTACGCGCCAGGTGCTCACGCGGTTCGATCTGCCGCTGCAGGTCGCTCCGCTCGCCTCGGGCGCGCGCTGGTTCGGCGCGGTGCTGATCGCCCTGGGCGCATTCGCGGCCGCCATCCTGCTCGCCAAGCTCGATCCGGGCGCCGTGGCGGGTCTGTTCAAGGTGGACGCGCGCACTTCGCTCTTGGGCATCCTCCTCGATGCGATCCGCTGGTTGCTGGTGGTGGGCAGCCTCGCCGCCATCGTCACCGGCGTCATGCTGCTGTTCTTCCCGCAGGCCTGGCGCCGCGTCGAGGCGCGCGCCAACCGCTGGTACTCGACGCGCGAGCTCGAGGTCGCCGGCGACGCGCTGCGGCCCTCGCTCGATCGCATCGTCGAGGCGTTTCCGCGCGCCTCGGGCCTGCTGATCCTGATCGCGTCGGTGATCGCCGCGGTTTTCTCGGGGATGCTGCTGTTCGGCGGTTGAATGGACGGCGGCTGGCTCATCGTATTCGTCGCATTGTTCATCGCGGGGCTCGCCGGCCTGTTCCTCTATGGCTGGCTGCGGCGCAAGGAAAAGCCCCCGCCGGGCGTAAAACCCTTGCCGGACGACGACGACCGGGATCGCTAGTCAGCGCCTCTCCAGCCGCGACAGCGCCGCGCGCCGCAGCGCAAGGCGCGCCGCGTCCGTGCCCTGCTCCTCCTCGATCGCCTGCATGTCGACGAACTCGGTGACCCCGAGCGCCTCGAGCGCCAGCGCGATGGCGCGCCGCGTACCCACCGAGAGCGGCCGGTGCAGCACGCGGCAGCAGATCACCGGAACGCCGCGCGCGGCCGGGCGCTCGCCGAGCGCGCCGAGGAAGTCGAACATGCGCGAATCGTCGAAGCGGACATTGCAGATGATCAGCTCGACGCCGCGGTCGACCTCAACGAGCGCCTCGGTGACCGACTGCGCGCCGATGAGCTCGGCATCCCCGCCGAGCACTTCGCGGACCGAATCGATCCCCAGCCGGGTGCCGGCGACCAGGACGCGTGGGCGCGCTGCCATGGCTTAAACCCTACGCCGGTTGCGCCTTTCCGGCCATCCGGACTTACCACTAGAGCGTCACCGGTATAGGAGGACCGTTTCGCTTTCCGTCCGCCAGGCCTGCTCGTGCGGCGCCGCCAGCGCCTCCAGATCCCGCGGCGCGGCCGCGGGATCGTCCACCCACTCGCGCAGCGCCGCGCCGCCGTTGATGACGTCGATCGGCAGCCGCCGGTCGTATTCGTAGGGGAAGTCGCGCCAGAGCTCGTAATCCGGCCGCAGCCGGCGCAGCGCCTTGAACGCGAGCGCCATCAGCCGCCAGGGGCGGAAGGCGGCGTGGTCATAAGCCGGCCCGTCGACATGGATCTGCACCCCGGCGCACAGCTTGCCCGCATGCTTGTGGAAAGTCGGCTCGAACCAGCATTCGCGCAGCCGGCAGCCTTGCATCCACTGCGGCGCCAGGGCCTGCATCTCGCCCAGCAGCCGTCGCGGCTCGAGGTCGGGCGCGCCGAAGAGTTCCAGGGGGCGCGTCGTGCCGCGCCCTTCGGACAGCGTGGTGCCTTCGAGCATCACGCTGCCGGCGTAGCAGCGCGCCATCCACAGGCTGGAAGCGTTCGGGCTGGGGTTCACCCACGCGCGCTCGCCCAGCGGCCAGCCAAACCCCGGGGCCGCCTGCGGCTGCCAGCCTTCCATGGGGATCACCTCGAGCGAAACGTCGAGGGGAATCTTCCGGGTAAGCCAACGCGCGAGCTCGCCCAGGGTCAGGCCGTGGCGCATCGGCAGCGGCCCGGCGCCGACGAAGCTTTCCCAGCCCGCCGCCAGCGTCAGGCCCTCGACCGGCCGGCCCGCGGGATTGGGCCGGTCGAGCACCCATACCGCCTTGGCGTGCGCCGCCGCAGCCTCCAGCACATAGCGCAGCGTCGTGAGATAGGTATAGACGCGGCAGCCCAGGTCCTGGAGATCGACGAGCAGCACATCGAAGCTGTCCATCATCGCCGCCGTCGGCCGGCGCACCTCGCCATACAGGCTGAACACCGGGATGCCGTGCGCCGGGTCGACGAAGTCCGCCGACTCCACCAAGTTGTCCTGCTTGTCGCCGCGCAGGCCGTGCTGCGGTCCCAGGGCGGCGCTGAGCCGCACGCCCTCCAGCGCGGCGAGCGCGTCGAGCGAATGGCGCAGCTCGCGCGTGACCGACGCCGGATGCGCCAGCAGCGCCACGCGGCGTCCTTGCAGCCGCTTCTGCAGGCCGCGGTCCTCCAGCACCCGCTCGATGCCGAGCTTCACGCGAGCTCCAGCGCGAAGCCGTCGCGATGATGGAAATCCGGCTTGCCGGGGGCATGGCGCAGCGCCCAGTAGGAGAGCCTGCCATGCTCGTCTTCGATCACGGCGCACAGGCCGACCAGAAGATTTTCCTGGATGCTCACCTCCACAGAGGCTGCAAGCTCGAGCTTCTGCCCCGCGGCTTGCACGGCGATGCCCGGGTCCTGCACGGCGAGCGGCCCGCCCTGGCGATAATCGGTGAACGCATAGGCAGCCCACTCCCCGGAAGGCGAAAAATTGAATTCATGGTACGCCGACATTCCCCTGCGGGCGACGAAGAGCTCGCAGCAGCTGTGCTGCCAAAGGTGCTCGCCCGGCCGCCGCGGACGCGGCGGCGGAATCCGCAGGCGGCCCAGATCGCCTTCGACCGCGTAGTGCACGCGAATCGATCGCCCGGTCCGGCTCGCCTGGGCGAGCACGCGAAGATCGGCCGCGGGGCGGCTGTCAGGGTGGCAGGTGAGCGCGATCAGATCACAGCACCTCGTTGAAGAGATAGTAGGCATTGTCCTTCAGCCGGTGCCAGGCCCCGCGCTTCATCCACGTCTCGTAATTCAGCTCGACGCAATCCCCGAGGTCGCGCTCGAAGATCTCCTCGAGCTTGCGCGCCAGCGCCGCGTCCAGGAAGCCCAGCGTGATCTCGTCGTTCGTCTCGAACGAGCGGTCGTCGAAGTTGCTCGAGCCGATCGCGCACCAGACACCGTCGACCGTCATGACTTTCTGGTGCAGCAGGGTCTTGCGGTATTCGAACAGGCGCACGCCGCCGGCGAGCAGCCGGTCGAAATTGCGGTGCGCGGCATGCTGCACCATGCGCATGTCGGAGGCGCCCGCCGAGGGCATCATCACGCGCACATCCACCCCGCGCTTCACCGCCTGCGCCAAAGCATCGATCGCTTCGGGCTCGGGGATGAAGTAAGGGTTCTGGATCCAGAGGCGCCGACGCGCGCAGCACAGCGCCAGGTGGTGCAGGATCTTCACCGCCGGCGCGGAGCCCTCCGGCTTGACGCTCGCCACGTGCGCCACCACGCCGCCGGCGCGCTCCAGCGGCGGAAAGGCGTCGTGGCCGAGGAACAGCTCCGCCGTCTCCTCCACCCAGTTCTCGCTGAAAGTGGCCTGCACCGCGTGCACGATCGGCCCGCGCAGGCGCACCGACAGGTCGCGCACATGCTCGCTGTCCTGCGCCTCGCCCAGCCATTCGTCCACGATGCAGTGGCCGCCGATGAAGGCGACGCG
>CAZJJC010000035.1:0-10442 GCA_964546195.1 uncultured Enterobacteriaceae bacterium | reverse complement strand
GGCGGGCACCTTGGACGAGGACACCACGGTGGCGAGCACGCCGTAGGTCTTGGTGTCCTGGTCGTTGCCCGGGTACATGCCGCCCGGGATGGTGGCGTGCGCGTAGTACGCATGCGCCTTCACCAGCTTGTCCACCGCCGGCCCGGTGACGTTGACGAGCTTCGCGCCGCACACCGTGCTCGGGTCCTGGATGTTGGCCGAAGGGTGGCCGACCAGGTAAAGGAAGCCGTCGATCTTGCCGTCGCACAGCGCCGGGCCGTGCTCGTCGGCTTTCAACTCGGAGGCGAGCGAGAAATCCGACAGCTTCCATCCCACGGCGGCCAGCAGCTCTTCCGCCGTGGCGCGCGTGCCCGAGCCGGGGTTGCCGACGTTGAAGCGCTTGCCCTTGAAGTCGCTGAAGCTCTTCGCGTTCAGCTCCTTGCGGCCCATGACGGTGACCGGCTCCGGGTGCAGCGCGAACACCGCGCGCAGCTCCCGGAAGGCGCCGTCCTTCTGGAAGTTGGAGGTCCCCTTGGCGGCATTGAACTGCACGTCGGATTGCGCCACGCCGAGGTCGAGCTCGCCGGCGCGGATGGTGTTGATGTTGAATACCGAGCCGCCGGTGGATTCCACCGAGCAGCGGATGCCGTGCTTGGCGCGGTCCTTGTTCACCAGGCGGCAGATCGCGCCGCCGGCGGGGTAGTACACGCCGGTGACGCCGCCGGTGCCGATGGTGACGAACTTCTGCTGCGCCTGCGCCGCGGGCATCGCCGCGAGCAGGCCTGCGGCCGCCAGCGCCGCGCTTAGGATCGAAAGTTTCATGTTTGCACCTCCAGAGTAATCGCCATGGCTAGTTTATCGACAAGTTCGTCGAGCTGCGCCTCTTCGACGATGAAGGGCGGCGCAAGCAAGATATGGTCGCCCTGCCGGCCGTCCAGCGTGCCGCCCATCGGATAGCACAGCAGCCCGGCGGCCAGCGCTTCCCGCTTGATGCGCGCATGCACCTGCAGCTGCGGGTCGAAAGGCCGCCGGGTCGCCCGGTCGGCGACCAGCTCGAGGCCCCAAAGGAGGCCGCGGCCGCGGATGTCGCCGACGTGCGGGTGATCGCCGAAAGCGCCTCGCAGCTTCGCTTCAAGCAATCTTCCGGTGGGAGCGACCCGTGCGAGAACCCCCTCCTCGTGCAGGCGCTTCTGCACCGCCAGCGCCCCGGCGCAGGCCGCGGCATGCCCGATGTAGGTATGGCCGTGCTGGAAGAAGCCGCTGCCATTTTCGATGGTGTGGGCAATTGCCTGGGAAACCAGCAGCGCGCCGATCGGCTGATAGCCGGCGCCCAGGCCCTTGGCGATCGCCACCAGGTCGGGCACGACGCCTTCCTGCTCGAAGGCCCATAGCGTGCCGCAGCGCCCCATGCCGCACATGACTTCGTCCAGGATGAGCAGGATGCCGTGGCGGTCGCAGATTTCGCGCACGCGCTTGAAGTATCCGGGCACCGGCGGCACGGCGCCGAGCGTGGCCCCGACCACCGTCTCGGCCACGAACGCGATAACGTTCTCGCCGCCCAGCTTTTCAATGGCTTGTTGTAACTCGAAAGCCAGGCGATCTGCGTACGCAACGTCGCTTTCCCCCGCCTGCTTGCCGCGATAGGCGTAGCAGGGCGAGACGTGCGTCGTCTCGATCAGCAGCGGCTCGAACTGCCTGCGCCGCCACGGGTTGCCGCCGACCGCGAGCGCGCCGAGGGTGTTGCCGTGGTAGGACTGGCGCCGCGCGATGACATGGGCGCGCTGCGGCTCGCCCTTCTCGACGAAGTACTGGCGCGCGAGCTTGAGCGCCGCCTCCATCGCCTCGGAGCCCCCGGAAACGAAATACACCTTGTCGAAGCTCCGGGGCGCGCGCGCGACCAGCGCGTCGGCGAGCGCCTCCATCGGCTCGTTGCTGAAAAAGGAGGTGTGGGCGTAAGGCAGGCGCTCGAGCTGGCGCTGGATCGCCTGGATCACCGCGCGGTCGGAGTGCCCGAGGCACGACACCGCCGCCCCGCCCGAGGCGTCCAGATAGCGCTTGCCCGCGCGGTCGACCAGGTAAGCCCCCTCCCCGCGCACGGCACAGGCGTAGTCGAGCCCGGGATTGCGATGCAAGACGTGGGTCATCGGGAAAGTCCATCCTACTACGCGAGCAACGCTGACTTAAAATTCGCAGTGATGGAATACCAGACTCTGAGCCTCGAGCCGCGCGGCGAGCATGTGCTCGTGGCGCGCCTCAACCGTCCCGAGGTGCTGAATGCGCTCAACAGCCGGATGGGACGCGACCTGCTCGAGCTGTGGACGCGCCTGGCGGCCGAGCCCGGCGCGCTGCGCTGCGTCGTCCTGACCGGTGCCGGCGAGCGCGCCTTCTGCGCCGGCGCCGACCTCAAGGAGCGCGACGGCATGTCGCCCGCCGACTGGCAGGCACAGCACGAGCTGTTCGAGCGCGGCTTCATGGCGCTGATGGAATTCCCGCTGCCGGTGGTCGCGGCGCTGAACGGCCACGCCTTCGGCGGCGGCCTCGAGATCGCGCTCTCCTGCGACTTCGTCTATGCCGCGGCCGGCGCGCGCTTCGCGCTGCCCGAAGTGCGCCTGGGCATCATGCCCGGCGGCGCCGGCACGCAGAACCTCGCGCGCGCCGTGGGCGAGCGCCGCGCCAAGGAGCTCATTCTGTCGGGCCGGCAGTTCACGGCCGACGAAGGCCTGGCCTGGGGCGTTTTCAACAGGATAGGAACGTTGAGCGACGCGCTCGAAACCGCAGAAGCGATCGCCGCCAACGCGCCCCTGGCGGTGCGCCAGGCGAAGAAGGCCATCCACTACGGGTTGCAGGCCGATCTGCTCACCGGCTACCGCTTCGAGATCGAGGCCTACAACCGCCTGGTCGACACCGACGACCGCCGCGAAGGCGTGCGTGCGTTCAACGAGAAGCGCAAGCCCGGCTTCCGCGGCCGCTAGGCCGCGTTTCTCCGGGCAAGCCAGCTCCCCGCGAAGCCGAATGCGAACTGCGGCAGCGAGAAGAACAGCATCGCGATGATGGCCAGCGGCCACAGCGACAGCGAATTGCCGCCGAGCAGCATGGCGATCGACTGCCCGACGGCCATGCTGAGCGTCCAGCGCCACGCGCGCTGCGGGAAGAAATAGCTCAAGGCGAATATCGCGAGCACCATGACCGGCATGCCGATCGTGAAGTAGAGATCGGAATCCCAGGCTTCCTTTCTGCCGCTGGCCTGCGAGATGGCGAGGCAGACGGTGAGCCCGGAAAGCGCAGCGGCCGCGTAGGGCATCCATTCCCGCGTCCAACTGGTTTTGCGGACCGCCAGTACCAGCAGCGCGGGCACGCCGAACACCACGGCGGCCACCAGCAGCATCAGGGCGTAGGTAAGGGCCGTGTCCCCGGTGCTGGCGGGCTGGCTCGCGATGCGTTGGCGCTCGAGCCTGCCCTTGGCTTCGGCCTCGCGCCTGAGCTCATCGACCCACGGCGCAGCGGCGCGCGCGGCGCCCGGCTGTCCGGTCGCCGTCAGGCGGACACGATGGCGCGCGACTTCGAGCGGCTGCGAAGACGCGCCCGTTCCGACCGTGATGCGGATTTCGTCGGCCTGGGCGGCCTGGTGGAACGAAAACCAGCCCAGCGCATGGCCGGCGCCGGTGTGCATGGGCGACGGGTTGCCCTGCACCGGGTACTCCTGGCCGCCGAGATACGGGCGCGCCCAGATACGGACCGGCTCGTCGGTCGTATAGGCGATGCGCACCCAGAGCACCTCGTCGCGCCCGAGCGTGACCGCCTCGCCCGGCGGATCGGTCTCCACCACCAGCGCCCGGATCTCGGCCTGCGCGCTGCATGCCAGGAAGGAAAGCAGCAAAAGTGCGCGGCGCGTCAGCACTTGAGCAGATCCAGCAACGAGGGCCCGTAACGCTCGAGCTTCCTGGCGCCGATCCCGGGGATCGTCGAGAGGCTGCCGAGGTCGCGCGGCTGCGCGGCTGCGATCGCCGAGAGCGTGGCGTCGTGGAACACCACGTAGGGCGGGACCGATTGGCTGCGCGCCTGCTCGGTGCGCCAGGCTTTCAGCCGAGCGAGCAGCGGGTCGGAGGAAGCGGCTTGAATTTTCCTCTTCGCTTTGCTTCGCGGAACCGCGCGGCGCATTTCCACCGTCTGCTCGCCTTTGAGCACCGGGCGGCTGACTTCGGTGAGGCGCAGGGCGCCGAAGGCGTCATGATCGGGCCGGGCGTAGCCGAGCGCGACCAGCTGCCGGAAAACGTTGCGCCAGGTTCCTTCGTCGAGCTCGGCGCCGATGCCGAACACCGCGAGCTTGTCGTGGTCCCACTGCGCCACGCGCTCGGTCGCCTTGCCGCGCAGGACGTCGATGAGGTGCACCGCGCCGAAGCGCTGCCCGGTGCGATAGATCGCCGACAGCGCTTTGCGCGCGGCCTCGGTGGCGTCCCAGGTCTGCGGCGGCTCGAGGCAGGTGTCGCAGTTGCCGCAGGGCGTGGCGGCCTCGCCGAAATAGCCGAGCAGGCGCACGCGCCGGCACCCGGCGGTCTCGCAAAGGCCGAGCAGCGCATCGAGCTTGGCGAAGGAAATGCGCCGGAATTCCTCGCTGCCCGCATTTTCCGCATGGGATTGCTCGATCAGGCGGCGCAGCTGCACGACATCGCCCAGTCCGTAGGTCATCCACGCGTCGGCGGGCAGGCCGTCGCGCCCCGCGCGGCCGGTCTCCTGGTAGTAGCCTTCGACGCTTTTGGGCAGGTCGAGGTGCGCGACGAAGCGCACGTCGGGCTTGTCGATGCCCATGCCGAAGGCGATGGTGGCGACGATGATCACGCCCTCCTCGCGCTGGAAGCGCTCCTGGTGGGAGGCGCGCGACGCCGAGTCCATGCCGGCGTGGTAGGGCAGCGCGCGCAGGCCCTCGCCGGCGAGCCAGGCGGCGGTTTCGTCGACCTTCTTGCGCGACAGGCAGTAGACGATGCCGGCCTCGCCCGGATGCTCTTCGCGGATGAAGCGCAGAAGCTGCGCGCGCGGCTCGTGCTTGTCGACGATGGTATAGCGCAGGTTCGGCCGGTCGAAGCTCGAGATGAAGACTTTCGCGTCCTCGAGCGCCAGGCGGCGGACGATCTCCTCGCGCGTCTGCGGATCGGCGGTGGCGGTGAGCGCGATGCGCGGCACGCGCGGAAAGCGCTCGTGCAGCAGCGACAGCTGCAGGTATTCCGGGCG
Organism: uncultured Enterobacteriaceae bacterium; assembly: GCA_964546195.1. GTDB lineage: Bacteria > Pseudomonadota > Gammaproteobacteria > Burkholderiales > SG8-39 > SCGC-AG-212-J23. Next base: position 5,237 of record CAZJJC010000035.1, on the reverse strand, counting down.
GAAGTCGTGGCCCCACTGCGACACGCAGTGCGCCTCGTCGATGGCGAACAGCGCGAGCTTCGTCCGGGAAAGGCGCTCGAGCATGCGCGGCATGACCAGCCGCTCCGGCGCGACATACAGCAGGTCGAGCTTGCCATCGCACAGCGCCTGCTCCGTCGCCCAGGATTCCTTCCCATCGAGCGTGGAATTGAGGAACGCCGCGCGCACGCCGAGCTGGCGCAGCGCGGCCACCTGGTCCTGCATCAGCGCGATCAGCGGCGAGATCACCAGCGCGGTACCCTCGCGCAGCAGCGCCGGCAGCTGGTAGCACAGCGACTTGCCGCCGCCGGTGGGCATGAGCACCAGCGCATCGCCGCCGCCTGCCACGTGCGCGACGATCTCCTCCTGCGCGCCGCGGAACGCGGGATGGCCGAATACCGTCTTGAGAACCTGAAGCGCCGTCATGCCGCCGAGGCGTGCACTGCATGCACCGCCGCGATATCGCCCGGAGCTTCGGGCCGGATATGCGGCGTCAGCCGGTTACCTCGCCAGGATCTGCCAGGCGACGGTCGCCTGCGCGAAGAATGCCACCGTGAATGCGAGCGTGCGCACCCACGGAACGGCGAAGGCGTAGGCGAGCACATGGACGAGGCGCGCCCAGAAATAGACGATCGCCGCGGTCGCAACGGCGCCGCCGCTCACCCCGAGCGCGTGCGCGGCGAGCACCAGCGCCGCGAACACCACGAGATTCTCGACCGCGTTCAGGTGCGCCTTCATCAGGCGCCGCGCCCAGGGCGATTGCGGCGGCGGGTTGTTGGGATAGCCCACCGCCCCGATCAGGCCCCACTTCGCGATGCGGTCCAGGATGTAAGGCACCCACAGAAGGCCGGTCAGGGCCGTGACGTAAACCAGGTAATGCAGTTCTGTTTTCATTGTTATGCCCTTTCTAGTTATGGACGGCGCAGGGTTCGCCGCTGGCGCGCACTTTACGCTTTTTGCGGGTGGACGTCCCGGAGGTAGACCGTCAGGTCGGTGACAGGCGGGCGCACCGGGATGTCGTACATCATCTGGGCGACGAAGCCGCGGTGGTAGCTGGTGTGGTTCACCAGGTGCTGCAGGATGTCGCCGCGGGTCATGACGCCTTCGCCGCCGCCGACGTAGGTGAAGCTGACCTTCTCGTCCAGCGCGGCTTCGCTGATGGCGTCGCTCCAGTCGACGTACCAGCGGTCGATCGCCTTTTGCGCGCGCCACAGCTCGGCGAGCGGCGGATGCTCCGGGGTATTGCGCGCGCTGTACTCGTGCCGGCGGCCTTCGAGGTGCGCCTGGAAGATGCGGTCGATGACGTAGTTGTGGTTGAGCGTGTGCACCATGTTCCTGAATACGCTCTGGCGCGGCTTGACGGCCTCGCCTTCGGGCAGCGCGGCGACCGCTTTGAAGAGGACCTCGTTCGCCCACGCGTTGTAGCGCGTGAGCGTGCGAGCGCTAGAAGCCAATGGTCAGCCCGAGGTTCAGCACCGGAAAGTACTTGAAGCGCTTCAACTCGTCCTCCAGCCGCGCCTGCTCTGCGGCCACCTCGCTTTGCAGCGAAGCGCAGGTGCCGGGCGTCAGGCCGCCGCAATCGGCGCTCAGCCTCGCCTTGGGCGAGCCCATGAACATGATGCCCAGGTCGGCGTAGAAATTGATGCCGGTGCCGGCCACCGTGCCCCAGCCGATGCCCAGGTAAGGCGCCGCGCTGCGGCCGGGCGTCACCGTGCCGCTGAGGCTACCGCCGAAGCGCTCGCCGCGCACGTCGTACTTGTTGTCGTTCAGGATCACGCCCCCTGTGATGCGGAACACCGGACCGAGCGGATGGAAGTCGATCATGCCGTTAAGGTTCGACAGCTTCAGCTTGCCATCGTACTCGACGTCCGAGGTTTCGACGTCCTGGCTCCACTTGAGCGCCGAATAGCCGAGGCGCGCGCTCAGGGTGGGGGCGATGCTCCAGGCGACGTCGGCGCCTATCCCGGTGGTGCCGGCGCGCAAGCCGATGCCCGCGGCCTGTGCCGCGCCGCAGGCCGCCATCACAGCGATAAAGACCGCGAGCTTCTTCATGCATCCTCCTGAAAGATAGGTGGGGCCGTATCTATAATGACCGCGTCATGAGGACAATTCCATGAAAAAAGCCCTCGTCGGGCTCGCCGCGGCCCTTTTCGCCACATGCGCCTTTGCGCAGGACTATCCCACCCGGCCGGTCCACCTGATCGTGCCCTACACCCCGGGCACCGGCGCCGACATCCTCGCGCGGCTGCTCGCGCCGAAGCTCGGCGAGCGGTGGAATACCGCGGTGATCACGGAGAACAAGCCCGGGGCCACCGGCCACATCGGCACCGAATACGTGGCGAAAAGCGCGCCCGACGGCCACACCCTGCTCCTGGTCGCGACCTCGTTCGGCACCACGCCGGCTTTGAAGAGCTCCCTGCCCTTCGATCCGGTGAAGAGCTTCACGCCGGTCGCGCTGATCGCCACGAGCGGCCTGGTGGTGGTGATCCATCCGCAGCTGCCCGCGCGCACGATGCGCGAGTTCGTCGACCTGGCAAAGCGCGAGCCGGGAAAGATGCACTACTCCTCGCCGGGCAACGGCGGGCCGCAGCACCTGGCGATGGAGCTGCTGAAGCTCGAGACCGGGATCGACATCGTCCACGTGCCCTACAAGGGCGCGGCGGGCGCGCTGCAGGACGTGGTGGGCGGCCACGTCCAGGCGACGATCGCCGCGGTGCAGACGGCGCACGTGAACGTGCAGTCGGGCAAGCTGCGCGCGCTCGGCATCATGAGCGCCGAGCGCTCGCCGGCCTATCCCGACGTGCCGACGATGAAGGAACAGGGTCTGTCCGACCTGGAAGTGGAGACCTGGTACGGCGCCTTTGCGCCGGCCAATACGCCATCCCGGGTCCTGCAGAAAGTGAACGGCGAGATCGATGCCGCGCTCAAGGATCCGGCGGTGCGCGCGGTGCTCGAGAAGCAGGGCATGACGCCGCGCGGCGGAGCGCCCGAGCGCCTGGGCGAGCTGGTGCGGCGCGAGCTGCCGCGCTGGTCGCGGGTGGTGAAAGCGGCCGGCATCAAGGCCGACTGATGGTGGAACCCCGGGAAGAGCTGCGCGACCTCGCCGCCGCCTACCGCATCCTCGCCGAGCACGGCGTCATCGACGCCTACGGGCACGTCAGCCTGCGCTCGCCGCGCAATCCGCAGCGCTATTACCTCGCGCGCTCGCTCGCCCCGGAGCGGGTCACCCAGCGCGATCTGATCGAGTACGACCTCGACAGCCGGCCGATCGACGACGGCGGCCGCGAATCGGTGCTCGAGCGCTTCATCCACGGCGAGATCTACCGCGCGCGCCCGGAAGTGAACTGCGTGGTGCACAACCACTCCCCGTCCGTCGTCCCCTTCAGCGTGACCGACGTGCCGATGAAGGCGCTCTACCACATGGCGGCCTTCATCGGCGAGGGCCTGCCCAACTTCGAGATCCGCGCCGTCAAGCAGGGCTCCGACCTCCTAATAAGAGATTCTTTTCTTGGAGCTGCCTTGGCGAAAACCCTGGCCGCCGGGCCCGCCGCCCTGATGCGCGGCCACGGCTCGGTGGTGGTCGGCGAGAACCTGCCGCGCGCGGTCGGGCGCAGCATCTATCTCGAGCAGAGCGCGCGCATGCAGATGCAGGCGCTGCTGCTCGCCGGCCCCGGCGGCAGGATCACGTATTTCGACCAAGCCGAAGTGCAGGCGTCGGTCGCGCACCAGGACTACGTGCGCGCCTGGCCGCTGTGGCGCGACAAGGCGCTCGCCAAGCTCGCGACCGAAAAATAGGGACGTACCCCATTTATGAGCGAGCTTTGCGCGCTTACCGCCACGGAGCTGCTTGAAGGCTTCCGCAAGCGCACGCTTTCCCCGGTGGAAGTGGCGCGCGCGGTGCTTGCGCGCGTCGAGGCTTTCAATCCGCGCCTGAATGCCTTCAACCTGGTGTCGGACCGCCTGATCGAGGATGCCAAAACCTCCGAAGCCCGCTGGTCCGCCGGGCAGCCGAAAGGCCTGCTCGACGGCGTGCCGGTGTCGATCAAGGACATCGTCCTCACCAAGGGGTGGCCGACGCTGCGCGGCTCGAAAACGATCGACCCGAAAGGCCCCTGGAACGACGACGCACCGGCCACGGCGCGCCTGCGCGAGCACGGCGCGCTGCTCATCGGCAAGACCACCACGCCGGAATTCGGCTGGAAGGGCGTGACCGACAGCCCGCTCACCGGCATCACGCGCAATCCCTGGAATGCGGACAAGACCCCGGGCGGCTCCTCCGGCGGCGCAGCGGCGGCGGTGGCCGCCGGCATGGGGCCGCTCGCCGTGGGCACCGACGGCGGCGGCTCGATCCGCATCCCCTGCAGCTTCACCGGGCTGTTCGGCATCAAGCCGTCGTTCGGCCGCGTGCCGGCCTGGCCGCTCTCGCCCTTCGGCACCGTGGCGCACGTCGGCCCCATCAGCCGCGACGTGCAGGACGCGGCGCTGATGCTCACGGTGCTCTCGCTGCCCGACGCGCGCGACTGGCATGCCCTGCCCTACGAGCCGCGCGACTACCGCGCCGGCATCGATGCCGGCGTGCGCGACCTGCGCATCGCCTACTCCTCGAACCTCGGCTACACGAAGGTCGACCCCGAGGTAGAGCAGATCGTCCACCGCGCGGCCAGGGTATTTGCCGATCTCGGAGCGAAGCTCGAGGAGAAGCACCCGGGCTTCGAGAATGCCGAGCCCATCTTCCGCGTGCACTGGTTCTGCGGCGCTGCCGCACTCGTCAGATCCCTGAAGGACACAAAGCCGGTCGACCCGGGCCTGCTCGAAGTCGCGGCGCTAGGCGAAGCGGTGAGCGCGCGCGACCTGCTGGAAGCGCAGATGAAGCGCGGCGCCCTCGGCATGCACATGAACCTCTTCCACCGCGACTACGACCTGCTCGTGACCCCGACGCTCGCCGTCCCGGCCTTCGACGTCGGCCGGGAAGTCCCCCAGACCCCGGACAACAAGCGCTGGACCGACTGGACCCCGTTCACCTACCCCTTCAACCTCACCGGCCAGCCCGCCGCCTCGATTCCCTGCGGGTTCACCCAGGCCGGCCTGCCGGTCGGCCTGCAGATCGTCGGCCCGCGCTTCGCCGACGCGCTGGTGCTGCGCGCCGCGCGCGCCTTCGAGGCTGCGCGCCCCGTCACGCTTCCGGATCTCTCGCGTTTACGGCCAGCAAGGCATTAGGA
>CAZJJC010000034.1:0-12837 GCA_964546195.1 uncultured Enterobacteriaceae bacterium | reverse complement strand
GCAGCGCGAGGCCCGCATGCGCGCGATCAGCGCCTCGGGCACCTGCAGCTGACCGATCTTCTTCGATTCGCCCTCCACGAACACCGGTCTTGCGGCGTCGAAGGCCCACAGCGCTTCGAGCAGCTGGCTTTCGAACCACTTCTGCGAAGGCTGCGCACGGTCCGGCAGGTTGCCCAGCACCGAGCCGCGGTGCGCGGCGAGGTTCTCCAGGTCGAGCACCTGCGCGCCCGCCTGGCGCAGGGCGGCGAGCAGGCGGCTCTTGCCGCTGCCGGTGGGACCGTGGACCACGCGCAATTCCAGCCCTTCCGGAACGCTCTCGAGCTCGGAAACGACCCACTGCCGGTAGCGCCGATACCCCCCTTCCAGCGTGTGCGCCTGCCAGCCGATCTCGCGCAGCACATGCGCCATCGCACCCGAGCGCTTGCCGCCGCGCCAGCAGTAGACCAGCGGCCGCCAGCCGCGCTGCTTGCCGCCGAATAGGGTCTCCACGTGGCGCGCGATATTCTTCGCCACCAGCGAGGCGCCGAGCTTCTTTGCGTCGAAGGCCGAAAGCTGCTTGTACATCGTCCCCACGGTGGCGCGCTCGGCGTCGTCGAGCACCGGCGCCGAAACGGCGCCCGGAACGTGGTCCTGCGCGTATTCCGCAGGCGAGCGGCAGTCGATTACGGTGTCGTAGCTCCTGAAATCCACTATAGAATTTTACGCCTATGAACGCTCCCGAACGCATGCGCCTCACCGAGCTGAGCCACGGCGGCGGCTGCGGCTGCAAGATCGCCCCGGCCGTGCTTTCCGAAATTCTTTCCGCCAGCCCGATCCGCGGCCTGCCCGAGGATCTCCTCGTCGGCACGGAGACCGCCGACGACGCCGCGGTGTACCGGTTGAACGACAGCCAGGCGCTGGTCGCGACCACCGATTTCTTCACGCCCATCGTCGACGATCCGTTCGACTTCGGGCGCATCGCCGCCACCAACGCGATCTCCGACGTCTACGCGATGGGCGCGCGGCCGATCTTCGCGCTGGCGATCCTGGGCATGCCGCTCGACAAGCTGCCGCTCGCGCTGATCCGCAAAATCCTCGAAGGCGGCGAGTCGGTGTGCGCCGCCGCCGGCATCCCGATCGCCGGCGGGCACTCCATCGACACGCTGGAGCCGATCTACGGCCTGGTGGCTCTGGGCCTGGTTCATCCAAATCACATCAAGAGAAACAGCACCGCCGAAGCAGGTGATGTTCTTATTCTCGGCAAGCCGCTCGGCATCGGCATCCTTTCCGCCGCCCTCAAGCAGGGCAAGCTTTCGCAGGCCGGCTACCGCGCGATGCTCGACTGGACCACGCGGCTCAACACCCCGGGCGAAGCGCTCGCCGACCTGGCGGGCGTGCATGCGGTGACCGACGTGACCGGGTTCGGCCTCGCCGGGCACCTGCTGGAGATCCTGCGCGGCTCCAAGGTCGCGGGACAGGTGCGCTTCGACGCGCTGCCGGTGATCGGCGAGGCGCTCGACTGGGTCAAGCAGGGCGTGGCCACCGGCGCCTCCGAGCGCAACTGGAAAGGCTACGGGCACGAGGTCGCGCTGCCGGCGGATTTCCCGGAATGGAAGCGCAAGCTGCTGTCGGACCCCCAGACCAGCGGCGGCCTGCTCGTGGCCTGCGCGCCGGATGCGGCCGATGCCGTCCTGGAGGAGTTCAGCAAGCGAGGCTTCGCCGAGGCCGTCGTGATCGGCGAGCTGAAAGCGGGCAGTGCCCGCCTCAGCGTTATTTGAGCAGAGGCTTCAGGGCTTTCCAGACGCGCTCGAGCATCAGCGGCTGCGCGGCCTCGTTGGGATGGATGCGGTCCGGCTGGAAGAGATCGGGCTTGGTGGCGAAGTCCTCGAGCAGGAACGGCACCAGCGCGACCTTGTAGCGCTTCGCGAGCTCGCCGTAGGCCGACTCGAACGCCTCGGTGTATTCGGGCCCGTAGTTCGGCGGCAGCTTCATGCCCAACAGCAGCACGCGCGCCCCGGCCTTTTGCCCCTGCTCGACGATGCGCCCGAGGTTCTCCTTCATCTGCGCGATCGGCAGGCCCCGCAGCCCGTCGTTGGCGCCCAGCTCGACGATGAGCACGGCCGGCTTGTGCTGCTGCAGGCTTTTGTCGATGCGCGAAGCGCCGCCGCTGCTCGTATCGCCCGAGATGCTCGCGTTGAGGACGATATAATCCGGATGCTCGCGCTCCAGGCGCTCGCCGAGCAGCGCCACCCAGCCGCGCGCCTGGGCAATGCCGTAGGCCGCCGACAAACTGTCACCGACTACCAGGATGGATTTTTCCGCGCAAAGCGCTGCCCCGCTTGCCGCAAGGAGCATGGCGAACAACATCGTTCTGAAGGCACAAGGCATTGGCAAGACCGTGAAAAGCGGTGATTCGGACCTCGTCATTCTGCGCGAGATCGATCTCGCGGTCACCTCCGGCGAGGTCATCGCGGTGGTCGGCGCCTCCGGCTCGGGCAAGTCGACGCTGCTTGCCATCCTCGCCGGCCTCGACACGCCGAGCGCGGGCAGCGTGACGATAGAAGGCGCGGACCTGTTTGCGCTCGACGAGGACCGGAGAGCCGAGCTGCGCGGCCGCAGCGTGGGCTTCGTGTTCCAGTCCTTCCAGCTGCTGCCCTCGCTCACCGCCCTCGAAAACGTCATGCTGCCCCTGGAGCTGGCAGAAAACCCCCGCGCGGAAGATTCTGCGAAAGCGATGCTCGAGCGCGTGGGCCTCGGGGAGCGGCTGCAGCACTATCCGAAGCACCTTTCCGGCGGCGAGCAGCAGCGCGTCGCGCTGGCGCGCGCCTTCGTCGTGCGGCCGAAGCTGCTGTTCGCCGACGAGCCCACCGGCAGCCTGGACCCCGACTCCGGCGCCGCGGTGATCGGCCTGCTGTTCGAGATGAACCGCGAGTTCGGCACCACGCTGATCCTCGTCACGCACGACGAGCCGCTCGCTTCGAAATGCCAGCGGGTGGTGCGGCTCGCGGCCGGAAGGATCGTCCCCTGAAACAGGCTTGGCGCATGCTTGCCCGGGACTGGCGTGCAGGAGAGCTGCGCGTCCTGGCGGTCGCGCTGGTCATCGCCGTGGCGAGCGTCACCAGCGTCGCATTCTTCGCCGACCGCGTCAGCCGGGCGCTGGTGCGCGACGCCCACCAGCTTCTCGGCGCCGATCTGGTGCTGGTCTCCGATCACCCCTGGAGTGAAGAGATTCGAAAAGACGCCGATTCCCATGGACTGCAGCAGGCCGAAGCGCTCAACTTCGTCAGCATGGCTTTCGCCGGCGACAGGAACCAGCTCGCCGGCGTCAAGGCGGTGACGCAGAACTATCCGCTGCGCGGCCGCTTGCGCATCGCGCCGGCGCCGGGCGCGCCCGATGCGCCCGCCGAGCGCGCGCCGCAGACCGGCACGGTCTGGCTGGACGAGCAGCTCGTGTCCGCGCTCGGCGCCCCGGTCGGCTCGCGCGTGCGCCTGGGGCGCGCCGAGCTGCGCGTAGCGGCGGTGCTGACGCTCGAGCCCGAGCGCAGCGCGAACTTCTTCAACATCGCGCCACGCTTGCTGATGAACGCCGACGATGTGGCCGCCACCACCCTGATCCAGACCGGCAGCCGGGTCTGGTACTACCTGTATGCCGCGGGTCCGCCTGAAAGAATCCAGTCGTTCGAAAGGTTTGTGCAGCCCCGGCTGTCGCGCGGCCAGCGCGTCGAGAACCTCGAGACCGGCCGGCCGCAGGTGCGCGAATCCATCGACCGCGCCGAGCGCTTCCTCGGCCTGACGGCGCTGCTTGCGGCCGTGCTCGCCGGCGTGGCCATCGCGCTCGGCACGCGGCGCTTCGTCGAGCGCCACCTCGACGGCTGCGCGGTGATGCGCTGCCTGGGCGCCACCCAGGCTCGCCTGGTGGCGCTGTACGGCCTTGAATTCGCGCTGCTGGGCACCGGCGCCTGCGCCGTGGGCGTGCTTGCGGGATTCATCTTTCAGGAAGCGATAGGCGCGGCGCTGGCCGAGTTGCTGCGGGCGCAACTGCCGGCACCGAGCGCGCGGCCCGCGGTGCAGGGCTTTCTCGTCGGCCTGGTGCTGCTGCTCGGCTTCGCGCTGCCGCCGCTGCTGCAGCTGAAAAACGTCCCCGCAGTGCGCGTAATGCGCCGCGAGACCGGGTTCAGCCCCCGCTCCTATGCTTCCTATGCCGCCGGAGCGGCGGCTTTCGGCGGCCTGCTCATCTGGCAGGCGGGCGACCTGAAGCTGGGCGGCTACGTGGTCGGCGGCTTCGCCGCCGCGGTGCTGGTGTTCTTCGCCCTCGCGTGGGCCGTGCTGAGGCTGCTCACGCGCCCGGCAGTGGTGCGCCGCTTCGGCCGGCGCTTTCGCTACGGCCTTACCAATCTGCGCCGCCACGCGCGCGGCAACGCGGTGCAGGTGGCGGCGCTGGCGCTGGGGCTCACCGCGGTCCTGCTGCTGACCTTCACGCGCAACGACCTGGTGGATGCCTGGCGGCGCAGCGCACCGGCCGATGCGCCCAACCGCTTTCTTGTAGGGGTGCAGCCAGACCAGCTTGCGGCCGTCGGGGATTTTTTCAAAGAGCAGAACATCTCGGTGCCCGAGCTCTATCCCATGGTGCGCGGACGGCTGGTCGCAGTGAACGGCAAGCCCGTGAGCGAGGACGATTACGAAGAAGAGCGCGCCAAGCGCCTGGTCGAGCGCGAGTTCAATCTCTCGTACATGACCGAGCTGCCTTCGCACAACGAGGTGACGGCGGGCCGCTGGCTCCAGGCCGACGGGCAGGAGCTGTCGGTCGAGGAGGGCATCGCCCAGCGCCTGGGCTGGAAGCTCGGCGACGAGCTCACCTGGACGGTCGGCGGCGCGAGCTTCAGCGCCCGCATCACGTCGCTGCGCAAGCTGCGCTGGGACTCGATGAAGGTGAATTTCTTCGTCGTCGCGCCGCCGCGCGTGCTCGCGGGCATGCCGGTGAGCTTCGTCAGCGCCTTTCGCGTCGAGCCGGGCGGCGAGACGCTCCTGAACCAGCTCTCCGCGCGCTTTCCCAATCTCACCCTCGTCGACGTCGCCGCCGCGGTGCGCCAGGCGCAGGAGGTCGTCGACCAGCTGGTCGGCGCAGTGCAGTTCATCTTCCTGTTCGCGCTCGGCGCGGGGCTGCTGGTGCTGTATTCCGCGCTGGTCTCCACCGAAGACGAGCGCCGGCGCGAAGCCGCGGTGATGCGCGTCTACGGCGCCTCGCGCGCGCAGGTCACCGGCGCGCAACGCATCGAGTTCCTGGCGATGGGCGCGGTGGCCGGGCTGCTCGCCACGCTCGGCGCCGCCGTCATCGGCCAGCTGCTCGCGCGGCGCGTGTTCGAGCTCGACCTGCCGCCGAGCCCGCAGCTGTGGCTCGCCGGACCGCTCGCCGGCATCGCGCTGCTCTCGTTCAACGCCTGGCTCTCGGCGCGCAAGGTGCTGCGCGCCTCGCCGGCGCTCACGCTGCGCGATTCGGTGTAACCTCGCCCGCGTGATCGAGCTTCTTCTTGCAGCGACACTCATCGCGGCTTGTGTTTCGGTCGGCTTGATCGCTCTCGTGCTGCTGCGCGAGCGCGCCAGCGCCAAAGAAGCGCGCGACGATCTTTCGAGGGCGCTGGCTATGTTCAGCCAGACCCTATCGACGCAGATGGGGGCCATCGCCACGGTGCAGAACGCGCAGTCCGAGACCCTGCGCCAGGCGGTCGAGAGCAGCCTCGAGCGCATCCACCACACCGTGGACGAGAAGCTGCATGCCACGCTGGAGCAGCGGCTTTCAGCGTCGTTCAAGCAGGTCTCCGAGCGCCTGGAGCTGGTGCACAAGGGTCTGGGGGAGATGCAGACGCTCGCCACCGGCGTGGGCGACCTGAAAAGAGTGCTCTCCAATGTAAAAACGCGGGGCGTGATGGGCGAGGTGCAGCTCGCCGCCATCCTCGAGCAGGTCATGACCCCGGAGCAGTACGAGACCAACGTGGCGACCCGCCCCGGCTCGCGCGAGCGGGTCGAGTTCGCCGTCAAGTTCCCGGGGCGGGGCGGCGACGCCGGCCATGTCTGGCTGCCGATCGACGCCAAGTTTCCGCTGGAGGATTACCAGCGGCTGCAGGACGCGCAGGAAGCCGGCGACGCGGTCGCGGCGGAAGCGGCGGCCAAGGCGCTCGAAGCCCGGGTGCGGCTGGAAGCCCGGGTACTGGCCGAGAAGTACCTCGAGCCGCCCGCCACGACCGAGTTCGCGCTGCTCTACCTGCCCTTCGAAGGCCTGTACGCGGAGGTGCTGCGGCGGCCGGGACTGTTCGAGCAGCTGCAGCGCGACTGGCGGGTCACGGTATGCGGTCCGACCACGCTGACGGCGGTGCTGAACAGCCTGCAGATGGGCTTTCGCACCCTGGCGATAGAGAAGCGCTCCTCCGAGGTCTGGAAGGTGCTCGGCGAGGTAAAGAACGAGTTCGGCAAGTTCGGCGAGGTGCTGGCGCGCACCAAGCTGCAGCTGCAGAGCGTGGCCAACTCGATCGACCAGGCCGAGGTGCGCACGCGCCAGATCGAGCGGCGCCTGAAGGACGTCGAAGCGACACCCGTCCTCGAATCCCCGGAGGACAGCCAGACGGCCTGAAATTTGCTACAGCAATGGGGATTCGCCGGGAGCCCCATGCCGCTGTCGCTGCGCTTCGTCGTACCCCTCGCCTTGGCGCTCGCCGCCATCGCCTACGCGGTGGTGCCGCTGGTGGACCGGCTTACCTTCCAGTGGTTCGTGCGTGACCTGGACATCCGCGGCTCGCTTATCGCCAAGACCGCCCAGGAACCGCTCGCCGAGCTGGCGAGCGAGCCCGAGGGGGCGAAAGACAAGGTGTTGCGCTACTTCGAGCGCATCATCCAGGATCAGCGCATCTACGCGCTTGGCTATTGCGATCGCGCCGGGCGGCTGGCCTACGCCACGGCCGCATTCCCGGCGGGGATCCGCTGCAGCACCTCCGAGGCGACGGCGGAGCGCAACTGGGTGCTGGAGCTGCCCGACGGGCCGCTGCACGTCTCGGCGAACCGCATCGCCAGCGCGGATGAAAGCGCCTTCGGCGAGCTGGTCATCGTGCACGACATGAGCGCGCTGCAGCGGCGCAGCGCCGACACGAAAAAATACGTGCTGTACCTATTCGCCGCCATCGCCACGGTGGTGGCGCTGATCACGGTGGTGATCGCCGAGATCAGCTGGCGCGGCTGGGTGGCCGGCATGAAGGCTCTGGTGAAGGGCGAAACGCTGCTGCGCTCGCCGGTCGGCTGGAAATCCGCCTCGCCCGAGCTGCGGCCGATCGCGCGCGACCTGCAGGCGCTGGTGCTCGATCTAGAGGCCGAGCGCCATGCGCGCGACGAGTCGCAGACCACCTGGGGACCCGACGCGCTGCGCCGCATCCTGCGCCAGGACCTGAAGGGCGACGAGGTGCTGATCGTCTCGAACCGGGAGCCCTATATTCATACTCGGCGCAAGGACAACGTGATCGAGATCCAGCGCCCGGCGAGCGGCCTGGTGACGGCGCTCGAGCCGATCGTGCGCGCCACCTCGGGCACCTGGATCGCGCACGGCGCGGGCACCGCGGACCGCGACACGGTCGACAAGCACGACCACGTGATGGTGCCGCCCGACCATCCGGCCTACCGCATCCGCCGCGTGTGGCTGTCGCAGGAGGAGGAGCAGGGCTACTACTTCGGCTTCGCCAACGAAGGCCTGTGGCCGCTGTGCCACATCGCGCATACGCGGCCGACCTTCCGCACCCAGGACTGGGAGCACTACCGCAACGTGAACCAGCGCTTCGCCGACATCGTGGCGGACGAGGCGCGCAGCGAGGACCCGATCATCCTGGTGCAGGATTACCACTTCGCCCTGCTGCCGCGCATGGTGCGCGAGCGCCTGCCGCGCGCCACCATCATCACCTTCTGGCACATTCCCTGGCCCAACCCCGAGGCCTTCGGCATCCTGCCCTGGCGCGAGGAGGTGCTCGAGGGCATGCTCGGCTCCTCCATCCTCGGCTTCCACACGCAATTCCACTGCAACAACTTCTTCGACACCGTCGACCGCTTCCTCGAGGCGCGCGTCGACCGCGAGACCTTCACCATCTCCTACGGCGGCAACCCGACCGAGGTGCGCCGCTATCCGATCTCCATCGAGTGGCCGCCGGCGGCGCTGCAGCTGCAGGGCCCGGTGCCCGAGTGCCGCAGCCAGGTGCGCAGCCGCTTCGGCGTGGCGCCGGAGGTGAAGCTCGGCGTCGGCGTCGATCGCCTGGACTACACCAAGGGCATCCTCGAGCGCTTCGCCGCGATCGAGCGGCTGCTGGAGCTCGAGCCCCGCTGGGTGGGCCAGTTCTCGTTCATCCAGGTCGCCGCGCCCTCGCGCTCCTCGATCGACGAGTACCAGAACCTCGACGCGCGGGTGCGGGGGCTCGCAGCGCGCATCAACGAGCGCTTCGGCCGGCCGGGCTACGAGCCGATCATCCTCAGGATCGAGCACCACGACGCGGCGCAGGTCTACGAGCTATACCGCGCCGCCGAGCTGTGCTATGTATCGAGCCTGCACGACGGCATGAACCTGGTGGCGAAGGAATTCGTCGCGGCGCGCGACGATGAGCAGGGAGTGCTGATACTCTCCCAGTTCACCGGCGCGGCGCGCGAGCTCGCCGAGTCGCTGATCGTCAACCCCTATGACATCGAGCAGAGCGCCGCGGCCATGCATCTCGCGCTCACCATGTCCCCAGAGGAGCAGCGCGCGCGCATGCGCAGCATGAGGAACCTGGTCCAGGAGTTCAACGTCTACCGCTGGGCGGGCCGCATGCTGCTCGACGCCGCGCGCATGCGCCACCGCAAGCGCGTTCTTTCGCGCACGCGCGCCGCGCGGCGCAAGGCCGCGGCGGGCTAGCCCGCGGTGCGGGTTCCGCCTTTCCAGCCGGGCTGGGCGCTGTTCCTCGACGTCGACGGCACGTTGCTCGACATCGCCGAGCGGCCCGACGAGGTGGACACGCACGCCGTGGACTGCGCGCTGGTCGAAGGCCTGCAGCGCGCCGCCGGCGGGGCGCTCGCACTGATCAGCGGCCGCTCGCTCGCCCAGCTCGACGGGATGTTCGCGCCCCTCACGCTGCCCGCCGCGGGACAGCACGGCTTCGAGCGGCGCGACGCGCACGGCAGGCGCCACCGCCATCGATTTCCCGTGGAAACGCTTGCGCGCCCGAAGGAAAAGCTGCGTGAGTTCGCCGCCCGGCATTCCGGTTTGGCGCTGGAGGACAAGGGGGCGAGCCTCGCGCTGCACTACCGCCTCGCTCCCGAGCTCGAGCAGGCCGCGCTCGAGGCGGTGCGCAAGGCGTCCGCGCCGCTCGGCAGCGCGGTGCAGATTCAGGGCGGGAAAATGGTGTGGGAGCTCAAGCCCGCCGGGGCCGACAAGGGCATGGCCATCGAGGAATTCATGCGGGAGGCGCCGTATGCCGGGCGCACGCCGGTGTTCCTGGGCGACGACGTCACGGACGAGTACGGCTTTCGTATCGTGAACCGCCTCGAGGGCCACTCCATCAAGGTGGGCCCCGGCGAGACCGCGGCGCCCTGGCGGCTCGCCCACCCCTCGGCGGCGCGCGCCTGGCTGCGCCAATGGCTCGACACCTTCCGGTAAATGGGGTCAGAACAATTTATTCTTCCCATGAGACTCGGCGTAGACCTGGGCGGCACCAAGATCGAAGTCGCGGCGTTCGACGATGACTGGCGCGAAGTGGTGCGGCGCCGCCAACCGACGCCGCGCGCCGGTTACGACGTGGCGCTCGAAGAGTTTTCCAATCTGATTCTGGAATCCGAAGCGCAGGCAGGGGCACGCTGCACTGTCGGCATAGGCATGCCGGGCACCATCGCGCCGCGCAGCGGCCGCGTGGTGAACGCCTACAACACGCCGTTCAACGGCCGCAGGCTGAAGCATGACATGGAGAAAAAGCTCGACCGGGAGCTGCGCTTTGCCAACGACGCGAACTGCTTCGCGCTGTCCGAGGCGCTCGACGGCGCGGCGCGCGGCGCCGACGTAGTGTTCGGCGCCATCCTCGGGACGGGCGCGGGCGGCGGCATCGTGGTCGGCGGCAGGGTGCTGAACGGCCGGCACGGCATTGCCGGCGAATGGGGCCACACGCCGCTGCCCTGGATCAGGCGCGAGGAGCACCCCGGCCCGATGTGCAACTGCGGGCGCAACGGCTGCATCGAGCAGTTCGTATCCGGTCCGGCGCTGGCGCGCGAGAAAAGCGCGCACGGCGAGGAGAACGGCTGGGCGATCTACGCCGACCGCCTGGCGCGGGCGTTCTCCGTGATCGTGAATTTTCTCGATCCCGACATCATCGTCGTCGGCGGCGGCGTGTCCAAGGAGCAGCGGATATACGCCAGCGTCCCGGCTTTGCTGAAGAATTACGTCTACACCAGCGACCTGTCGACCCCCATCGTCCCGGCGAAGCACGGCGACGCGAGCGGGGTGCGCGGCGCGGCGATGCTATGGCCGGCCTAGCGGTTTGCGAATGAGCTTGGGTGGCGTTGGCCCACAGCGGGCAGTCCTGGCAGGATCTCGCCTCCTCGCGCAGCGCCTTCAGGGACTTCGCCATCCACCGTTAGAATCCTCATGTTGAAGAAAATTGCAGTCCTGACGAGCGGCGGCGATGCCCCGGGCATGAATGCGGCGGTGCGCGCGGTGACTCGCGGCGCCCTGGCCAAGGGCTGGGAAGTGTTCGGCGTGCGCAACGGCTATGCAGGCCTGGTCGGCGGCGCCCTCGAGCCGCTGCTCGCGCGCGACGTCGGCGGCATCGTGCAGCGCGGCGGCACGTTCCTCGGCAGCGCGCGCTCCCCGGAATTCAAGGAAGCGGCCGGCCGGGCATTGGCGCTGCGCCACCTCGCGAGCCGCGGCATCGACGCGCTGGTGGTGATCGGCGGCAACGGCTCGCAGACCGGTTCCGCGGCGCTCGAGCGCGAGGGCTTCCAGGTCGTGGGCGTCGCCTCCACCATCGACAACGACCTCTACGGCACCGACGTGAGCATCGGCTGCGACACGGCCATCAACATCACGCTGGAAGCCATCGATCGCCTGCGCACCACCGCTTCGTCGCACCAGCGCGCCTTCGCGGTCGAGACCATGGGCCGCGACTGCGGCTACATAGCGCTCATGGCCGGCATAGCGGGCGGCGCGGAAGTGATCGCGCTTCCCGAAAGCGAGATCACCCCCGCGGAAGTGGCCCGCCGGCTGCGCGCCGGCTACCAGCGTGGCAAGACCCATGCGCTGGTGGTCATCGCCGAGGGCGCGCGCTGCGGCGTCAAGGAGCTAATGCAGCACTACGCGGAGCAGCGCGGCTCCATCGGCTTCGAGCTGCGCGTCACGCGCCTGGGCCACGTAGTGCGCGGCGGCACACCGAGCGCCGCCGACCGCGTGCTCGCCACGCGCCTGGGCGCGGCCGCGGTCGAGCAGCTCGCGCGCGGCGAGCACGGCGTGCTCGTCGGCACCCTTTGCAGCGAGATCGCCGCCACGCCGCTCGACGAAGTCGCCGGCCGCACGCGCCCCGCCGACGCCGCGCTGCTCGAGCTCGCGCGCGTGATGGCGATCTAGGCGAGCGCGTCCATCAGCTGCACGCTCACCGGCTCGCCCGCGTCCACCTTGCCGCGCTCGTGCTCTAGCACGATGAAGCAGTTGGCCTCGGACATCGAGCGCAGCACGCCGGCGCCCTGCTGGCCGGTGGTGCGCACCTTCCACTCGGCGCCCTCCTGGAACAGGATGCCGCGCTGGTACTCGGTTCTTCCCGGCACCTTTCGCAGGGATACCGCGGCGGGCACTCGCAGCAATGGAAGAACATAGGGGTCGGTGCGCCCGGAAAGGTGGAAGAGGGCGTCGCGGACGAACTGGTAGAACGTCACCATCACGGCAACGGGGTTGCCCGGCAGGCCGAAGAGGAAGGCGTCGCCGATTTTTCCGAAGGCCATGGGCCGGCCCGGGCGCATCGCGATCTTCCAGAACAGCACCTCGCCGAGCCTGGCCATGAGCTGCTTCACGAAGTCGGCCTCTCCGACGGATACGCCACCCGTCGTAATCACGACATCCGATCGGGAAGACGCTGTGCGAAATGCAGCCTCGAGCGCGGCCGGATCGTCGCGCACCACGCCCAGGTCGCTGATCTGCACGCCGAGCCGCGAGAGCATGCCGTAGAGCGTGTAGCGGTTGGAGTCGTAGACCTCGCCTTCCTTGAGCGGCTTGCCGATCGAGGCCAGCTCGTCGCCGGTGGCAAAGAACGCCACGCGCAGCTTGCGCTTCGCCTGCACGCTGCCGATGCCGAGCGACGCGATGAGGCCGAGGTCGGCGGGCCGGATCATCCTTCCCGACTTGAGGACTGGCACTCCGGCCTTGAGATCCTCGCCGGCATAACGTACGTTCTGCTTCGCCTTCTGGCCCGCGGGGATGGCGATCCGTCCGTTGTCCTTCTTGGTGATTTCCTGGATGACTACGGTATCCGTGCCGGCCGGCATCACGGCGCCGGTCATGATGCGCACGCATTGACCCGGACCCACCTTTCCTTCAAACACGCGGCCAGCGAAGGCGGAGCCGATTTCTTCCAGCAATGTCTCTTCCTTGAGATCCGAAAAGCGCACCGCATATCCGTCCATAGCGGAGTTGTCGTGCGCCGGGACGTTGATCGCCGGCACGATGTCCTGCGCCAGCACGCGGCCCAGCGCGTCGCGAATTGGAATGGATTCGGACTGCGTGACCGGGGTGAGACAACTCCTGATGGCCTCGTTGGCCGTGTCCACGCGCAGGGCGTTGGGGTCGTAGCCATCGAGGCAGCTGACCGTTTCGACGATGCTCAT
>CAZJJC010000033.1:0-8098 GCA_964546195.1 uncultured Enterobacteriaceae bacterium | reverse complement strand
CAGCGGATAGGCGATGTGCTTGAAAAACGGCACGATCACCTGGTTGAGCGCCGGCATGCTCTGCGAGAGATACCCGAGGTAGATGGCCGCCGACAGGCCGATCATCGATTGCCAGAAGAACTTGGCCTTCGCCGACAGGCCTTTCGGATTGCGGTGCACCACCTTGCGGTAGTCGTCGATCCAGCCGATCGTGCCGAAGGCGAGCGTGACCAGCAGCACCACCCAGAGCAGCCGGTTGGAAAGATCCCCCCATAGCAGCACCGTGACGATGATCGACACCAGGATGAGCGCGCCGCCCATGGTCGGCGTGCCGGCTTTGGTGAGATGCGAGCGCGGCCCGTCGTCGCGCACCGCCTGCCCTATCTTGTAGGCGGTGAGCTTGCGTATGAAGTACGGCCCGAGCACCAGCGACACCGCGAGCGCCGTGAGGCAGGCGAGCACTGCGCGCAGCGTGATGTAGTTGAAGACGTTGAAAAGGCGCACGTCCTTCGCCAGCCACTGCGCAAGATCGAGAAGCATCAATGCCCTCCCATGAGTGCGGCCACGACGCGCTCCATCTTCATGAAGCGCGAGCCCTTGACCAGGATGCTCTTGCCCGCCACGCCGGGGACGAGGTCCTCGACCGTGTCGAAATGCGTGGCCCCGGCGCCGAAGGCCTCGACCGCGTGCCGGGTCGCCTCCCCGAGGGCGAGGAGGCTCGAGATGCCCTTGCTGCGGGCGTAGGCGCCGACCTCGCGGTGGAACTGCGGCCCCCGGTCTCCGACCTCGCCCATGTCGCCGAGCACCAGCACGGTCGGCCCGGGGCAGGAGGCGAGCACATCGATCGCCGCGCGCACCGAATCGGGATTGGCGTTGTAGGTATCGTCGATCAGGGTGGCGCCGCCGCGCGCCTGCTTGACCTGCAGGCGGCCCGCATAGGGGCGAAACGCCGTGAGCCCCTCGCCGATGGCTCCGAGGCCGACGCCCGCGGCAAAGGCGCAGGCCGCCGCGGCGAGGGCGTTGCGCACGTTGTGCAGCCCCGGGATGGCGAGGATGGCCTGCAGCTCGCCCGCGGGTGTCGTGATGGAAACATCGCTGGTCAGGGGCTGAAGGCGGTACTTCGCCGAAACGCCGGCGCTTGCATCGACGCCGAAATCGACCACCCGGCGACCCGCCGCGCGCGCGCGAAACAACGCCGCCTGCGGATCGTCCGCGTTGACCACGGCGACGCCCTCCGGCGCCAGCGCCTCGTAAACCGACGCGTTCTCGGCGGCAACCTCGTCCACCGAGCGCATGAACTCCAGGTGCTCGCGCTGCGCGTTGTTGACCAGCGCCACGGTGGGTCGGGCGATCGCCGCCAGGTAGGCGATTTCCCCCCTGTGGTTCATGCCCAGCTCGATGGCGCACCAGCGGTGTTCCTGCCGCATGCGCAGCAAGGTGAGCGGCAGGCCGATGTCGTTGTTCAGGTTGCCGGCCGTGGCCAGCACCGCGGCGTCGCCGGCGTGCGTGCGCAGGATCGAGGCGAGCATTTCCTTCACCGTGGTCTTGCCGTTGGACCCGGTCACCGCGATGAGGGCCGGGCCGAAGCGCGAGCGCCAGTGGCGCGCGAGCTCGCCCAGCGCAAGCCGCGTATCCTGCACGATCGCCACCGGCAAAGGGAACTCGCCGTTGTACCTGCCGTCGACGAGCGCCGCCGCCGCCTTGGCGGCGGCCGCGTCCTTGAGGAAGCCGTGGCCGTCGAAGCGCTCCCCGCGCAGCGCGACGAACAGATCCGCCGCGCGCAAGCTGCGCGTATCGGTCGACACGCCGCTGAAGCCCACTTCGCGGCCGCTCAGGCGGCCGCCGAGCAGCGCGACCGCTTCCGAAAGCATCATCATGCGCCGCCCCGCCGGGCAAGCGCGGCGTGCGCCACCGCCGCGTCGGAGAACGGCAGGCGCCGGCCTTCTATCTCCTGGTAAGTCTCGTGCCCCTTGCCGGCAACCAGGACGATGTCGGAGGCGCCGGCGCGCGACACGGCGAGCTCGATCGCGCGCGCGCGATCGGCCTCCACAAAATGGGGATCGGGCATCGCCGACTCGATCTGCGAGATGATCTTCAGCGGATCTTCGCTGCGCGGATTGTCGGAGGTCACCACCACGCGGTCCGCCAGACGCGCAGCCACAGCGCCCATCAGCGGCCGCTTCGCGGCGTCGCGGTCGCCTCCCGCGCCGAACACCGCGATCAGCTTCCCGCCGCGCTGCGCGGCGAGCGGGCGCAGCGCCTGCAGCACCTTCTCCAGCGCATCGGGGGTGTGCGCGTAATCGATGACCACCAGCGGCCGCTCGCCGATCTGCTGCATGCGCCCCGGCACCGGGGGAAGCTCGCGCAGGCGCTCGATGGCTTCCTGAAAGGGAATTCCATAGGCCATGAGGCAGCCGAGCACGCCCAGGGCGTTGGCCATGTTGAAGCGCCCGAGCGGGTGGATTTTGACCGTGGCCCGCCCCCAGCTCGTATCGATGCCCATCTCGCCGTCCGCGGCGCGCAGGGCCGCGATGAACTCGCCTGCGTTGCGCGCGCCTGAAAGCGAGTAGCCGATGATGCGCACGCCGCGGCCTTCCAGCCGGCGCGCGAGCTGCACGCCGACGACGTCGTCCAGGTTGAGCACCGCGGCCGAAAGCCCCGCGCTGTCGAACAGCTTCGCCTTGGCCTCGGCGTAGGCCTCCATCGTGCCGTGATAGTCGAGGTGGTCATGCGAGAGGTTGGTGAACAGGGCGCAGTCGAACGCCACGCCGTTCACCCGGCCCTGCAGCAGGCCGTGCGAAGAGACTTCCAGCGCGGCGGCCTTTGCGCCCTGCGCGAGGAAATTCTTCAGCATCCTGTGAACTTCCAGGGCATCGGGCGTCGTATTGGCCACTTCGGCGAGCTCGCCCGGAAAGCCGGCGCCGAGCGTGCCTATGACGGCCGCCTTCGCGCCCGCGCTGCTCAGCGCCGCCGCGATCCACTGGCTGCAGGAAGTCTTGCCGTTGGTCCCCGTGACGCCGCAGGTCCACAGCGATTCCGAGGGGCGGCCGTAGAAGCCGTGGGCGAGCAGGCCGGCGTGCCGCTTCAAACCGGGCACCGCGGCGTTGGGCAGGAGCCATTCCTCGCGCCAGGCGAAGCCGGCATCGTCCCATAGCACCGCTGACGCGCCGCGCCGGATGGCGTCGGGGATATGCGCGCGGCCGTCCGCCGCCTCGCCGGGATAGGCGAGGAAGGCCACCCCGGCCGCGCAGCGGCGGCTGTCGGAGGACAGGCGCTCGATCATCGCGCCCTGGCGAGAGAGCCGCGCGAACAGCTGCGTCGTTTCCACGGTGGCCTCAAGTACTCTCCTTCAGTTCGTCGGCGTCGCCCGGCAACTCCACCGGCTCGAGCGGCGCGTCGTGCGGCGCGCCCAGCATGCGCAGCGCACCGCCCATGACCTGCGCAAAGACCGGCGCGGCGACTGCGCCCCCGTAGTGCTGCCCGGCGGCCGGCTCATCGATCATGACCGCGATCACGAGGCGCGGCGCCGAGGCCGGCGCGAAGCCGACGAACGAGGCGAGGTATTTGTCGGCCGCGTAGCCGCCGTTCTCCGGCTTGTGCGCGGTGCCGGTCTTGCCGCCGACGCGCCAGCCCATGACGCGCGCGCGCGGCCCGGTGCCGCCCGGCTGCACGGCGAGCTCGAGCATGGCGCGCACCGCACGCGCGGTCTGGGTCGAGAGCACCTTGTCTGCGCTCGCGGCGCTATCCGTTTTGACCAGCGTAAGGGGCACCAATTCCCCGTCGCGCGCGAACACCGTGTAGGCGCGCGCGAGCTGCACGAGGCTGAGCGAGATGCCGTGGCCGTAGGCCATCGTCGCCTGCTCGATCGGCCGCCAGCTGCGGTAATGGCGCAGCCTGCCCGCGGCGGCGCCCGGGAAGCCGAGCTGCGGCGCTTCGCCCAAGCCCACGCCGCGGTACAGATGCCACATCGCTTCGCGCGGCATGGCGAGCGCGAGCTTCGCCGAGCCGACGTTGGAGGACTTCTGGATCACTTGCGCCACGCTCAACGAGGCGGCCGGGTGCAGGTCGCGGATGGTGTGGTTGGCGATGTTGAGGCGCCCGGCGCCGGTAGCGACCAGCGTCGCGGGGGTCACCTTGCCGGTTTCCAGCGCCAGGGCGACGGTGAACGGCTTGAGCGTGGAGCCTGGTTCGAAAAGGTCGGTGACGGCGCGGTTGCGCAACTGCGCCCCGCTCAGGCGCGCGCGGTTGTTCGGGTTGAAGGAGGGCACGTTCGCCAATGCCAGGATCTCCCCGGTGCGCACGTCGAGCACCACCAGGGCACCCGCCTTGGCGCGATGCTGCTGCACCGCGGCCTTCAGCGCGCCGAAAGCCAGGCTTTGCAGCTTGCCGTCGATCGACAGCGCGAGATCGCGGCCGTCCTGCGCCGCCCGGATCGATTCGACGTCCTCGACGATCCGGCCGAGCCGGTCTTTGATCACGCGCCGGCTCCCCGGCTTGCCGACCAGGTGCCGCTGGAACGCGAGCTCCACGCCTTCCTGGCCGGCGTCGTCGACGCCGGTGAAGCCGATCACGTGAGCGGTCACTTCTCCGCCCGGGTAGTAACGCCGATACTCGCGATGCTGGTCTATGCCCTGCAGGCCGAGCGCGGCGACCGCATCGGCCGTCTCGGGCGGCAATTGACGCTTGAGGTACACGAAGTCGCGCGTCGCGTCGGCCAGCTTCCTGTCGAGCTCGCCTTTATCCAGGCCGAGCAGCCGGGCGAGCTTCGCCTTGTCCGAGGGCGAGAGGTGCGCCTCGGAGGGAATCGCCCACACCGACTTCACCGGGGTGGATACCGCAAGGGCATCGCCGTGCCGGTCCAGGATCCTGCCGCGCGTAGCCGGCACATCGATGACGCGCGAGTAGCGGGCGTCGCCCTTTTCCTGCAGAAAATCGGTCCTCATCGCCTGCAGGTAGACCGAGCGCGCGGCCAGCACGGCGAAGGCGGCCAGCAGCAGCGCCAGCACGATGCGCGCGCGCCACAGCGGCAGGCGCACCAGCCCTTGCGTCGCCGCGTTCACCGCCGGGGCGTCACCATCCGCACGCGCCGCGGGTCCGGCGTGCGCATGCCCAGGGCCTTGACCGCGACGTTCTCGACGCGGCGGTGCAAGCTCCAGGTGCTCGCCTCGAGCTGCAGCTGCCCGTGCTCTGTGTCGAGCTGCCGGGCGCGGGCCTGCTCGCGCTCCAGATCCGAGAACAGCTTCCTTGCCCTGTGCTGCGAAGTGACGAGCCCGAGCGCGCAGGCGACGAGAACCGCGAGGAGGAGGAGGTTCAGTTTCGCCACCGCGCGCCGGGCTCGATTCGGTTGTCGGGTTTGTAGGGGGCCGCGGTGCGCTCGGCCACCCGCAGGGTGGCGCTGCGCGCGCGCGGATTGGAGCGAATCTCCTGCTGCGAGGGCCGGACGGCACGACCGACCAGCTTAAGCACCGGTTGTGGCATTTCGCTGGCACGCAGGGGCAAGCCGCGTGGCACCTCGGGGCGCGCCAGGGCGTGCATGAAGCGCTTCACCATGCGGTCCTCGAGCGAATGAAAGCTGATCACCGCCAGGCGGCCGCCTTCGGCGAGGCGCGACACGGCCTGCGGCAGCATCAGCGACACTTCCTCAAGCTCCCGATTGACGTGAATCCGTAGAGCCTGAAAGGTGCGCGTCGCCGGGTCCTGGCCCGGCTCGCGTGTGCGGACCGCCTTTGCCACGAGATCGGCCAGCTGCCGCGTGCGGACGATCGGCTGGCTGCCCCGAGCAGCAACAATCGCCGCTGCAATCTGTTTAGCAAACCGTTCTTCGCCATAGTGCCGGATGACCTCCCTGATTTCTTCTTCTTGTGCGTCGGCAATCCATTGCGCCGCGCTCGCTCCGGCGCCCGGATCCATGCGCATGTCGAGCGGCGCGTCGGTACGGAAGGAAAAGCCCCGCAGCGGGTCGTCCAGCTGCGGCGAAGACACCCCCAGGTCGAACAACATGCCCTGCACGCCCGCGCCTGCCGCCTGGGAAAGCTGCGAAAAGCGAAGCTGGAAGAACGAGAACCTGGCATCGTGGATCTCGCGCGCGGCCTGGGCCGCCTGCGGATCGCGGTCGAGCGCGATCAGCCGTCCCTGCGGCCCGAGCTGCGCCAGCATCGCCCGGCTGTGGCCGCCACGCCCGAAGGTGCCGTCCACATACGTGCCGTCCGCGCGCAGGGCGAGCCCGGCGAGCGCCTCGGAGGTGAGTACCGGGATGTGCACTTTCCTCCCTCATAGCGAAAAGTCCTCCATGCCCGGCGGCGGGGTCGCCACGCCCGAAAGGGCCTGGCTGAGCTTGGTCGACCAGAGGGCCGAATCCCACAGCTCGAAGTAGCGGCCCTGCCCGACCATCATCGCCTCGCCCTCGAGCTTCGCGTGCAGGCGCAACGCCGGCGGCAGCAGCACGCGGCCCGACGCATCCGGGCTGACGTGCTCCTCCAGGCCGAGCAGCAGGCGCTTCCACCAGCTCGCCTGGGGATTGAAGCTCGGAAAGGCTTCGACCCGGGCGCGCACGGGCTCCCAGTTGGACTCGGGGTAGATCAGCACGCAACCCTCGGGATGGGCGCTGAGCACCAGGGTATCGGCGTCCTCCAGCAACGCGGTGCGATGGCGCGTGGGGATAGCGACGCGTCCCTTTGCGTCGAGAGTGATAACCGCCGCTCCGTGAAACCCTCCGCCCATTCGGCCCTTGTTCCCACTTTTTTCTACCTTTCGCCACTTTAAGGGCAAAAGCGCTCGAGGGTCAAGGAGGTTTCCTTAAAAACAACAAGTACTTAGGTGATATTTTACCGGTTGCTCATAATCTCCTGAAAGATCAAATGACTAACAATTGAATTGAATGTGGCTTGTTAAGGTTTGGGCGCAAAAGGCTAGTGCCATAATTCACGCGCCATGATCGACAAGTTCGTAGCGAGCCCCGAAGCGGCGCTCGCCGACGTGCCCGACGGCGCCACGGTGATGATCCACGGGTTCGGCAATGCGGGCATGCCGGCCGCCCTGATCGATGCGCTCATCGCGCAGGGCGCGCGCGAGCTCACCATCGTCAACAACAACGCCGGCAACGGCGACGCCGGCCTGGCGGCCCTGATCAAGGCGAAGCGGGTGCGCAAGATCCTGTGCTCGTTTCCGCGGCAGGCCGATTCCTGGCATTTCGACGCGCAGTACCGCGCGGGCGAGCTCGAGCTCGAGCTGGTGCCGCAGGGCACCCTCGCCGAGCGCATCCGCGCCGCGGGCGCCGGGATCGGCGCCTTCTTTACGCCCACGGCGTACGGCACGCAGCTCGCCGAAGGCAAGGAGACCCGCCGCATCGGCGAGCGCGATTACGTGCTCGAGTACCCGATCCACGCGGACTACGCGCTCATCAAGGCCGATCGCGCGGACCGCTGGGGCAATCTCACCTACCGCAAGAGCGCGCGCAACTTCGGCCCCATCATGGCGGCCGCAGCCAGGACGACCGTAGTGCAGGTGCGCGAGACCGTAGAATTGGGCGAGCTCGACCCTGAGGTGATCGTGACGCCCGGCATATTCGTAAAACGGGTGGTGAAGCACTGATGAAAAAACTCGACCGCAAGCAGATGGCGGCGCGCGTGGCCAGGGACATCCCCGAAGGCGCGTACGTGAACCTCGGCATCGGCCTGCCGACGATGGTGGCCGACTACCTGCCGAAGGGGCGCGAGATCATCCTGCACAGCGAGAACGGCATCCTCGGCATCGGGCCGAAGCCGCGCGAGGGCGAGCTCGACGAGGACCTGATCAACGCGGGCAAGGAGCCGGTCACCCTGCTCGCGGGCGGCGCGTACTTCCACCACGCCGACTCGTTCGCGATGATCCGCGGGCGGCACCTGGATTTCGCGGTGCTCGGCGCCTTTCAGGTCTCGGCCGCGGGCGACCTGGCCAACTGGCACACCGGCGGCGCGGATGCGATTCCCGCGGTAGGCGGGGCGATGGACCTGGCGGTGGGCGCGAAGCAGGTGCTGGTGATGATGGAGCACCTCACCAAGGACGGCAAAAGCAAGATCGTCGAGCGCTGCGCTTACCCGCTCACCGGCGCGCGCTGCGTCGACCGCATCTACACCGATCT
>CAZJJC010000032.1:0-4166 GCA_964546195.1 uncultured Enterobacteriaceae bacterium | reverse complement strand
GGTTCCTTGCGGATAGCGCCTGCCGATGCCGACCCACGGGTCCTCGCCCAGCTGCTTCAGGCCGAGCGAGACGCGGTTCTTCTCGGAATCGAACTTGAGGACCTTGGCGGTGACCTCGTCGCCGACATTGAGCACCTCGGAAGGATGCTTCACGCGCCGCCAGGCGAGATCGGTGATGTGCAGCAGGCCGTCGATGCCGCCGAGGTCGACGAAGGCGCCGTAGTCGGTGATGTTCTTGACGATGCCCTTGACGGTGGCGCCTTCCTGCAGCGTGGCGAGCAGGTTCTCGCGCTCTGCACCCGCGGTTTCCTCCAGCACCGCACGTCGTGACACGACCACGTTGTTGCGCTTGCGGTCGAGCTTGATGACCTTGAAGTCCATTTCCTTGCCTTCGTACGGCGAGGTGTCCTTCACCGGCCGCAGGTCGACCAGCGACCCTGGGAGGAAGGCGCGGATGCCCTTCGCCATGACGGTCAGGCCGCCCTTCACCTTGCCGGTGATGACGCCCTTGATCTTCTCGCCGGTCTCCAGCGCCTTTTCCAGCTCCATCCAGGCCGCCAGGCGCTTGGCCTTGTCGCGCGACAGGCGCGTGGCGCCGTAGCCGTCCTCGAGCGCCTCGATCGAGACGCTGACGAAATCGCCGACCTTGACCTCGACCTGGCCGGCGTCGGTGCGGAATTCTTCTACCGGAATGATGCTTTCGGACTTCAGCCCCGCGTTCACCACCACGAAGTTGGCGTCGACGCTGACGACCTCGGCGGTGATGACTTCGCCGATGCGCATCTCCTTGCGGTTGAGACTCTCTTCGAACAGCGCCGCAAAGGATTCACCCGCGGAGGGCTGCGACGACGGGACTGGGGAAATACTGGCCATGTAAGAAAAACCTTTTAAACCGTGGACTTGTAGGCCACGGGATGGTTGAAGACCCGCTTGCGGGTCGGTTAAAAACCAGACGGAACGTCAGCCCCGCCCACCCGAAATGCTCCCCTTGTACAGCCCAAGAATCTGCTCGACCACCGCTTATACCTAAAGTGCCGACGAATCGAGCACTTGCGAATCCGGTGCAGGAACCAGGGGAGCGACGGCGCGATTCGCATCGCGCGCATCCCGCTCCTGCAGATCACGGGAAAGGGCGCGCAGATTAGCACTGATTCCTTTTTCTATCAACTGCTTATAGCGGCGCTGGGCCCTTACCTCGGGGCTCGCTGTCAAGAAAATTTTGAGGGCCGCGTCCGGGAATACCACGGTACCCATGTCGCGCCCGTCGGCCACCAGTCCGGGCGGCTGCCGAAATGCCCGCTGGCGCTTGAGCAGCGCCTGCCGCACCGCCGGCATGAGCGCCACCTCGGAGGCCCGCTGGCCCACCGCCTCCAGCCGCATGTCCGCATTAACATCTTGGTTCTCAATGAGAATTTCCTCTCCCCGAAAATCCACCGGCATGCGCTCGGCCACCTGAGCGAGTGCCCGCTCACTTAGGACGTTGTCGCGCAGGGACAGAAGCGCCACCAGCCGGTAGAGCGACCCGCTCTCCAGGTAGCGATAGCCCAGCGCCTGCGCCACCCGCTTCGCGATCGTGCCCTTGCCCGAGGCCGAGGGACCGTCGATGGCTATGACCGGCGCGTTCATCGGTTTCATGCCGTGATGGTTTGAAACACCCGGAAGTAGTCCGGAAAGGTCTTGGCCACACAGGCGGGGTCGTTGATGGTCACCGGCACGCCGCCCAGCGCGACGAGGGAGAAGCTCATCGCCATGCGGTGGTCGTCGTAGGTGTCGATGGCGACGCCCGGCCTGAGCTTCCCCGGGCTGATTTTCAGAAAGTCGGCGCCTTCCTCCACGTCCGCGCCCAGCTTCCTCAGCTCGGTGGCCATCGCCGCCAGCCGGTCGGTTTCCTTGACGCGCCAGCTCGCGATGTTGCGCAGCGTGCTGCGCCCCTCGGCGAACAGCGCCATGACCGCCGCGGTCATGGCCGCATCGGGGATGTGGTTCATGTCCATGTCGATGGATTTCAACTTCGCTTTTTCGTTGCGCACTTCTATCGCATGGTCGAAAAGCGAAACCTGCGCCCCCATGCGCTCCAGCACCTCGGTGAAGCGCACGTCTCCCTGGATGCTGTGGCGCCCGACGCCTTCGACGCGCACCGGGCCGCCGCCGATGGCGCCCGCGGCGAGGAAGTACGAAGCCGACGACGCGTCGCCTTCCACAAGGATTTTTCCGGGAGAACGATACGGGCCCGGGGGAAGGTCGAAGTACCTCCAGCCCGTGCGTGCGACCTCGATGCCGAAGCGGCGCATCAGGTTGAGCGTGATCTCGACGTAGGGCTTCGAGATAAGCTCGCCTTGTACTTCGATTCTGGAATTCGACCCGGCGAGCGGCAAGGCCATCAAAAGCGCCGTAAGGAACTGCGATGAAACATCGCCCCTGACCCTCGGTTTTTCTAGCTTGATGCTGCCCGGGTGGACCGCGAGGGGGGGAAAGCCGTCCTTTTCCAGGTAGTCGATACGCGCGCCGATGCCGCGCAGCGCATCGACCAGGTCGCCGATGGGCCGCTCGTGCATGCGCGCCACGCCGCCGAGCCGGTACTCGCCGCCCGAGAAGGCAAGCGCCGCGGTCAGAGGACGAAGCGCGGTGCCGGCGTTGCCGAGATAGAGCTCCGCCCGCTTGACCGGGAATACCCCGCCCACGCCTTTCACTTTTCCGTTCGAGAAAACCGCGCCGAGCGCGGCGAGCGCTTCGCGCATCACCCGGGTATCGTCGGCGTCGAGCAATCCGTGCACCTCGGTTTCGCCCTGCGCGAGCGCCGCCAGCAGCAGCACGCGGTTGGAGATGCTTTTCGAGCCCGGCAGCCGCACCGTGCCGGCGGCGCGGCGCGCGGGCTTCAGCTCGAGCGAATCCATTCGTCGCGCGCTGCGCGCGCCTCGGCGAACAGCTTCTCGAGCGCCGCGCCGTCTGCCGACTCGAGCAGCGCCTGCATGGCTTGGAGCTTCTCCGAAAAACTTTTGACTTCCGGGAGCAAGCGATCGCGGTTCGCGACGCAGATGTCGCGCCACATCTCCGGATGGCTCGACGCGATGCGCGTGAAATCGCGGAAGCCCCCCGCGGCATAGGAGAAAAGCTGCGCCGCGTTGTGCCGGCCGGCGATCTCGTGCACCAGCGCGAAGGCGAGCAGGTGCGGCAGGTGGCTCACGGCGGCGAGCAGCGCGTCGTGCTTCTCAGGGTCCATGCGCGAGATGCGCGCGCCGCAGGCCGACCAGGCTTGTTCGACCTTTTTCAGGGAAAACTCCTTGTTTTCGGGAAGGGGAGTGAGAACCACCCTCCTGTCCCTGAAAAGCTCCGCGCTCGCGGCCGCGGCGCCGCTTTGCTCCGCCCCGGCGATCGGATGCGCCGGGACGAACTGCGCGATCTTCCTGCCGAGCGCCTCCCGGGCCGCGGCCACGACATCGCGCTTGGTGCTGCCGCCGTCGGTCACGACGGCCTTCGGTCCCAGCACCGAGGCGACGGCGTGGAAGATCCTCGGGAACTGCGCGACCGGCGCGGCCACGAGCACCAGATCGGCGCCGTGCGCGGCGGCCACCGCGTCGGGGGCGATCGAGTCGATGATGCCGCGGCTGCGCGCGAGCTCCAGGTTGGCGCGGTTGCGGCCCGCGCCGACCACGTGGCCGCAGGCCTTCGCCTGCCTCAATGCCAGCGCGAACGAGCCGCCGATGAGGCCGACGCCAATCACGGCGACGCGCTCGAACAGCATTATTCCTTCATGCTCGCCGCGAGCGCGCCGAGGAACTTCTCGTTCTCCGCCGCCGTGCCGGTGGTGACGCGCAGGTGCTCGGGCAGGCCGTAGCCGCCGCCCACCGGGCGCACGATGACGCCGCGGCGCAGCAGGCGCTTGAAGACCTCGGCCGCCTTGCCGACACGGATAGTCATGAAATTCCCATACGAAGGAATGAACTCGAGGCCGAGCTTGCGCGCGCCCTCCTCGAGCTGGCGCAGGCCGTTCAGGTTCTCCGCGTAGCTGCGCGCGACGAACTCCATGTCGTCGAGCGCCGCGGCCGCGGCGGCGAGGCCGATGCTGTTGACGTTGAACGGCTGGCGCACGCGGTTCATGACGTCGGCCACCGAAGGGTGCGCCAGCGCATAGCCCACGCGCAGGCCGGCCAGGCCGTAAGCCTTGG
>CAZJJC010000031.1:0-10323 GCA_964546195.1 uncultured Enterobacteriaceae bacterium | reverse complement strand
GGTGATGATCGGCGTGTTGACCCAGAAGAAATCGCGCTCGTGGAAGAAGCGGTGGATCGCCCGGGCGAGCGTGTGCCGCACGCGGGTGGCGGCCGAGATGACGTTGGTGCGCGGCCGCAGGTGCGCCACCTCGCGCAGGAATTCCAGCGAGTGCGCCTTGGGCTGGATCGGGTAGGTGTCGGGGTCGTCGACCCAGCCGACGAGCTTCACTGCGCTCGCCTGCATCTCGAAGGGCTGGCCCTTGGCCGGCGAAGGCACGATCAGGCCGGTGGCCTCGACCGCGCAACCGGCAGTCAGACGCAGTACCTCGTTTTCATAGTTCGACAGGTCTTTCGGGGCAACCACCTGCACGGGATGGAAAGACGAGCCGTCCGAGACATTGACGAACGAGAAGCCGGCCTTCGAATCCCGCCGGGTGCGCACCCAGCCTTTCACCGCAACGGGGGTGTCTTTCGGCGCGTGGCCCGCGAGGATCTCGCGCACGCTCAGGTGGCTCGGCATTCCGGAAGTTTAAAGCCGCGCCATCGTCAGGAGCGCGCGCGGTTGCGCGCCAGCATGCTCTGCGTGTTCGGCACGTAGAGCAGGTGGGCGATCTTGCGCACGTAGTGGTCTTCGTGCAGGTCGAGGCGGCCGTCGGCGAAGCTGACGCGCCACAGGTGCTCGACCAGGCGGATGCGCTCGGCGAGCGAAAAATCGCGCTTGATGACGCTTACGGGCGAGTAGAAGCTGGTGAGCTGCTCGGCTCTTGCGCGGCCCTGCGCGAGGAGCTCGGCGCTCTCGGCCCGCTCCAGGCCGAAGAGCTCGCCCAGCGCGCGCTCCGCCGCGGCGGATTCGCCTGCCTCCTCGAGCGCATCCGCGCGGCGTGCTTCGTGCAGCAGCACCGCCACGGCGAGCTGCAGCTGCCGGCGCTCGTAGGCCGGCGCGGCGGACCCCTCGCCCGGCTCGGGGTCGAACATGCGCCGGATCGCCTTCAGCATCAGCTTTTGAGCCGGTAACCCGTCCTGAATATCCACCACACCGCCGCCAGGCAGAGCACGAAGAACAGTCCCGTCATCGCGAGGCTCACCGCGACGTTCACGTCCGCGATCTCGTAGAAGCTCCAGCGGAAGCCGCTCACGAGGTAGACCACGGGATTGAACAGCGTGACGGTCTGCCAGAAAGGCGGCAGGACGCTCACGGAGTAGAACGTGCCGCCGAGAAAGGTGAGCGGCGTGATGACGAGCAGCGGCACGAACTGCAGCTGCTCGAAACCTTCGGCCCAGATGCCGATGACGAAGCCGAGCAGGCTGAAGGTGACGGCGGTGAGGACGAGGAAGGCCACCATCCAGACCGGGTGGGCGATCTCCAGGGGCACGAAGAAGCCGGCGGTGACCAGGATGAGCACGCCCAGGATGATGGACTTGGTGGCCGCGGCGCCCACGTAGCCGATGACGATCTCGAAGGCGGATACCGGCGCCGAGAGGATCTCGTACATCGTGCCGGCGAAGCGCGGGAAGAAGATGCCGAACGAGGCGTTCGACACGCTCTGGGTGAGGAGCATGAGCATCACCAGGCCGGGGACGATGAACGCGCCGTAGGAGACGCCCTCGATCTGGGCGATGCGCGAGCCGATGGCGGCGCCGAAAATGACGAAGTACAGCGAGGTGGAGATCACCGGCGCGACGATGCTCTGCAGCAGGGTGCGGCGCGTGCGCGCCATTTCGTTGACGTAGATCGCGCGGATCGCCCGGAGGTTCATTTTCCCTGCCGCACCAGGTCGACGAAGATCTCCTCCAGCGAGCTCTGGGTGGTCTGCAGGTCCTTGAAGGCGATGCCGGCCGCCGCGAGGTCGTCGAGCAGGCCCGTGATGCCGGTGCGCCCGGCCTGGGTATCGTAGGTGTAGACGAGGTCGCGGCCGCCCGAGGCGAGCGCGAGGTCGTACTGCGCAAGGCGCGGCGGGATGGCCTCGAGGGGCTGGTGCAGCTGGAGGCTCAGCTGCTTCCTGCCGAGCTTGCGCATCAGCTCGGCCTTGTCCTCGACCAGGATGATCTCGCCGCGGTTGATGACGCCGACGCGGTCGGCCATGAGCTCGGCCTCTTCGATATAGTGGGTGGTGAGGATGATGGTGACGCCCGAGTCGCGCAGGTAGCGCACCGCCTGCCACATGTCCTGGCGCAGCTCGACGTCGACGCCGGCGGTCGGCTCGTCGAGAAACAGCACCTGCGGCTCGTGCGCCAGCGCCTTGGCGATGAGCACCCGGCGCTTCATGCCGCCCGAAAGCGTGAACATGCGGCTGTCCTTCTTCTCCCAGAGCGAAAGGTCCTTCAGCACCTTGGCGATGTGCTGCGGGTTGTCGGGCTTGCCGAAAAGCCCGCGGCTGAAGGCCACCGTCGCAAGGACCCGCTCGAAGGCGTTGTTGGGCAGCTCCTGCGGCACGAGGCCGATCATGGCGCGGGCGGCACGGTAGTCCCGGAGGATGTCGTGGCCGCCGACGCTCACCCTGCCCTCGGAGGGCGTGACGATGCCGCAGACGATATTGATGAGCGTGGTCTTGCCCGCGCCGTTCGGGCCCAGCAAGGCGAAAATCTCGCCGCGGCGGATATCGAGGTCGATGCCTCTTAGCGCCTGGAAGCCCGAGGCGTACGTCTTGGAGAGATTGGAAACGGAAATGATCGACGGCATCGGAACCGGCCGATTCTAATTCGGTCAACGGCTATGGAATGGCGGATATTTCAAATGTAGTTCTGGCTGCGGCGCTCACCTGGCACGGCGCGGTCGATATCGCCCAGGGACGCGGGGAGCGCGGCCCCTGGCAGCAGAACGAGTCGCGCTACGACTACGTGGACGACCCTGCGGTCGCGATCGACGAGCGGGGCGAGGCCGCGGTCGCCTGGGTCGACCAGGGTCGAAAGGATGTCTTTTTCAAGGGCGTGAACGTTTCGCGCAGCCCAGCCACCTTCTCCTGGCTGCCGCGCATCGCCCTCGCGGGCGACAAGGTGCTCGTCCTGTGGCAGGAGATCATCTTCTCCGGCGGCTCGCATGGCGGCGACATCCTGTTTGCGCGCTCCGGGGACGGCGGCAGGACGTTTTCCGACCCGCTCAACCTCTCGGACTCGGTGGCCGGCGACGGCAAGGGCCGCATCACCCAGGACCTCTGGCACAACGGCAGCCTCGACCTTGCTCTCGGCGCCGGCGGCGCGGTGTATGCGGCCTGGACGGAATACGAAGGGGCGCTGTGGTTCACGCGTTCCACCGATGGCGGCAGGACTTTCCACCCGCTTCTCAGGATCAATTCGCTGCAAAGCAAGCCGGCCCGCGGCCCGTCGCTCGCTGTCGGGCCCGAGCGCACGATTTACCTGGCCTGGACCGACGGAGACATCCACGTCGCCAAGTCCACGGACGGTGGGGAGACCTTCGACCCGGTGCAAGTCACAAAGAACCGGTCTTACGCCGACGCGCCCAAGCTCGCCGTGGACCCGGCCGGCACGCTGCATGTCGCGTACGCGGAAGATAACGAGATCCGCTACATGCGCTCTTCCGACGGCGCGCGCAGCTTCGAGCGGCCGCGCGCCATCTCCGGCCGCGGCGCCGGCTTTCCCCATCTGGCGCTGGACGGCAAAGGCGACGTTTACGTCGCCTGGGAGCGCCTGCCCGAGGCGCGCAGCCGCCCGCGCGGGCTCAGCCTCACCGTCTCGCGCGATGGCGGCCGGACCTTCGCACCGCCCGCCCCGGTTCCGCACAGCGCCGATCCCTCCGGCGCGCCGAACGGCAGCTTCCAGGGCCTGCTCATGCGCAAGCTCGCGGTGAACGCACGCGGCGAGCTGGCGATCGTCAACAGCAGCCTCAAGGACGGCGAGCGCAGCCGCGTGTGGCTGATGCGAGCGTCTCCATCAAAGCGCGTTACAGGGTAAGCCTGAAGGAACGCAGCAAGGCCCCCGGCAGGCGCGCGCTGGAGGTGGACCGCGCCCCGTAGGTCGAAGGATCGAGCAGCAGCTCGCGGCCGCGCGTGAGCTCCAGCAGGTTCCCGCCCAGCATGCGATAGAGGGAGTCGTCGAAGCGCATCGGGTTCACCGGCGCCGCGATGCGCCCGCCCTGCACCCAGAAGGTGGCGAAACGGGTCATCCCGGTCACGCGCCCGGCAGGGCGGTCGGAGTAATTGAGATACCACAGGTTCGAGATGTAGAGCCCGGTGCCCAGGGCCTGGAGCACCTCGCTCTCCTCCAAAGCCCCGGGCGCCATGTCGAGCGACTCCGGGCTCTCGGCGCCGTTCGCGGCGTTGGTGGCAAGGCCGTACTCCCTGGCCGAGCGCGGCGCCACCAGCGCCTCTCCCAGCTTTCCCCGGTCGATCAGCGTCACGGCGGGCGGCTTGACGAAGCCGTCGGACTGGAATGCCGGCGCGACCCCGTCGCGGGTGGCTTCGACCAGGCTGACCTTCGGAGAAAGCGCCTCGCCGCTCTGCATCCTGAGCAGCGGGCTTTGCTTGGTGGCCCGGGCGCGCGCCGAGAACCCGCCCCAGGCGAGCAGCCCGGTCAGCTCGTCGAGCGCGCGCGGCGCGAGGTACGCGCGGTACTCCCCGGGCTCGATCGTTTTTTGCCCGCTCTCGAACGGCTCGAGTTGCGCCGCGGCGGCCTGCAGCTTCTCGCGGAATGTTTTACCGTCCCAGGAAAATCCCGCGTAGCCCGTCTTCACCGCCTGGCCGGCCTGCCGGTACAGGCTCCAGTCGAAGTTGAAGCTGTCGACCTCGTGCCAGTTGCGCTGGCCGAGGGAGTTGGCGAACCCCCGGCAGATCGTGCCGCCGGCATAGAAGCCGACGAGATCGTGGCCTTGCGCCTCGTCGGTCACGTATTCCACCAGCGAGTGCGCCGGCGCCAGCACGCCGCGGCGCTCGGTCGAGGTCGACCGGGGTGTTTCGTTGATCAGCAGCCACGGATCCTCGGGCAGACCCTCCAGCGCATCGCGCAGCCGCGCCAGCGTATCGTCGAGAAAGTCGCCCTCTTCGCTCGTGCCCGCGATCTCGACGCTCGCCGCCGCCTGCCGCCGGTTGCGCACCAGGCGAAGCGACAGCGAGCGCTGCTCGACGCTGCCCGCCTGGCGCACCCTGGCGTGATTGAAGCGCACGAAATCCGAGCGCTCGGCGGCGAGGTTGCACAGCAGGACCTCGCCGCCGCGCAAGCCGCGCCCGAGCCGCTCGGCCAATCCGAAGAAATGGTCTTTCATCGCTCGTGGGCTGGAAGCAAGGCACGGACAGGATCTTCGCCCGCATGGCCGGCTTCGATCATCATTTCGGCAAACCCTGCGACCCGCGCGCGCTCATCGACCTGCTCGCAACGCTGCGCCAGCGCGCCTAGGCATTCGCCTCAGCCCCTTCGCCGCCGAACACCTCGACGTCCGAAAACACGCAGGCCGGCGCGGCGTGCCCGCAGTGGATCGCCTGGTTGGGCTCGCCCTTGCCGCAATACTGGGTGCCGTGGACTTCGAAGGTCGACGCGTCGCCCACCATTCTCAAGCTGCGCCAGAAGGTCGCCGACACGCCGCGGTAGTTGGGCTTTTTCACCACGCCCCTTATCCGGCCCTCCTCGATCCGCTCGCCCCATTCGCAGCCGAACTGAAACTTGTTGCGCGAGTCGTCGATCGACCAGGACTGGTTGGTGCGCATCAGCACGCCGCGCTCGATCGAGCCGATCATGTCCTCGAGCCGGCTCGCGCCCGGCTCCACGTTCAGGTTGGCCATGCGGTGAATCGGCGGCCGGTTCCAGCCGCTCGCCCTGGAATTGGCCACGGCCGGGCCGCCGAGCGGCGCCACGAGAATTCCATTGCGGATCAGAAAAAGCTTCGCCGCGGGGGTTCCGTCGTCGTCGAACGCGAAGCTCGCCAGCTCTTCGGGCCGCGTCGGGTCGTAGGTCACGTTGAGCAGGTCCGACCCGTAGCGGTACGCGCCGAACATGTCGGGCGTGACGAAGCTCGTCCCGGCGTAATTGCGCTCATCGCCCAGGATCCGATCGAGCTCCAGCGGATGGCCGATCGACTCGTGGATCTGCAGCATCATCTGGTCCGGCATCAGCAGAAGGTCCATCGTGCCCGACGGACAGTTCGGCGCGAGCAGGAGCTGCAGCGCCTCGTGCGCCAGCCGCTCGCCCGAGCCGATGAGCCTCGCGCGCTCGATCTGCTCCATCCCGCCCTGCTGCGCGTGCTCCAGGCTGCGCGATTGCGTCTCCACGCCCTCGTTCGCCGTCACGCGCATGTGCGGCAGGGTGAAGCGGAAGCGCTGCCGCAGCTCGCCGCCGGTATTCGTGAGATAGACGCGCTCCTCGTCCACCAGCGCGAGCGCCGCATGGCGCTCGACGATCCGCCCGTCCACCTTTGCGCGCCTGCACTCACCGGCGAGCATCTCGAGCAGCTCCCCCCTCGGAGCATTTTCTTGCTTCACAGGACTTTCATACGTGCCGCGGGGCGCGGGCATCTTCGCCGGTTCCAGGCGCACCACGCTCCTTCCCCTGCTCGCCTGCGCCCAGGCCGTCGCCTTGTCCAGCGCCGCCTGCAATCCCGCAGGGGAAATGTCGCTGGTCGCGCAGTAGCCGTAACCGCCTTCGGTCACCGCGGTCAGCATGGCGCCGCGGTCGATCGACAGCCGCGGCGGCTCGACCGTGTCCTGCCTTACGGCCAGCACTTCGCGCGTTTCCTCGTGGTAGCGCAGGGACCAGAAGGGCGCCGCCGAGCGCAGGCCGCGCAAGCCTATCAAAGGGCCTCGCGCCACACGCCTATAGCTTCTTCTCGGGGATGAGCAGCTCCGCGCAGGCCCGGCCGACGTCCTGGTTCGGCTCGGCGCTCCCGGGCATGGTCGCCCAGCCGGCCTTCCAGATGACCTCGCCCCTGGAATAGCGCTCGGTCTTCTCGAGCGCGGCAAGGCGGGCGGGAAAATCCGCTTCCTTCCTGAACCGGGCCTCGCAGATGGATGCCAGGGCGGAGACGACCGCCATGTCGGCCTGGCGTTTCCCGAGCGTCGCCGAGGCGCCGGCGGTCTTCCAGCCGAGCGCGTCAAAACCCGTCCAGGTGATGGCGACGGCGCCGGCGAGCGCGCCGAGGGAGAAGGGCTTCCAGCCTGCTGGCAGTGCGAACATATCGAGAACCTCGCGAAGGGGGAACCGCGTGAGACATCAGCGGATACGCCTCAGTATCCCACACGCAGGCACGCCCCTGCGCTCGAATCAGGGCGTTACATCTGAAGCGGAACCTTCCCCATTTTCCCGTAATGGAAGTCGACGAACGCCTGCCTGATCTCCTGGCTCGTATTCATGACGAACGGCCCGTGGCCGACCACCGGCTCCTCGATCGGCTGCCCGTTCATCACGAATAGCGTCGCGTCCGTCACCGCTTCAACATCCACTTCGTTTCCTTTGCGCTCGAAGATCACGAGCTCGGTCTCGCTCGCGTTCTCGCTGCCGTTCAGGAGCACCTTGCCTTTGAGCACATAGAGGGCTGCGGTGCAGCCGTCGCGCAGGTCGAGCTTCGCCTTGCCGCCGGCGCGCAGCCGCACGTCGAGCACCGTCACCGGGGTGAAGGTCTTCGCCGGCCCGCGGCGGCCGGCGAATTCGCCGGCGAGCACGCGCACCGAGCCCGCGTCGTGCGCCAGCGCGACGACCGGGATGTCCTTTGCCTGCAGCGTCTGGTAGCGCGGCGCGGTCATCTTCGACTTTGCGGGGAGATTGACCCATAGCTGCAGCGCCTCGAAGCGCCCGCCCCTGCGGGAGAAATCCGCGCCGTGCATTTCCTTGTGCAGCAGGCCCGACCCGGCCGTCATCCATTGCACCTCCCCGGGACCGATGCGCCCGCCGTTGCCCGCGGTGTCCTGGTGGTCGATCACGCCCTCGAAAATCACCGTGACCGTCTCGAAGCCGCGATGCGGGTGCCAGCCGACGCCCGGCGGCTTCTCAGAGGGCTCGAACTGGGCCGGGCCGGCATGGTCGAGCAGGATGAAAGGCGTCAGCTCCGGGCGCTCCTCGTAGTGGAACACGGTGTGCACCGGGAAGCCGTCGCCGACCCAGTGGCCTTCGCCCTGGCGGTGGATGCTGAGGACGTTTTTCATCCGTTCCAGGTGAGGGCTAAGCCGCTAAAAGCAAGCTCAGATCTCCACACGGCTGCCCAGCTCCACCACGCGGTTGCTCGGGATGTTGAAGTAGTCCGTGAAGCTGCCTGCGTTGCGCGCCATGGCTGCGAACAGCCGGTCTCGCCACAAAGGCATTCCCTCCCCGCCGGTGCCGGCCACCGGAACGATCCTCTCTCGGGACACGAAGAACGATGTGTCCATGAGGTCCACTTCCAGGCCGAAAGCCCGGCACCGCTCCAGCGAGCTCACGATATCGGTTCGGTCCATGAAACCGTAGCGGACGAGCACGCGGAAACAGTCATGGTCCAGCGCCCCGCACACCACGCGCTCCTCTGCCGCCACCCATGGCACGTCGCGAAACTCCACCGTAAGGAACACCACCCGCTCGTGCAGCACCTTGTAGTGCTTGAGGCTGTGCAGAAGCGCGTTCGGCACGGAATCCGAAGCGGCGGTAAGGAAGACCGCCGTTCCGGGTACGCGTTGCAGCGGGTGGACGAAAAGCGATTTCAAGAACGGCGCAAGGCCGGTCGATGACGCACGCAGGCGCTGGAAAAGGAGCTCGCGACCGCGCCGCCAGGTCGTCATCACTGCGAATAGAACGGCGCCCAGCGCCAAGGGGAACCATCCGCCGTCCATCACCTTGTGCATGGCCGCTGCAAAAAAAGTCGCGTCGATCAGGGCAAAGAAGCCGGTAGCCAGTACGCACAGCCATAATGGATATCCCCAGCCGTAGCGAATCACGAAAAATGTAAGAAAAGTGGTAGTCAGCATCGTGCCCATCACGGCAACGCCATACGCGGAGGCGAGCTTCGTAGACGAACCGAACCCGACCACCGCCAGGGCGACCGCAACAAGCAGGATCCAGTTCACCGCCGGCACGTAAATCTGGCCGAAGGTCTTTGCCGAGGTGTGATGGACGGTCATCCTGGGCAGATACCCCAGTTGAATCGCTTGCTGCGTGATCGAATAAGCGCCGGATATGGTGGCCTGGGAAGCGATGACCGTGGCCGCGGTAGCCAGCGCAACCATCGGATAAAGCGCCCAGCCCGGATAGGCAAGGTAAAACGGGTTCTCGATCGCCTTGGGATCGGCGATGAGCAAGGCGCCCTGCCCGAAATAGTTGAGCACGAGCGCCGGCGCTACCAAGCCGAACCAGGCGATGCGGATGGCCCGCCTTCCGAAATGCCCCATGTCGGCATAAAGAGCCTCGGCGCCCGTTATAGCGAGCAGAACCGAGCCGAGCACGAGGAACGATGCAACGCCGTGACTGGTGGCGAATCCGATGGCGTACACGGGATTCAAGGCTTCGAGCACGGCAGGAGCTTTCGCAATGTTCCATGCGCCGACCGCCGCGAGAGAGGTAAACCACAAGGCGCACACCGGGCCGAACAGCGCACCGACCACCCCGGTTCCGTGCCTCTGAATGAAGAAAAGAGCGATGAGTATTCCGGTTGCCAGCGGCACCACGTACGGTTTGAATGCGCTGGTTCCGACTTCAAGCCCCTCTACCGCCGAAAGCACGGAAATGGCCGGCGTGAGCACCGCATCGCCATAGAACAAGGCCGCGCCGCAAACTCCGACGATAAGCAGCGTTGCGCGCAAGCCGGCACGCTCGCTCACCGCTCCTGTGGCGAGCGCGAGCAGCGCCATGATGCCCCCTTCCCCTCGGTTGCTTGCGCGCAGCACCAGCAGCACGTACTTCAAGGACACCACGATCATGAGCGCCCAGAAGATCGCCGACAGGCCGCCCAGAATATTGGCCTGAGTGAGGGCAATGCCATGCGCCGGCGAGAAAGTCTCTTTCACGGCATATAAAGGGCTGGTGCCGATATCGCCGTAGACGATGCCAAGCGCCAGCAAGACCAAAGCGGTTGTGGCCTGCGCCGGCCGGGACTTGGGCGTAATCATGGGTGCGAAGCGTACGCTCAACGCTCCCGGCCGGCCGCAGCACCGCGCCCAGAACTGCTGCAGGGGTGTCATAATGCCCTTGCCTCTGGGTGGCATTCACGCGGGCGGGTTGGCGGTCAAGCCGGCGTGGTCCAAGATCGCTTCGCAGCATTCCCGCAGAAAAGGTCAGGTTGAAATCCATCCTGCGCGCCTTCGGGCGCGCGTCGCGGGCCGTACCGTGGAATAGCGAAGAGTCCATCCGCGAGGAGCTCTTCAGCGTCGAGCGCCTCGAGCAGCATGCCGAAAGCCTGGCGGCGGCTCAAGGCCTCGCCGCGGGATCGGTGCGCGGGCGC
>CAZJJC010000030.1:0-2754 GCA_964546195.1 uncultured Enterobacteriaceae bacterium | reverse complement strand
GTCCTCGCGCAGACCACGCGCATGGCGCAGTTCGACCAGCAGCCCGGGCCGGGACGGCGCGCCTGGACCGACGGCTGGGACGGCTATCCCGCCGCGCGCGATCGGCTGCTTTCGAAGTTGAAGACGACCTCGAATCCGGTGGTCATCGGCGGCGACGTACACGCCTTCCACATCGCGCAGTTGAAGGAGGACTTCGACGACCCGGAGTCCCCAACGCTTGCGAGCGAGTTTGTGGGCACGTCGATCACCTCGCAGGGCTGGCCGCAGGAGCGCATTGCGCGCTTTCTTCCCGACAACCCGCACGTGCTGATGGCCGACAGCCGTTATCGCGGCTACACCCGCGTGGAGGTGACGGCCAAGCGCTGGCTCGCGGACCTGCGCATCGTGCAGACCGTGCAAACGCGCGACACGCCGTGCAGCACGCTCGCGAGCTACGCGGTGGAAGACGGCAGACCGGGACCGCTAAAGGCCTAGCGGCATTTCAGATTGCCGGACAATTCCGGCAGCGGCTGGGTGCAGTCGTGCTCCAGCACCGTGCGCTCGGCGTCCAACTGCGGCGGGGGCGGCGCGCCGCGGAACCATTTGGCGAAGCTCGAAAAGCTGGGCATCGGGCGCGGCTCGCGCGAATAGTCGATCGCCGCCGCCATGAACATGCCGGCGATCACCAGGGCCGCGAGCGAGTGGCTGTGCCCGTGCACGCTTACCGAACCGCCCGTGACCGTGGTTCCGGCTGCTGCGCCGGCGCCTGCGTTGACCGTCGTATGCGCATGGGCGCATCCGGCGATCATCGCCACAGTCAGCAGCAGCGCCACGCCTCTCATGACGCAATTCTATCTACAAGCGCGCTGCAGCCGGTCGCGCACCGCTGTCCATTCGGGCGCCTCGGGCGGCGCCTCGACGAGAATTTCTTCACAGCCGGCGGCGTCAAGCTCGCGCAGCGCGCTATAAAGCTTCTGCGCGTAGGCGTTTGGATCGCGCGGCATACGCCGCCAGTAGTCGACGCGCTCGTCGGGCCGCGAGAAGCCAAGCACCGCCACCCGCTCCTTCATGCGCGCGATTTCCTTGTCCAGATCGTAGGCCGGGACCAGGCGTGCCGGCGTACGCGGCGCGTAATGGCGCTCCAGACCGCCGGAGTGGCGCGGGGCGGCGCTGCCCTTGTCCTCGACTTTCGCATTCAATGCGTTTTCCAGTTCCTGCCTGGAGATGCCCCCCGGACGCAGCAGCGCCGGCTTGCGGCCGGAAAGATCCACGATGGTGGATTCGATCCCGACTTCGCTGCGCCCGCCCTCGAGCACCAGGTCGACGTCCTGGCCCAGATCGCTTCTTACATGAGCCGCCGTAGTCGGCGATACCAGGCCGAAGCGGTTCGCCGACGGTGCCGCCACCCCTTCTCCAAATTCCTTGAGGAGCTGTTGCGCGATCGGGTGAGACGGCACGCGTAAACCGACGGTCTCCTGGCCGCCGGTGACGAAGTCCTTAGCCTTGGCCGCCCGTTTCAGGATCAGGGTGAGCGGTCCCGGCCAGAACCGTTGCGCCAGGACCTTCGCTTCAGCCGGGACTTCACGCGCCCACGTGAAGGCCGCCTGCGCCGAGGCGAAGTGCACGATGACCGGGTGGTCCGGCGGGCGGCGCTTGACTGCGTAAAGGCGCGCTACCGCTTGCGCATTAGACGCATCCGCGCCCAGGCCGTAGACCGTTTCGGTGGGAAAGGCGACCAGCCCGCCTCGCCGCAGTACTTCTACCGCATTTGAAATCACGGCGACAAGGTATCCCCGTCAACCCCTTACAGCTTGAGCGGCTCGGACTTGAGGACGGCCTCGGTCTGCTTGCGGCGGAATTCCGACAGCTTCGCTGCCAGGCCCTTGTCGCTCAAGGCGAGAAGTGCAACGGCAAAAAGCGCGGCGTTGGCGGCGCCGGCCTCGCCGATGGCGAAGGTGGCCACCGGGATGCCTTTGGGCATCTGCACGGTGGACAGCAGCGAGTCGAGCCCCTGCAGGTGCTTCGAGGCCATCGGCACGCCGAGCACGGGAAGCATGGTGTGCGCGGCGACAACGCCGGCGAGATGCGCCGCCCCGCCGGCGGCCGCGATGATGGCTTTCATTCCCTCTTTGGAGGCATTCGTGGCCCACTGCGCCACGGCATGCGGCGTGCGGTGCGCCGACATCGCTCTTGCCTCGTAGGGCACGCCGAACTCCTCGAGCGTCCGTGCCGCGGCCTTCATGGTTTCCCAGTCGGACTTCGAGCCCATCACGATGCCGATCATGCGAGCTTTCTCCCCGTCAGGCGCTGCAGCGCTTCGCGGTATTTTTCCGAG
This sequence comes from uncultured Enterobacteriaceae bacterium, assembly GCA_964546195.1. Lineage (GTDB taxonomy): Bacteria > Pseudomonadota > Gammaproteobacteria > Burkholderiales > SG8-39 > SCGC-AG-212-J23. The sequence continues at coordinate 440 of CAZJJC010000030.1, read as the reverse complement.
GTTCTGGCGATCACGTCGGGCGGCAGCTTGGGCGCCGGCGGCTCCTTGTTCCAGTCCAGCGTCTCGAGGTAGTCGCGCACGAACTGCTTGTCGAACGACGGCGGCGACACGCCGACGCGGTAGGAATCCCTGGGCCAGAAGCGCGAGGAATCCGCGGTCAGCACCTCGTCGATCAGCACCAGTTTCCCGTTTGCATCCAGGCCGAATTCAAACTTGGTATCGGCGATGATGATGCCCTTAGCCGCCGCGTATTCCGCCGCCTCCCGGTACAGCCGGATGCTGACCTCGCGTACTTTCGCGGCCACATCCGGGCCGACCAGGCGCTCCGCCTCGGCGAAGCTGATGTTCTCGTCGTGGCCGCTTTCGGCTTTGGTCGCCGGGGTGAAGATCGGCTCCGGCAGCTTCTGCGCCTGCTGCAGGCCCTTCGGCAGCTCGATGCC
>CAZJJC010000029.1:0-2006 GCA_964546195.1 uncultured Enterobacteriaceae bacterium | reverse complement strand
AAAGCGAGGAGCGAACCCCGGTCTCCTCGCAGGCACGCACCTTGTTGCGCACGTAGACGCGCGAGGCGGGATCCTCGCCCGCGAGGATCACCGCCAGGCCGGGGCGTATGCCGCGCTGCGCAAGCCGCGCGACCTTGTCCTGCACGCCGGCTCGCAACTGCGCTGCGAGCGACTTGCCGTCGAGGATCTGCGCTGCCATGGGGGGCCGCAGTCTAGCATTGGGGCGATTTTCTGGTTAAGCTTGCCGCGCCCCCCGCAGCAAAATCATCGGATCTTAAGGTCGAATCTCACCCATGTCCGCCGTTCCACAGTTCCCCGCTGCCAACGATCCCGACGCGCTAGAAACGCAGGAGTGGCTGGACGCGCTCGAGGCAGTGCTCGAGCGCGAAGGCCCCGAGCGCGCGCACTTCCTGCTCGAGCGGCTGATCGACAAGGCGCGCCGCTCGGGCGCCTATATCCCGTTCTCGGCGAACACCGCCTACATCAACACCATCCCGCCGCACATGGAGGAGCGCTCGCCGGGCGACGCGGCGCTCGAGGAGCGCATCCGCTCCTACTGCCGCTGGAACGCGATGATCATGGTGCTGCGCGCGAACAAGAGCGACGACGACCTCGGCGGCCACATCGCGAGCTTCGCCTCCGTCGGCACGCTGTTCGGCATCGGCCAGAACCAGTTCTGGCACGCCCCGCATGAAGGCCATGGCGGCGATCTCGTGTACTTCCAGGGCCATTCCTCGCCGGGGGTCTACGCGCGCGCGCTGCTGGAGGGCCGGCTGACCGAGGAGCAGCTCAACCACTTCCGCCGCGAGGTGGACGGCAAAGGCGTGTCGTCCTATCCGCATCCCTGGCTCATGCCGGATTACTGGCAGTTTCCGACCGTGTCGATGGGCCTGGGCCCGATCCAGGGCATCTACATGGCGCGTTTCCTGAAGTACCTGCACGCGCGCGGCATAGCCGATACGGCGAAGCGCAAGGTATGGGTGTTCTGCGGCGACGGCGAGATGGACGAGCCCGAGTCGCTCGGCGCCATCGGCCTCGCCTCGCGCGAGAAGCTCGACAACCTGATCTTCATCGTCAACTGCAACCTGCAGCGCCTCGACGGCCCGGTGCGCGGCAACGGCAAGATCATCCAGGAGCTGGAAGGCGAATTCCGCGGCGCCGGCTGGAACGTGATCAAGCTGATCTGGGGCTCGTACTGGGACCCGCTGCTCGCGCGCGACAAGGACGGGCTGCTCCTGCGCATCATGGAGGAGACGATCGACGGCGAGTACCAGAACTACAAGGCCAACGACGGCGCGTTCGTGCGCAAGCACTTCTTCGGCAAGCACCCCAAGGTGCTGGAGATGGTCTCGCGCATGACCGACGAGGACGTGTGGCGCCTGAACCGCGGCGGCCACGACCCGCACAAGATCTATGCGGCGTATGCCGCCGCCACCAAGCACAGGGGCGGGCCCACGGTGATCCTCGCCAAGACGATCAAGGGCTACGGCCTGGGCAAGCAGGGCCAGGCGAAGAATCCGACGCACCAGCTGAAGAAAGTCGATACGCAGACGGTCCGCGAGATACGCGACCGGCTGCGCATCCCCATCGCCGACGAGCAGCTCGAGGCGCTTCCCTTCTACATCCCGCCGGCGGAATCGCCGGAGATGAAGTACCTGCACGAGCGGCGCAAGGCGCTCGGCGGCTTCCTGCCGCAGCGGCGCCGCAAGGCCGAGGCCGCGCCGGCGGTGCCGCCGCTCGCTTCCTTCGAAGCCATCCTGAAAGGCTCGGGCGAGGGCCGCGAGATCTCCACCACCATGGCGTTCGTGCGCCTGCTCACGGCGCTGGTGCGCGACAAGGAGATCGGCCCGCGCGTGGTGCCGATTGTCGCCGACGAAGCGCGCACCTTCGGCATGGAGGGCATGTTCCGGCAACTCGGCATCTTTGCGCCCGAGGGGCAGAAGTACGAGCCGGTGGACCGCGACCAGGTGATGTACTACCGCGAGGACAAGCAGGGCCAGATCCTC
>CAZJJC010000028.1:0-8537 GCA_964546195.1 uncultured Enterobacteriaceae bacterium | reverse complement strand
CTGCGCAGCCGCAGCGATGCGAAGCTGCCTTTCCTGCGCGTGGCGGCCGACGCCGGCGGCTTCGCCATCGACCTGCCGCGGTCCTGGCTCGACGAAAACCCACTGTCGGCCGCGGCGCTCGCGGCCGAGCCCGAGCATTGGAACAGCGTCGACATGAAGCTGCTGCTAAAGCAGGTCGGGTGAGACGACGGTCTTCACCGCCTTGCCCGCGATCCACCAGACCGCGCCCTTTTCCACCGCCCAATCGCGCGGCTCGCCGCACAGCAGATAAGCGATCGCCCTTCCGAGCTCGGGCTGGTGGCCGACCACGACGACCGTGCCTGCGGTTCCGGCGGTTTTCAGGATCGCTTCCACGCTTGCGCCGGGGGCGAGCAGCTTTTCTATTGTGATCGGTACTGCAAGGGCTTCGGCCGTTTGCCGCGCCCGCACCGCGGGGCTGACCAGCAGGCGGTAGCGTTCGGGAAGATGCCTGCCCAGCCACGCGGCGACGCGTGCCGCCTGGTCGCGTCCTTTCGGCGTCAGCTCGCGCGCCAGGTCGGGCGCGCCGTCTTGCGCATCGGCATGCCGCCAGAGGATCAGGTCCATGCGCTTAGTATAAAATCCGCTTCCTGTTGTGTCGTCACGGCAGGCGCGTAGCTCAGCTGGTTAGAGCACTACCTTGACATGGTAGGGGTCGTTGGTTCGAGTCCAATCGCGCCTACCAGCTGCGAGCCCGGCTAGATCTTGAAGCTCTCGCGGGTCTCGGGCGCGAAGAGCTCCGTGACCTCCATGCGCTTCGCGCTGACGCCCTGCTCGAAGGCGTACTGCGCGAAGGCTTCCAGCGTCGGGCGGTTCGCCTCGATGCCGTAGGGCCAGAAGTCCTCGCCGGCGAGCTCGCGCCAGCGGCGCGCGTGCTCGGGCAGCCAGGGCATCGGCACGTGCGACAGGCCGATCTCCACCAGGCGCGCCATGCTCGCGCGCTTGGCCTGCTCGAAGGCCTTCAGCAGGTTCATCGCGATCCAGCGGTCGCGCTCGTACACCGCGCGGCGCAGCACGATGACGTGCATGATGGGGTGGATGCGGGTTTTCTCGAAGTACGCCGTTTCAATAGGAATGTAGTCTTTGAAAAGGCGTTCGCCGCCAGGATCCCTGGCCGAGATCACCGCGTCGAGCTCGCCGCTCGCCAGCATCTGCGCCAGGCTCTTGTCGGGAACCGGGGTGACGCGGATGCCCGCGGGCAGCTGCAGCTCGACCTTCTCGACGCGGCCGGGCTCGCGCACGCCGGCCTGGAACCAGGCGATGCGGGCAAGGTCGACGCCGTACTCGTGCTGCAGCAGGCCGCGCACGTAGATGCCGGCGGTCTGCGCCCATTCCGGCACGCCGACGCGCTTTCCCTCGAGATCCTTGGGGCTCTTGACGGAAGGGCCGGCGTAGATCGCCGAATGGCGGAACACGCGCGAGGGAAACACCGGCAGGGCCACGATGTCGGCGCCCGGCCGCGACAGCAGCGCGATGGTCTTGCCGAAGGACATCTCGGAGGCGTCCCACTCGCGAAACCGGGTGAAGCGGTAGAAGATCTCCTCGATCGGCAGGTCGAGCACGCCGAGCTCGATGCCCTGCGGATCGAGCCCGCGCGCGTGGTCGTAGGGGCTGATGGCGAGCGAGAGGCCAATGCGCATCGTGATAGTATGCAAGCTCTCGAGCGCAATGCCCAACATCCGTCTTCCCGACGGCTCGTCGAAGTCGTTCCCCCACCCCGTCAGCGTCGCCCAGATCGCCCAGTCGATCGGCGCCGGCCTGGCGCGCGCCGCGCTCGCCGGCAAGGTGAACGGCAGGCTGGTCGACACCGGCTTTCGCGTGGACTCGGACGCCGAGGTCACCATCATCACCGAGCGCGACCCGGAGGGCGTGGACATCCTGCGGCACTCGACCGCGCATCTTCTCGCGCATGCGGTGAAGGAGCTCTACCCCGAGGCGCAGGTCACCATCGGCCCGGTGATCGAGAACGGCTTCTACTACGACTTCTCCTACAAGCGCCCCTTCACGCCCGAGGACCTCGCGGCGATCGAGAAGCGGATGCAGGAGATTGCCAGCAAAGATCTGGTCGTTGAAAGAAAAACCATGTCACGCGACGAGGCGGTCGCGTTCTTCTCCTCCATGGGCGAGAAGTACAAGGCCGAGATCATCGCCTCGATTCCGGAGAAGGAAGCGATCTCGCTCTACGGGCAGGGCAACTGGATCGACCTGTGCCGTGGGCCGCACGTGCCTTCCACCGGCAAGCTGAAGGTGTTCAAGCTCATGCGCGTGGCCGGCGCGTACTGGCGCGGCGACTCCAGGAACGAGATGCTCCAGCGCATCTACGGCACCGCCTGGGGCAGGAAGGAGGACCAGGAGGCCTACCTCAGGATGCTGGAAGAGGCCGACAAGCGCGACCACCGGCGCCTGGGCACGCAGCTCGATCTTTTCCACATGCAGGAGGAGGCGCCCGGGCTCGTGTTCTGGCACCCGAAGGGCTGGGTGCTGTGGCAGCAGGTGGAGCAGCACATGCGCCGCGTCTACCGCGACAACGGCTACCAGGAAGTGCGCGCGCCCCAGATCCTCGACATCGGCCTGTGGAAGCGCACCGGGCACTGGGAAAACTTCCGCGAGAACATGTTTCTCACCGCGTCGGAGAACCGCGACTACGCCGTGAAGCCGATGAACTGCCCCGGGCACATCCTGATCTACAACAAGGGCCTGCGCAGCTACCGCGAGCTGCCGCTGCGCTACGGCGAATTCGGCTCCTGCCACCGCAACGAGCCCTCGGGCGCGCTGCACGGCCTGATGCGGGTGCGCGGCTTCGTGCAGGACGACGGGCATATCTTCTGCACCGAGGAGCACATCCTTGCCGAATGCGTGGCTTTCACCGAGCTCCTGCAGAAGGTCTATCGCGATTTCGGCTTCACCGAGGTGATCTACAAGGTGGCCACGCGCCCCGCCAGGCGCATAGGCTCCGACGAGAGTTGGGACAAGGCCGAGAATGCCCTCAAGCAGGCACTTCAAAAATCAGGCGTGCAGTTCTCCCTGTCTCCCGGAGAGGGCGCGTTCTACGGCCCGAAGATCGAGTACTCGCTCAAGGACGGCATCGGCCGGGTATGGCAGTGCGGCACCATGCAGGTCGATTTCAGCATGCCGGGCCTGCTCGGGGCCGAGTACGTCGCCGAGGACAACAGCCGGCGCACGCCGGTGATGCTCCACCGCGCCATAGTGGGCTCCATGGAGCGCTTCATCGGCATCCTGATCGAGCATTACGCGGGCGCGTTCCCCCTCTGGCTGGCCCCCGAGCAGGTGGTGGTCATGAACATCACCGAGCGCCAGGCGGCCTATGCGCAATCCATAAAAGAACAACTTTCGAAACAGGGATTTAGAGCGTTCTCGGATTTGCGAAACGAAAAAATTTCCTATAAGATCCGCGAACATAGCCTGCAGAAACTGCCCTACCAACTGGTGGTCGGGGACAAGGAACTGCAGGCCGCAACGGTGGCCGTGCGCACGCGCAGCGGCGAAGACCTCGGGGCGATGAGCCTGGAAGCCTTCACCGCGCGCCTCCGGAAAGAGGCGCCAGCGCAGTAGCACGGCCTATTTTTTCAACCACCAAGGAGCTTTTCACTCATCGCACTCGACAGTAGATCGCAACGCATCAACCGGGAAATCACCGCCCCGGAGGTGCGCCTGGTAGCGGAAAATGGTGACCAGCTCGGGATCAAGCCGGTATCCGAAGCGCTGCGGCTGGCCGAGGAATCGAACGTGGACCTGGTGGAGATCGCGCCGCTCGCGAACCCGCCGGTCTGCAAGCTGATGGACTACGGCAAGTTCCGCTACCGCGAGCAGAAGAAGGCCCACGAAGCCAAGCTCAAACAGAAGCAGATCCAGGTCAAGGAGATCAAGTTCCGGCCGGGCACCGACGAGGGCGACTACAAGATCAAGCTCGGCAAGCTGATCCAATTTCTCGAGGAAGGCGACAAGGCGAAAGTGACGCTGCGCTTCCGCGGCCGCGAGATGGCGCACCAGGAGTTCGGCGTGCGGCTGCTGGAGCGGGTGAGGAAGGACCTGGACGCCATCGGGCTGGTGGAGCAGTTTCCCAAGCTCGAGGGCAGGCAGATGGTGATGGTGCTGGCGCCCAAGAAGAAGGCTCCGCCGGTGAAGGAAAGGGCTGCAAAGCCGAAGAAAGTCGCTGCGGCCAAACCCGCGGCAGCTTGAACAAGTGACGGCCGAGGCATCAAGTGCTCGCGCAGCGAGCCGCCCGGCGTCATACGAAAAGAGAAGGAAGTCGGGTCATGCCTAAGATGAAGTCCAAGCGAGGCGCCGCGAAGCGCTTCACCGTGCGCGCGGGCGGCCGCATCAAGCGCTCGCAGGCGTTCATGCGCCACATCCTCACCAAGAAGAGCACCAAGAGGAAGCGCCACCTGCGCGGCACCACCGAGGTCCATCCCAGCAACAAGCGGCAGGTGAAGTCGATGCTGCCGTACTCGTCGTAAGGAGCGCGCCATGCCGAGAGTCAAAAGAGGCACGGTAGCGCGCGCGCGCCACAAGAAGGTCCTGAAGCAGGCCAAGGGGTTCCGCGGCCGCAGGAAGAACGTCTACCGCGTCGCCAAGCAGGCGGTGATGAAGGCGGGGCAGTACGCCTACCGCGACCGCCGCACGAAGAAGCGCGTGATCCGGGCGCTGTGGATCGCGCGCATCAACGCTGCGGTGCGCGAGCTCGGCATGACCTACAGCAGCTTCATGTCGGGGCTCAAGCGCGCCAACATCGACATCGACCGCAAGGTCCTTGCCGACCTGGCCGTGGCCGACAAGCCGGCGTTCGCCAAGATCGCCGGCCAGGTCAAGGCGAGCCTCTCCCACTAGGTTGCAGAACCTCGACGGCAGGTTGCAAAACCTCGACGGCATTGTCTCGCGCGCGCTCGCCGCGTTCAGCGCGGCGGGCGATGCCGCGTCCCTGGAGAACGCGAAGGCGCGTTTTCGCGGCGAGTTGAGCGCTTTCCAGTCGACGCTCAAGTCTCTTCCTCCGCAAGAGCGCAAAGCGTCGGGCGCCAAGTTCAATTCTGCAAAACAGCAGATCGAAGCGGCGCTGGAAGCGCGGCGCGCAGAACTGGAAGACGCGAAGCTCGCGGCGCGCCTGGCCGGGGAGGCGCTCGACGTCACGCTGCCGGGCCGCGGCCGCGGCCGCGGCGGCCACCATCCCGTGATGCGCACCTGGCAGCGCCTCCAGCAGAAAGTGCGCTCGGTCGGCTTCGAGGTGGCCGACGGGCCCGAGATCGAGACCGACTGGTACAACTTCACCGCGCTCAACAATCCCGAGAACCATCCCGCGCGCTCGATGCAGGACACCTTCTACGTCGACCTGAAGGACGAGCAAGGCCTGCCGCTCGTGCTTCGCACCCATACCAGCCCGATGCAGCTGCGCTATGCGCGCATGCACCAGCCGCCGATCAAAGTGATCGCGCCGGGGCGCACCTACCGCGTCGACTCGGATGCCACGCACTCGCCGATGTTCCACCAGGTGGAGGGCTTGTGGATCGACGAGCACGTCAGCTTCGCCGACCTGAAGGGCGTGTACACCGACTTCCTGCGGCGCTTCTTCGAGGACGACAACCTGGAAGTGCGCTTCCGGCCCTCGTTCTTCCCCTTCACCGAGCCTTCGGCCGAGATCGACATGAAACTGAAGGGCAAGTGGCTCGAGATTTCCGGCGCCGGGCAGGTGCATCCGGCGGTGGTGCGCAATTTCGGCCTCGACTCCGAGCGGTACATAGGATTTGCGTTCGGCTCGGGCCTGGAGCGCCTGACGATGCTGCGCTACGGCATCGACGACCTGCGGCTTTTCTTCGACGGCGACCTGCGCTTTCTAGAACAATTCTCATGAACGTTCCGGAGAGCTGGCTGCGCAGTTTCTGCAACCCGGCTATTTCCGGCAGAGAGCTTTCCGACAAGCTCACCATGGCGGGGCTGGAAGTGGAGGCCTACGAGCCCTTCGGCCCGCAGTTCAGCGGCGTGGTGGTCGGCGAAATCGTGTCGGTCGGCCGCCATCCCGGCGCGGACAAGCTGACGATCTGCCAGGTGAACGACGGCGCTGCCACGGTGGAAGTCGTATGCGGAGCGCCGAATGCGCGTCCCGGGATGAAGGCGCCGCTGGCGAGGATAGGCGCGAAGCTCCCCGGCTTCGAGATAAAGAGCGCTGCCGTGCGCGGCGTGGAGAGCCAGGGCATGCTGTGCTCGGCGCGCGAGCTCGGGCTGTCGCAGGACCATTCGGGCCTGCTCGAGCTGGCGAAGGAGCTTCAGCCGGGAGCCGACCTGGGCGCGGCGCTCGGCCTCGGGGACCACATCCTCACGCTCAAGCTCACGCCGAACCGCGCCGACTGCCTTTCGGTGCTCGGCGTGGCAAGAGAGGTGGCCGCGCTCACCGGGGCGCCGCTCGAGCCGCCCCGGATTGAAAGGGTCCCTGAAAAAAGCGAGGCGAGGCACCCGGTGCGCATCACCGCGCCCGAAGGCTGCGGGCGCTTCGCCGGGCGCGTGATTCGCGGCGTGCATGCCGCAGCCCCCACCCCGCAATGGATGAACCAGCGCCTGGAGCGGGCCGGGCAACGCAGCATCTCGGCGCTGGTTGACGTCACCAACTACGTGATGCTCGAGCTGGGCCGGCCGCTGCACGTCTACGACCTGGACAAGCTGAGCGGCCCGATCGATGTGCGCTGGGGCCGCAAGGGCGAGAAGCTGCGGCTGCTGAACGAGCAGGAGGTCGAGGTGGACCCGTCGGTGCTGTGCATCGCCGACGATTCCAGGGTGATCGGCCTGGGGGGCATCATGGGCGGGGAGAGCACCAAGGCCGACGTCGCGACGCAGAACGTGTTCCTGGAATCGGCGTTCTTCTTTCCCGATGCGGTCGCCGGCCGCGCGCGGCGCTTCAATTTCTCGAGCGACGCCTCGCACCGCTTCGAGCGCGGCGTGGACTTCCGCAACAACCTGGAGGGCATCGAGCGTGCCACGCGCCTGATCCTCGACATCTGCGGCGGCGAGCCCGGGCCGGCCGAGGACCTGGTGGTGCGCCTGCCCGACCGCAGGCCGGTGCGCATGCGCATCGCGCGGGCGCAGAAGGTGATCGGCGTGCCGGTGCCCGAGGCCGAGATGGCCGGGGTCTTCGGCAGGCTCGGCCTGCCGGCGCGGCGCGAAGACGACGCCTTCCTCGTCACCCCGCCGAGCTTCCGCTTCGACCTGGAGATCGAGGAGGACCTGATCGAGGAGGTGGCGCGCATTTACGGCTTCGAGCGCATCGCGGCGCACCCGCCGCGCGCCGCGCTCAGCATGCTGAAGACGCCCGAGGCGACGCGCAGCCTGCATGCGCTGCGCGAGCGACTCGCCGCGGCCGACTATCGCGAGATCATCAACTTCAGCTTCGTCGAGCCCGCCTGGGAGGAGGACTTCGCCGGCGAGCGCAATCCGATCGGCCTGCTCAACCCCATCGCGAGCCAGCTGTCGGTGATGCGCACGTCGCTGATAGGTTCTCTGATAGGAAATATCAGGTACAACCACGCGCGAAAGATTCCGCGCATCCGCCTCTTCGAGGTGGGGCGCGTGTTCCTGCGCGACCCCTCGGCGCCGCGCGGGCCGCTGTCGGTCGCCGGCGTGCGCCAGCCCATGCGCATCGCCGCGGCAGCCTACGGCACGGCGCTGCCCGAGCAGTGGGACGCGCCCGAGCGCGCGGTGGACTACTTCGACGTGAAGGGCGACCTCGAGACGCTGTGCGCCCCGCGCGCCCCCCGCCTGCAGCCGGCCCGGCACCCGGCCTTCCATCCGGGGCGCTGCGCCCGGGTGCTGCTCGACGGCGCGCCGGCCGGCTGGCTCGGCGAGCTGCACCCGAAGTGGCTGCGCAAGTACGAGCTGCCGCAGCCGGCGGTGGTTTTCGAGCTGGAAGCCGATGCCCTGCTGGCCGCCCCCGTCCCCCGGCCGAGGCTGCCGTCCCGGTTCCCTCCGGTGGTGCGCGACATCGCCCTGGTGTTCGACGCCGGGACCCCGGTCCAGGCGGTTTTCGACGCCATTTGGGCGGAAAAACCACCGATCGTGCAGTCGGTGCGCCTGTTCAGCCTGTACCGGGGCTCCGGACTCCCTCCCGGGTCAAAAAGCCTTGCTTTCCGGGTAGTTATGCAACATACTGAACGAACCCTTACGGATGCGGAGGCAGACGCTGCCCGCGACGCGCTGGTAGCCCTGCTGGGGCAGAAATTCTCCGCGAAATTAAGAGCTTCGTAGTGCAGGCACAAGAAATCGAAGCAAACAGGGAGTCGGGGATGACTTTGACGAAGGCCGAACTTGCCGACCTGTTGTTCGAGAAGGTCGGGCTGAACAAGCGCGAGGCCAAGGACATGGTCGAGGCCTTCTTCGAGGAGATCCGCGGGGCGCTGGAGCGGGGGGAGAGCGTCAAGCTTTCCGGCTTCGGCAACTTCCAGCTGCGCGACAAGCCACAGCGCCCGGGACGCAACCCAAAGACCGGCGAGGAAATACCCATCAGCGCCCGCCGTGTCGTG
>CAZJJC010000027.1:0-2741 GCA_964546195.1 uncultured Enterobacteriaceae bacterium | reverse complement strand
ATAACGGAAACAGCGTTTCTCATGGTCGTTGACCATGCCGACCGCCTGCATGAAAGCGTACACCGTGGTGGGCCCGACGAAGCGGAAGCCGCGCGCCCGGAGGTCTTTCGACAGCGCTTCGGCATCGCTGAAGCGCCGCAGGTATCTCGCGAAGCTGCCGAACTCCTTGCGCAATGCGAGCACGCCTCGCGCGTTGACGATCGCGGCCTCGATCTTGCCCGCGTGACGCACGATGCCGGCATCGGCCAGCAGCCGGCGGCGGTCCCGCGCGCCGTAGTGCGCAACGATCTCGGGTTCGAATCGATGAAACGCGCGACGATAGTTTGCCCGCTTCGCAAGGATGGTGTCCCACGACAGGCCGGCCTGCGCGCCCTCGAGGATCAGGCACTCGAAGAGCTTGCGGTCGTTGCGCACCGGGACGCCCCACTCCTTGTCGTGATAGGCGATGGCGAGCGCATTCTTCGGCCACGCGCAGCGCGCTTTCATCACGCCGCCTTCTTGACGCCGCTTTCCTTGACTTCGTGGCTGTCCGGGCGCGCCTTGATGCGCAGATCCTTCAGCTCGGCGCGCTCGCGCGCCGCGTTGCGGAAGGCCTGGTCGCGCCCGGGGAGATACTGCGGCGGCCAGAACTGCGGCATGTGCTGGTACCAGGCCGAGGCCTGCAGGGTGAAGTACGGATTGGCGAGGTGCGGGCGCGCCAGCGCCACGAGATCGGCCTTCCCGGAGGCGAGCAGGGTGTTCACCTGGTCCGGCGTGGTCACCGCGCCCACGGTCATGGTGGCGATGCCCACTTCGTTGCGCACCCAGTCGGCGTACGGCGCCTGGTACATGCGGCCGTACACCGGCTTCTGCTGCGGCACGGTCTGGCCGGTCGAGCAGTCGATGAGGTCGCAGCCGGCCTCCTTCAGCATGCGCGTCACGGCGATCAGATCCTCGCCCGACAACCCGCCGGGCGCCCAGTCGGTCGCCGAGATGCGCACCGACAGGGGCTTTCTCTCCGGCCACGCCGCACGGCAGGCCTTGAACACCTCCAGCGGAAATCGCATGCGGTTCTCGATGGGTCCGCCGAAGCCGTCCTTCCGGTGATTGGTCAACGGGGAAATGAAGCTGGCGAGCAGGTAGCCGTGCGCCATGTGCAGCTCGAGCATGTCGAACCCGGCTTGATCGGCATATCCGGTGGAACGGACGAAATCGGACAACACCTTGTCCATGTCGGCGCGCGTCATCTCGCGAGGCACCTGCGAGATGCCCTCGTAATACGGAAGCGGCGAGGCGGAGAGCACCGGCCAGTTGCCGGTCTCCAGCGGGTGGTCCATGCGCTGCCAGCCGAGCTGCGTCGAGCCCTTGCGGCCCGAATGCCCGAGCTGCATGCACATCTTGGCCTTCGAGTGGGCATGGCAGAAATCGACGATGCGCTTGAAGGCCGCGGCCTGCGCCTCGTTCCACAGCCCGGTATCCCCCGGCGAGATGCGCGCCTCGGGCGAGGGGCAGGTCATCTCCACGTAGACCAGCCCGGCGCCGCCGATGGCGCGGCTGCCCAGGTGCACGAAGTGCCACTCGCCCGGCACGCCGTCGATCGCCGAGTACTGGTCCATGGGCGACACCACCACCCGGTTCTCCAGCACCATGTCGCGCAGGCGAAAAGGCGTGAACATCGGCACCGGCGGATGGTCGAGGTTTACGTCAAAGCCCTGGTCGCGCACTTTGCGCGCAAACCAGCGATGCACGTCCTGCACGAAAGCGGGGTCGCGCAGCTCCAGGTTCTCCCAGGTGATCTGCTTGGAGCGCGACATCACGCCGAAGGCGAACTGCTGCGGCTCCATGCCCCAATAGCGCTTCAGGTGCTCGAACCAGGCGAGCGACACGTTGGCCGCGTGCTGGGTCTTCTCGACCTCTTCGCGCCGTACCGTGTCGTATTTTTGCAGGGCAGCCTTGACCTCCCCGTCGGATTTGAAGGCTTCAAACAGCGCGATGGCGTCCTCCATGGCGAGCTTGGTGCCCGAGCCGATGGAAAAATGCGCAGTCGCCTTGGCGTCGCCCACCAGCACGGCGCTCGTTTTTTCCCCGAGCTTCACCCAGGTCCTGTTGGTGATGTTGGGGAAGTTGCGCCACAGCGAGCGGTTGGCGATCAGCGGGTGGCCGTCGAGCTCCTCGGCGAACACGCGCTCCAGCACCGGCAGCATCTCGGTCTCGGAGAGACTGTCGAAGCCGAAGTTGCGCCAGGTCTGCTCGTCCATCTCGATCACCCAGGTGGAGCGCTCCGGCTCGTACTGGTAGACGTGCGCGAGCAGCACGCCCTCGGGTGCCTCGCGGAAGAAATACTTGAAGGCGTCCAGGGACTTGGTCGAGCCCAGCCAGGTGAACTTGTTGGGCCGCAGGTCGACGGCCGGCTGGAAATGCTCCTTGTACTTTTCGCGGATGCGCGAGTTGATGCCATCGGCGACCACGACGAGCTCGGCGCCGGCGAGCTCTTCCAGCCCCTGCACCTCGCGCTGGAACTTCATCTGCACGCCGAGCTCGCGGCCGCGGTCCTGCAGGATGTTGAGCAGCGCGACGCGCGAGCAGCCGCAGAAGCCGTTGCCGCCGGAGCGCAGCACCTCGCCCTTGTAGACGACGTCGACGTCGCCCCAGTAGGCGAAGCGCCGGCGGATGCGCTCGTAGGTCACCGCGTCGTAGGCCTTGAAGGTGTCGAGCGTCTGGTCCGAGAACACCACGCCGAAGCCGAAGGTGTCGTCGGGACG
>CAZJJC010000026.1:0-9238 GCA_964546195.1 uncultured Enterobacteriaceae bacterium | reverse complement strand
TGGACGAGATCCCGGGAAGACGACGGCGCTGCCGGCCGAGGGCGCACCGCATCGACAAGCAGCGGCACCGCGACATCGGGCTCGCACATCAGGTAGACGTCGGCGGGCGGCAGGCCCTGGTAGTCCATGCTCCAGCCGCGGTGCACGTGCGCATCGCAGGACACGCGGATCACCTTGGCCGCCACCGGCGCATCGCCCCACGCCGCCTTCAGCGTGCCGGCGGTGTCCACCCAGTCGAGCGACAGCACCACGTCGGCTTCGCGCAGCAGCCTGCCGTCCGGGAAGGTCGCCGGCGGCGCGGCGTGCAGCGGGTGGTCGGTGGGAAACGCCGCGGCGGTCTTGATGTCGGTGAACACCTTCGCCTGCAGCTTCTCGGCGAGCGCCACGCGCGCCTTCCACGCCTGCTCGCTGCGGCTGACCCGGCCCATGAGGATGGCGGGGGACTTGGCGGCCGACAGCAGCTCGGCTGCCTTTTCGACCAGCCTTTTATCTGGAAAAACCGATGCAGGCGCCTGAAAGCGCCCCACATCCGGCACGGGAGGAAGCGCGCCGATCTTCGCTTCCTGCAACGCCGCGTCGAGGTTGATATAGGTGGGGCCGCGCGGCGCCGTGGAGGCCATCTGCACCGCGCGCAGCAGCGCCTCGTACGCCGCGGGCACCGAAGCCGGCTGGTTGTCCCATTTGGTGTAGTCGCGCACCAGCGCGCCCTGGTCCGACGCGGTATGGATCCAGTCGATCCACGGCCGCCGGCGCGCCGCGTCCCAGGGACCGGTGGCCCCCAGGACGAGCATCGGCACGCGGTCGCACCAGGCATTGAAGATCGCCATCGAGCCGTGCATCAGGCCCACGTTGGAATGCAGCACCACCCCCATCAGGCGTCCCGAGGCCCGGGCGTAGCCGTGCGCGATGGCGACCGCCGCCTCCTCGTGCAGGCAAAGCAGCATCTGCGGGCGCTCGTTGCCCAGGTAGTTGACGATGCTGTCGTGCAGCCCGCGGTAGCTCGCGCCCGGGTTGAGCGCCAGGTAGGGGATGTCGAGCGAGCGCAGCATGGCGGCGATGGCGTCGCTGCCCCAGACGCCGTCCTGCTGCGGGGAAGCCTGGGGGATGTCGCGCTGCGGCTGTTTCATGGCAGCAGTTTACCCACGCTCGCGGCGGGAATACGATGCTCGTTCACCTAGAGGAGGTGGTTCCCATGAGCCTGTTGACCCCGGAGGAACTGGAGAAGCTGTCCGGCGCGGAGGAGCTGTTCCCGTCGCCGATCCCCGTGCAGTTCGTCTCGAGCGACGAGTTCATGCCCTCGCCGCAGACGCCCAAGCAGAAGGAGTTCGAGGCGCGCGTCAAGCGGATCGGCTCGGAGCTCGCGAAGAAGCACGGCATCACGCGCCGCAGGTTCTTCAAGACCGCCGGCGGCATGGCGGCCGCGTTCGTCGCCATGAACGAGGTCTACGCGAAGAATTCGAATCCTTTCTATGAAGTCCTGAAGAACGAGGCGTCGAACCTGGAGCTCGCGCAGGCGCGCGCCGACTCCCTCAAGAACCAGTTCGTCATGGACATGCACACCCACTTCCTGCGCGACGACACGCTGAACGTGAACTTCGTGCGCCAGCGCGAGGCGGTCGGCAAGGCGGGCTGGAACCCGGCGCTGAAGGAAAAGCCGCAGACGATCGACGACCTGAAGTTCCCGAACTACTTCAAGGAGATCTTCCTCGACAGCGACACCAAGGTGGCGTGCATCAGCGGCTCCTACTCGGTGGACCCGAAGTACTCGTTCCTCACGAACGACATGAAGCACGACGCGCGCGAGAAGATCAACAAGGAGTCGGGCACGCGTCGCATGTTCTCCCACGCCATCTTCACGCCCAAATGGGATGGCTGGCTCGACAAGGCCGCGGAGGAGATGGAGCGGCTCAAGCCCGACTCCTGGAAGGGCTACACCATCGGCGACAACACCAACAAGCACCTGTCCAAGTTCCCGTTCCGCCTGGACGACGAGAAGGTGATGTATCCCTTCTACGAGCGCGTCGTGAAGTGGATGGCGAAGTACCCCGACCGGCCGGGCCTGAAGAACATCTGCATCCACAAGGGGCTCTTCCCGCCCTCGGTCGAGGCCAACTTCCCGCACCTGCTCGGGTACTCCAACGTGGCAGACGTCGGCAAGGCGGCGAAGGACTGGCCGCAGTTGAACTTCGTCATCTATCACTCGGCCTATCGCTGGATCGCCGGGCCGGGCGGCACCGCGGCGAACGCCTGGGACCAGCTCGAGCGCACCGGCCGCGTCGACTGGGTGACCGACCTCGCCGAGATACCTGGACAGTACGCAGTGAGGAACGTCTACGCCGACCTGGGGCAGATCTTCGCCCATAGCAACATGGCCGAGCCGCGCGTCGCCGCCTTCATGCTGGGCACTATGATCAAGGGCATGGGCGCCGACCACGTGGTGTGGGGCACCGACGCGCTGTGGACCGGCTCGCCGCAATGGCAGATCGAGGCGCTGCGGCGCATGGAAATTCCCGAGGACATCCAGAAGAAGTACGGCCTCGCGCCCATGGGACCGGCCAACGGCCCGGTCAAGACCGCGATCCTCGGCGGCAACAACGCACGCCTGTACGGCTACACCCCGAAGATGCAATCCGCCCTGCAGAAGGACAAGGTGGCCTATTACAAGGGCATCTACGAGAAGCACGGCGGCGACCGCACCAACCTCGCCTACGGCTATATCAACAAGGGATGAAAATCCTCGGAATCTGCGGCAGCCTGCGCAAGGCGTCCTTCAACATGGCGGCGCTGCGCGCCTGCAATGAGCTCATGCCGCAAGGCATGACGATGCAAATCGCGAGCATCGCGGATTTGCCGATCTTCAACCAGGACGTGCTCGACGCCGGCATGCCCGAGCCGGTGAAGCGCTTCCGCGCCGAGGTGGCCGCAGCCGACGGATTGCTGATCGCGAGCCCGGAGTACAACTTTTCGGTGCCGGCGCCGCTCAAGAACGCGATCGACTGGGCTTCCCGGCCGCCCAACCAGGTTTTTCACGACAAGCCGATCGCGATCTTCTCGGCCGCGGGCGGCCCGCTGGGCGGCGCCCGCGTTCAGTACGACCTGCGCCGCATCCTCGGCCAGTTGTGGGGCCACGTGCTGCCGCGCCCGGAAGTGTTCATCGGCATGGCGGCGAGCAAGATCGACGCGCAGGGCAAGCTCACCGACGAGACCACGCGCAAGTTCCTGACCGAGCTGCTCGCCGGGTTCAAGGACTGGATCGTGCGGATGCAGCCGCGGAAGTAGGCTTGCGCAGCATCAGGGTCAGTACCAGCGCGAGGGCCGATGCGGCGAGCGCCAGGATGAAAGCCGCGTCGTAGCTGCCGGTGGCGTCGAACACCAGCGCGCCGCCATAGGCGCCGACGCCGCCGAACACCTGGTGCACCATGGTGACGAGCCCGGTCAGCGCGCCCAGATGCTTCATGCCGAAGCTCTCGCGCACGAAAAGCACGGTGAGCGGCGCGGTGACCAGGAAGGTGGCACCGTAGACCAGCGCGAAGACCGAGATCGAGAGCGCCGACTGGTCGATGGCGATCAGCGCGAACACCGCGATGCGCGCGCCGAACGCGACCGCCGTGGCAAGCACCGGACCGGAGCGGTCGCTGAATGCGCCGGCCGCCAGCACGCCTATCAACGCCGTGAGCCCCATCAGCGCCAGCAGGTTGCCTGCGAACAAGGCCTCGACTCCCCGGTCCTGCGCGAAGGCCACCACATGCGTGCCGACGAAAAAGTCGTCCAGGCCGCAAAGGGCGTAGATCGCGAGCAGCAGCCAGAACTGGCGCGTGCGCGCGGCGGTGCGCAGGTTCATGCCGGCGGGCGGCGCGTGGCCCGGGTGGCGCCGCGCGCCGCCCGGAAGCGCGAGCAGGAACACCGGAAGCAGCAGGAGGTGCGCGGCGGCGAGCCATACGAATACCGAACGCCAGCCGATCTGCACCAGCACGGCGGCGAGCAGCGCGATTATCACCAGCTGGCCGAAGCTCTGCCCGGAGATCGCGGCGGCGTTCGCCAGCCCCGCGCGCTGCGGCGCCGCGCGCGTCACCATCACGCCGACGGTGGTCAGGGAGGCCGCGCCGTTGCCGACGGCGAACACCAGCCCGTAGAGCAGCATCGCCTGCCAAGGCGCCGACACCAGGCTCATGAGACCGATGCCGATGCCGCCGAGGACGGTGCCCGCGGCGAGCAGCGCCCGCGCACTCAGGCGGTCCGCCAGGCGCCCGGCGATGAAGGTGGCGAAGGCCGACACCACCATGTAGAGCCCGACCGCGAGCCCGAGGTGGCCGCGAGCCCAGCCGAGCTCGTCGACCATCGGCTTGAAGGTGAGCCCGATCGCGAAACGCGCGCCGCCGCCGACGAACAGCACGAGAAAGCCGGCAATGAGGATGAATCTCAATGAATCAACTGCTGCTGGCGCAGCCACGTCACGCAAAGCTCGACCGCCTGCGCGAGCAGCTCGGGCTGCCCCTGGTAATAGTGCGTCGCCCCTTTGATGACGCGGAAGGTCTTGTCGCGGCTCGCCGCGGCGTCGTGGATCATGCGCACGTGCGGCTGCGGCACGGCGTCGTCGGCAGAGTTCTCGATCGCGAGCAGCGGCACGCTCACCGACGCGGCCGATTTCAGGCCGTCGGCGTTGGAATCGTCCAGCGACCACTGCGAGAGCCACGCGCGCAACGTAGAGAACCGGGCGATGCCCACCGGCCCGGTATTGGCCGTCTGCGGGCTTCCGAGATAGCACCAGCGCGGCTTGCGCTGGTTCGGGTCCACCGCGGGGTCCATGAAGCGCAGGTCGGCCATGGTGCGGTAGGTGACGAAGCCGCGCTCGAGCTCGCCTGTCGCTTTCAACTTTAAAGAGGATAGGGTTTCGCGAACCCACTGGGTCCTGCGCCGCATGCGCGCCAATTGCGCGGCGCGGAACCGCTCGATGAACGCAGGCGAGTAAGGCGGCTGGTGCGGGCACTTCGGGTCGTAGATGTCGAGCTCGAGCTCGCGCCGGTCGGGGTCGTGCTCGTCGATGACCGACGGGTCGATCCATTCGGACAGCATGCGGGCGCGCGACACGTGGGCCGCCTGGAAGATCACGGCGTCGGCCGCGATCAGCCTCGAAAAATCCGCTTCCTCTCCCGAAGGCGTGCGCGAGATCGAGGGCTTCTCGGCCTGCGCCTGGTAGAACAGCGCGAGCGAGCCGCCGCCCGACCAGCCGCACAGCACCACCTTGTCGTAGCCCCATTTCTCCTTCGCCTGGCGCACATAGGCACCCAGGTCGAGCAGCACCTTCTCCATGATGAGCGGGGTGTCGTTCTTCGCATAGCGCGAGCCGGCGCACAGCACGTGCACGCCGGCGCGCGCCAGCGCCTGCGGCATCGGCAAGAGCTGCAGGGTCGAAGCGGGATGCATGAACACGGCCAGCGTCCTCGCCGGCACCCCCTGCGGCGCGAAGCGCACGCCTTCGCAGTTCACCGTGCCCTGCGAGCCGGCGAAGCCGTAGACCTCGGTGAACTGCGAAGCCTCGTCGTACTGCAGGTGCACCCATTCGGGTGCGATTTCATGCCTCACTTCTTCATGCTATGTAAAATCTGCGGCTTACTCAACGGAGACCGATCTTGGACAAACGCAATCACAAGGAACGCTACGACGACGGCCTGAAGACGCGCACCGAGGTGCTGGGCAAGGCCTGGGTGGAAAAATCGATGGCCGGCGTGGACGATTTCAACCGCGAGTTCACCGAGCTGCTCAACACCTACTGCTGGAACGACATCTGGAACCGGCCGGGCCTGTCGCGCAAGACGCGCTCGGTGCTCAATCTGGGCATGCTGATCGCGCTGGGCAAGGAGCACGAGCTGAAGCTGCACTTGCGCGGCGCCCTGCACAACGGCCTCACCAAGGACGAGATCAAGGAGGTGCTCATGCAGACCGCGATCTATTGCGGCGTGCCGGCGGCGGTCGTGGCCTTTCGCTGCGCCAGGGAGGTGTTCCAATCCGAGAAATAGGCTTCGTCGGCCTGGGCACCATGGGCGCGCCCATGGCGGCCAACCTCGCGCGCGCGGGGTTTTCCGTCCGGTCTTACGACATAAACGGCACGGGAAATCGTGCTTCCGCGCGCGAGGCGGCGCAAGGCGCCGAGGCGCTGATCACCATGCTGCCCGATGGCGAGGCGGTGCGCGACGCGGTGCTCGAGGCGCTTCCCGCGCTTTCGCCCGGGGCCGTGGTGATCGACATGAGCTCCTCGGACCCGGCCTCGACCCGTGCCCTGCTTCCCGCCCTCAACGCAAGAAGCATTTCGCTGGTCGATGCGCCGGTTTCTGGCGCCATCGCCAAGGCGAAGGACGGCACGCTCGCCATCATGATCGGCGGCAAGGCCGCTGACGTCGACAGGATAAGAGATGTCCTGAAGGCGATGGGCACCGATCTATTCCATGTCGGTCCGCTCGGCGCAGGGCACGCGGTCAAGGCGCTCAACAACTACCTCGGCGCGGCGGGCACGCTGGCCGGGTTCGAGGTGCTGCGGGTGGCGCGCGCCTTCGGCCTTGATGCGCGCCCGATGCTCGAGGCGATCAATGCGTCCACCGGACGCAACAGCACTACCGAGCGCAAGATCCCCCAGCAGGTGCTGACCGGCGCCTTCGCCTCGGGCTTCAAGCTGGCTTTGATGGCGAAGGACGTGGCCATCGCCGCCGGCCTGGCGCGCGACCTGGGCGTTGAGACGCCCTATCTCAAGGCGACGCTGCGGTTGTGGCGCGCCGCGCAGAAGCGGCTTCCCGCCCAGGCGGATCACACCGAGATTTTTCATTACCTGGAGAAAATGCGGCCTCCATCTCGCGCCGCACGCGCACGGCGGTCGAATTCGCGTCGAAAGCCACGTCGCTCCACCTGACGGGCTGTCCGGCGGCGATCGGCCGCAGGAGCTTCCAGCCGTGCGCGAGGCCGAGCGGCAGGCAGCCTTGCGCAGCCGAGGCCTCGGCGGGCATCAGCCGGCCGACCACGGTATAGCCGCCCTCGCCGTCGAGCATTTCCTTTTCACCTAAATCCTTTTTTGCAACAGCAACAGCATCGGCGCGCCAGCCCGTGGCGCAGCCGGTGGGCTCCTTGCGCAGCCCGACCGAGGCGACCGAGATTCCGACCTCCAGGCCGATCAGGTGCCAGCGCTTGTACATGCAGGCATAGCGGCTCGACGGATCGGTCTTCACGCCGTATTCCATGAAGCAGCGCCGGATGTAGTCGGTCTCGCCCTCGAACACGACGAACACGCCGAACCGGATGTCGTAGCCGATCGGCGTTCCATCCGTCCTCAAAGAGGAAATGACTTCCACCTGGCCTTTATGATGCAGCACGCCGCCTTCGCTTCTCGGCCGCATCAGCGCGGGAATCTCGTCCACCGAGCCGGCCGGATACAGCAGGCCCTCCGGCGCCGGCGTGAGGCCTGTGGCGTTGCACACCGCGGTGGTCTCGA
The DNA here is from genome assembly GCA_964546195.1 of uncultured Enterobacteriaceae bacterium. Taxonomy (GTDB): domain Bacteria; phylum Pseudomonadota; class Gammaproteobacteria; order Burkholderiales; family SG8-39; genus SCGC-AG-212-J23. The sequence continues at coordinate 1,761 of CAZJJC010000026.1, read as the reverse complement.
TCGCCGGCTTGGAGCCGTCGAGGAAGGAGTTGAACATTTTCGGGTTCAGGCCGCCGGCCCGCGCCTGCTCGGGGGTGAGCCCGTAGTAGCCCCAGACGGTCTCGGGCGTGGACTGCGCATAATGCGGCAGCCATTTGTGGCCGCGTCCCGCCGCCACGACGGGAAAGCCCGCCGCGCGCGCCCAGTCGACCAGATCGCAGATGAGCGCGGGCTGGTCGCCGTAGGCGAGGCTGTAGACGACGCCGGCTTCGGCGGCCTTGCGCGCGAGCAGCGGCCCGCAGAACGCGTCGGCTTCGACGGTCACCATCACCACGTGCTTGCCGTTGCGGAAAGCCGCAAGCGCGTGCTCCACCGCCGCGGGCGGATTGCCCGTCGACTCGATGATGATGTCGATGGCCGGATGCGCCACCAGCGCCTCCCAGTCCTCCGAGAGGTGCGTGCGCTTTTCTTTCAAGGCGCTCGCCAACGAGGTCGCGCCATAGGCTTCCGCCGGCCAGCCCACGCGGTCCAGATTCTGCTTCGCCGAATCGGGCGACAGGTCGGCGATGCCGACGAGGTGCACGCCCGGCGTGCGCGGTACCTGCGCGATGTACATGGCGCCGAACTTGCCGGCGCCGATGACGCCGATGCGCAGCGGCTGGTCCTTGCGCTCCAGCAGCTTGGCGTAGAGATTCACAGAAAAATGGTGACTGTCACCATTTATGCGGCTTTGAGGGAGCCCTGCAGCTCCTCAGCAGGCGTGCCGTCTTTCCAGGGAAGCGGCACGTCGTAGTGATTGCGCAGGCAGTCGTCGGGCAGCGGGCGGATCGGCGTGAAGTCGCGGTGGGCGATGTAGCCGGGGCGCTTGAAGCGCCGGATGTGGTTGGAGACCGCGCACAGCGAGAGATACACGCTCACGCGGTTCCACGGCGCGAGGTTCGAAGTCGAGGCGTGCACCAGGCAGCCGTGGAACAGGATCATCGAGCCCGCCGGGCCCTTCGGCGCGACGATGCCGCCGCGGTCCACGAGCTTTGCGATGACCTCATTCGAAATCACCCAAAGCGGGTAGCTGGTGCTGCTCACGTCGTGCTCGGCGTCGAGCACGCCGAGCTTGTGGCTGCCGGGGATGAACATCAGCGGGCCGTTGAACTCGTTCACCTCGTCGAGGAAGATCGCGACGTTCATCGCGCGCGCCTCGGGCATCTGGTCGTCGTTGCGCCAGGTGCCGTAGTCCTGGTGCCATTGCCACACGTCGCCGTCGAACGCCGCCTTGCCGTTGATCTTGAACTGGTGCATGTACACCTCCTCGGCGAAGATCTGCCGGATCGGCTCGACCATGCGGGGGTGGCGCGCCAGCTTGGCGAACGGATAGCTGTACAGGTGCGCGGCGAAGTTGGTGCGCACCACGTCGCCGGTCTTCTCGCGCACGTTCTCGGGACGGCGCTGCGCGTACAGCGCGGGCACTTCGTCGGTCAGCGCCTTGATTTCTTCCCGGGCGAAAAGGGCCGGGAAGAACAGGTACCCTTCGCGATCGAACTGCTCCAGCTGCTCGGGGGAAAGGTTCATGGGCGCAGGCAAGGCCGACTGGCTAGGAACCGTACTTTACGCCCATTTCTCACTGCGGCGGCGGCTCGACGATCTGGAAAAACACCTCGTCGTCGCGGATCATGCCCAGCTCGTAGCGCGCGCGCTCCTCGATCGCCTCCAGCCCCTGCTTGAGATCGCGCACCTCGGCGTCCAGGGCCGTGTTGCGGGCCTCGAGCTCGCCGTTCTTCGCCTGCT
>CAZJJC010000025.1:0-4372 GCA_964546195.1 uncultured Enterobacteriaceae bacterium | reverse complement strand
CGAGCGCTCGGCGGCGAGCACGAGGTAGTGCAGCGCCTTCGTCCAGACGTGGCCGCGCTCGTAATGCTCGGCGAGCCGTGCCTCGCCCTCGCCGCTGCGCTCCAGCGCCTCGGCCACCGCGCGGTGCAGCAGCATGCGCCGCGCCGCGCCGATATCGCGGTAGGCGACTTCGCGCACCTTGTCATGGCTGAAGTCGTAGAAACCTTCGGCCGCGTCCTCGCGCAGCAGGCGGCGCTTCACCAGCGTCTCGAGCGCGCGCAGCAGCCGCTCCTCCGGCTCGCGCGTCACCGCGAGCAGCGTGTCGAAATCGAAATGCCGTCCGAGCACCGCCGCAACGTCCAGCGTCGCACGCGCCTCGGGCGGCACATGCGCCAGGCGCGCGCGCACCGAGGCGCGCAGCGCGTCGGGCAGCGGCAGCTCGCCCGCCTCGCCGGCGATCTCGCCTTCGCGCAGCGCGTGCAGCATCGAGGTCAGGAAGAACGGATTGCCTTCGGTCTCGCGATGCAGTCGCGCGGCCAGGTCCGCATCGCCGAATCCCTGCAGCAGGGCTCGAGTGTCGACGAGTTGCAGCCGGGCAAGCGGCATATGGCGTGCGTGCCTCTCGCGGCGCAGGCTCGCCACCAGCATCGAGAGCCGCTCGTCGCTTGCCAGCGCTTCGTCGCGGTAAGCGCATAGCAGCAGCAAAGGCTGGGTCGCGGCCTGGCGCGCGAGGAAGTGCAGGAACTGCGCGCTGGCGTCGTCGGCCCATTGCAGGTCGTCCACCATCACCACCACCTGGCGGCCGCCAGCGAGCGCTTCCAGCAGCTGTGCGATGGCGCGGAACAGGCGCGCCTGGCGGGCTTCGGGGAAATCGGCAGACAGGCGCGCCACCGCGACACGCTCGGCCACGACCGGCACCAGCGCCGCGATCTCCGCGAGCGCCACCGGGGCGAGCTTCTGCAGCGTCGCCGCCGCAGCGAGCTCGGCCGCCTGCGTCACGAGATCGATCACTGGCTGGTAGGGCATGGCGCGCTCGATCTCGTAGCAGCGCGTTGCCAGTGTGCGCAGTCCGCGGCTGCGCGCATAAACGGAAAGCTCGTGCAGCAGCCGGCTCTTGCCGATGCCCGGCTCGCCTTCTACCAGCACGACGTGGCCGGTGCCACCCGTGAGGTGCGCGAGCAGGCCGACGAGCAGGCCGTACTCGTTGCCGCGCCCTACGAAAGGGCCGGCGTCGTCCTCTTGCTGCCCGGGCAACGGATCGACCGGCTGCCGGTCGAGGTCCATGCGCTCCACGCCCCGCTGCGCGCGCGCTGCGTCCAGGAACGCGCCGCGCTCTTCCGGCGCGATCGCCAGCCGCTCCGCGAGGCGCTCGGCCAGGCGGCGCGAGGGGCGGCGCTCGTCCGCCTCGATCTTGCGGATGGCGAAGCGCGAGCAGCTCACGCCGCGGGCGAGCGCTTCCTGCGTCAAATCAAGCGCCTTGCGGCGCCGCCGCAGCCAGTAGCCGAACGAGTGGGTGCGCTCTTCCACGCGGGGCATTCTAGTGGCCTGTCCCGCTTTTTGTCCCCCTGCCTGTCCCGCCGAGGGAGACCTTGGGACAGCGCAGTCCCGGTTCAATGGCGCCACATTCAACCAAGGAGGCAGCCATGAGCAGCTACGAGTTTGCAATTCAGCATCAAGCGACCCCTGCATTATCCGACTTGCTCGCGAAGCTGAGCGCCGGGTTCTGGAAGTGGTGGCTCGGTCTTTACGCGACCGCGCATATATCTGCGCTGCGCTGCGCAAAAGTTGTCGCGGTTCTAGTGCTCGCTTCCTTTACTGCAACCGGCTGGGCGCAGCACAGCGACCACGAGATGATGACCCCAGAAGAGCTGAAGTGGAGCGATGTGCCCTCGCTGCCGCCGGGCGCGAAGCTCGCGGTGATCGAAGGCCCGATGAGCCAGGCGGTGCCGTTCACCGTGCGGCTGAAGTTTCCGGACAACTACCGTATCCCGCCGCACCACCACCCTGCGGTCGAGCGCGTCACCGTGCTCTCCGGCACCTTCCACATGGGAGCGGGCGAGAAATTCGACCGGAAGAAGACGCAGGCCCTGAAGGCGGGCGGTATCGCCATCATGCAGCCGAAGACGCCGCACTTCGCCTGGACCAGCGGCGAAACCATCGTGCAGCTCCACGGGACAGGTCCGTGGGGCGTCACCTATCTCAACCCTGCGGACGATCCGCGCAAGCAGTAATTCCGGTCTTTTTCTCCAAAGGAAGCGAACATGCGAGTCGCGAAAGAGAAGGTCGACGTAAAGATGGAAATCCCCGGCGCCGTGATCCGCCAGCGAACGGACTTCGGCGATGCCAGCGGGTACGGCAAGATCAGCGGGGAGTACTTCACGCTGGCGGCGGGGGTCGATACCACCCCGCTGTTTCAGGGGTTGGAAGGCAACCACTGCCACTGCCCCCACTGGGGTTTCGTTTTGCGCGGTCAGATCACCACCACCGATGCGACTGGCGGCCGCGAAACCGTCAACGCGAACGACTTGTTCTACTGGCCGCCGGGGCACAACGTCAAAGTCGACGCCGACGCGGAGATCATCATGTTCAGCCCGCAGCGCGAGCACAGCCACGTCATCGATCACATGATCGAGAAGGTCAAGGGCTAGCCCATGCAAACTGCTGCAGAGCACACCCCAGGAATCCTAGAGTACGAAAGCTGGCAAACACTAAGGAGCGCATCAATGCAAACTGCTAATGCCCAACCCGATCTCGCAGCCATCAAGACCCGCCAGCAGGCGGCCTGGTCCGCGGGCGACTATGCCGTCATCGGCACCACGCTGCAGATCGTCGGCGAATCGCTGTGCGAGGCGCTCGACTTGCGCGCCGGCCAATCGGTGCTCGACGTCGCCGCCGGCAACGGCAACGCCACGCTCGCGGCCGCGCGCCGCTGGGCCGAAGTGGTATCCACCGATTACGTCGGCGCGCTTCTGGAGCGCGGGCGCGCGCGCGCCGCGGCCGAGGGACTCGATGTGCGCTTCGAGCAGGCCGACGCGGAGAACCTGCAGTATCCCGACGCGAGCTTCGACGTGGTGCTATCGACCTTCGGCGTCATGTTCACGCCGAACCAGGAAAAGGCGGCCGCCGAGCTCGTCCGCGTGTGCAAGCCGGGCGGCAAGATCGGGCTCGCCAACTGGACCCCCGGGGGCTTCATCGGCCAGCTTTTCAAGGTGCTCGGGGGTTATCTGCCGCCGGCGGCGGGGCTGAAGTCGCCCATGCTGTGGGGCACCGAGGAGCGGCTGCGCGAGCTCTTCCCCGGCCAGCGGGTCGAGGCGGCGCGCAGGCAGTATGTGTTCCGCTACCGCTCGCCGCGCCACTGGCTCGACACCTTCCGCACCTACTATGGCCCCATGAACAAGGCCTTCGCCGCGCTCGACGCCGGCAAGCAGGCGGCGCTCGCCGAGGATCTCACGGGGCTGGCCACGAGGCTCAATCGGGGCGATGATTCGATGGTCGTTCCCGGCGACTATCTGGAGATCGTCGTCAACGTACGCTGAGCTCACGGAAAGGCAGCCATGAGAATCGCGGAATCGGTCATCGATCTGGTGGGCAATACCCCCTTGGTGCGCATCAACCGCCTGGCGAAGGGCTGCCAGGCGCAGGTGCTCGCCAAGCTCGAGTTCTACAGCCCCGGGGCGAACGTCAAGGACCGCATCGGCGTGTCGATGATCGTGGCGGCCGAGCGCGACGGCAAGCTGAAGCCCGGCATGACGGTGGTCGAGCCCACCAGCGGCAACACCGGCATCGCGCTCGCCTGGGTGTGCGCGGTGAAGGGCTACCGCTGCATCATGTTCATGCCCGAGCAGATGAGCAAGGAGCGCCGCGCGGTGATGCGCGCCTACGGCGCCGAGCTCGTCCTCACGCCGGCGCCCGAGGGCGCGATGGGGGCGGTGAAGCGCGCCGAGGAGCTCGCCGCCTCGGATCCCAAGAAGTATTTCATGCCCGACCAGTTCCGCAACCCGGCCAACCCGGAGGTGCACCGCAAGGCCACCGCCGAGGAGATCTGGCGCGACACCGACGGCAAGGCCGACATTCTGGTCTCGGGCATCGGTACCGGCGGCACCATCACCGGCGTGGGCGAAGTCCTCAAGAAGCGCAAGCCCTCGTTCAAGTGCGTGGCGGTGGAGCCCGACGCCTCCGCCGTGCTCTCGGGCGCGCCCAAGGGACCCCACATGATCCAGGGCATCGGCGCGGGCTTCATTCCCGAGATCCTGAACCGCGAAATCTACGACGAGATCGTGCGGGTAAAGAACGACGACGCTTTGGAGACGGCGCGCGAGCTTGCAAAGCAGGAGGGGCTTTTCGTCGGCATTTCCTCGGGCGCCGCCATCTGGGCGGCGCTCGAGCTCGCGCG
>CAZJJC010000024.1:0-2534 GCA_964546195.1 uncultured Enterobacteriaceae bacterium | reverse complement strand
CTCGATCATGTGCACCGGGATGCGGATGGTGCGCGCCTGGTCGGCGATCGAGCGCGTGATGGCCTGCCGGATCCACCAGGTGGCGTAGGTCGAGAACTTGTAGCCGCGGCGGTATTCGAACTTGTCCACCGCCTTCATCAGCCCGATGTTGCCTTCCTGGATGAGATCGAGGAACTGCAGGCCGCGGTTGGTGTACTTCTTGGCGATCGAGATCACCAGGCGCAGGTTGGCCTCGGTCATCTCCCGTTTCGCCCTCCGAGCCTTGGCTTCCCCCGTGGACATCTGCTTGTTGATCTCCTTCAGCTCGCGCACCGGGATGCCGATCTTCTGCTGCACCGCGTGGATCTTGCCCAGCAGCTCGAGGATCGAGGGCTCGACGCGGCGCAGCTGCTCGCTCCACGGATGGCCGGCGTTGACCTCGCCGACGAGCCAGCGCCTGGAGCCCTCGGTGCTGGCGAAGATCTTGATGAAGTGCTGGCGCGGCATCTGCGCCTTCTCGACCGCGGTGTCGTGGATGCCGCGCTCGTAGCGCCGGATCTCGTCGACCAGGCTGCGCACGCTGTCCGACAGGCGCTCGACCGTGCGCGCGGTGAAGCGGATCGCCATGAGCTCGTGGGTGACCTGGTCGCGCGCGCGCAGGTAGTCCTTGTCCTTGGAGCCCTTGTGCTCCAGCGCCTTGGTCATCTTCTCGTACAGGCGCCGGATGCGCGCGAACTTCTCCAGGCCGGCGGTGCGCAGCGCGAGCAGGCTCGCGCGCTGCGCGGCGCCCTCGTCCTCTTCGCTCTCGCCCTCTTCTTCCTCGATCTGCGCCTCCTCGTCGTCCGCGCTTGCCTCGGCGGCGGCTGCCGCCCTCCTCGGGTCGAAGTCGTCCTTGGCGTTCGGATCGATCAGGCCGTCCACCACCTCGTCGATGCGCAGCTCTTCCTTCTCCACCTTCTCGGCGAGGTCCAGGATCTCCTGCACCGTGGTCGGGCAGGCGCTGATCGCCTGCACCATGTGGCGCAGGCCCTCCTCGATGCGCTTGGCGATCTCGATCTCGCCCTCGCGCGTGAGAAGCTCGACCGAGCCCATCTCGCGCATGTACATGCGCACCGGGTCGGTGGTGCGGCCGAACTCCGAGTCGACGGTCGACAGCGCGGCTTCGGCCTGCTCCTCGACATCGTCGTCGGCCTGCGCCACCGGCGGCTGGTCCGCGGCGATGAGCAGCGTTTCCTGGTCGGGCGCCTGGTCGTAGACCTGGATGCCCATGTCGCCGAAGGTCGAGATGATGGCCTCGATCTGCTCGGCATCGACCAGGTCGTCGGGCAAATGGTCGTTGATCTCGGAATACGTGAGGAAGCCGCGCTCCTTGCCGAGCTTGATCAGGTTCTTGAGGCGCGTGCGGCGGGTCTCGGCGTCCTCCTTGGGCATCTCGGCCGGGATCAGCCACTCGTTGCGGCCCCTGCGGCCCCCGCGGCCGCCCTTGCCCTTGGTCTTGACCTCGGCCACCTTGGCTTCGAGAAGCTCGAGCGCCTGCTTGGCGCTCTTGATCGGCGTCTTGGCCGGGCCCTTGACCTTCTTGTCGGCGGCCTTCGGCGCAACCGGCTTGGCCGCGGCGGGTTTCTGCGCGCGAGCCGGGGCGGGCTTCTGCGCGCGCGCGGGGGCCTTGGCGCGCAGCAGCTTGAGCTTCTTTGCCGCCGGCCGCTTTTGCTTCAGGCGATTGACGACCTTGGCCTTTTTCTTGGCCGCTCGAAGAACCTTCTTCGACTTCAGCTTGCGCTTGTGGACCATATTCCCCCGGGAAACTGCCTGTGGCTGCGGCAAAAAGAACCGCGCATTATAGGAGACCGCTCAAGGGCTTGGAAGTGCCCCTTGCAGGCGCTTGTACGTCATGAGCTTGTCTCGGTAGGCGACCTGCTCATCCCTGGACGCCATACCCTGCTTCAGGATCGAGTCGAGCTCCACCTTGCGACGTTTGAGGTCCAGCTTTGCAAGCGCCTCCTGGATCTCGTACTTGGCCCCTTCGGGGTCGAAGCCGACCTCTTCCCCGTATTTCTGGGCTTTTAGCACCAAATCAAGGTGCCGGGCCTCCAGGGCATCGAGCAGGATCGGAAAGGAAGGCTCCTCGGCCGCGGCCGCGCACACGCCTCGAATGGCGAGCAGGGCGTCGGTTTCAGGCAGTTCCGGGGTCAGCAGGGCCGGGTTGATGTGCTCGACCAGCCCAAGGTCGGTCAAAAGGCATGCCAGCAAACTCCATTCCGGGGAGCTCGGTGCGTCGTAGCTCGGACGCCGCGGCGCGGGGCGCGCATAGCCCGCCCTGGGCAATTCCATCAGGCGCTGGATGTCGGGCTCGGAGACGCGCGCCATTTCCGCCGCCGCGTTGACCAGCTGAACGCGCAGCGCGGGCGCCGCCAGCTTCTGGATATGCGGCTTGGCCCTGGCGAGAAACCCCGCGCGCCCCTCTGCGGTGGCGAGGTCCGATTCGGCCCGCAGCTGCCCGAGCAGGAAGTCCGACAGCGTCTGCGCCTGCCGCAGGAGCTTCTCGAAGCCTTGCT
>CAZJJC010000023.1:0-2873 GCA_964546195.1 uncultured Enterobacteriaceae bacterium | reverse complement strand
GCACGGCCTCCTTGTCTGCCGCGAGCCTGGGCCAGTCGGCCCGCGCCAGCGCGGCCAGCGAGCCGAAATGGCGCGCCAGGATCTTCGCCACCTCCTCCCCCACCCCCGGGATGCCGAGCGCAAAGACGAAGCGATGCGGGTCCACCTTCCGGGAAGCCTGAATCCGAAAAGCCAAATTCTGAGCGGACTTCTCCCCCATGCGCTCCAGGCCGGCGAGGGTGGGCGCGTCGAGCCCGTACAGGTCGGCGGGGCTTCTGACCAGCTCGCGCTCGACCAGCTGGTCGACCAGCTTCTCCCCCAGGCCTTCGATGTCCATGGCGCGGCGCGCGGCGAAGTGCAGCAGGGTCTGCTTGCGCTGCGCCTTGCAGTACAGGCCTCCGGTGCAGCGCGTCGCCGCTTCGCCCGGCACGCGGACCACCGGCGAGCCGCACACCGGGCATTGCCGCGGCATCTCGAAGCGCTCGGCGCGCGGTCCCCGGGTGCGCACCGCCACCACTTCGGGAATCACGTCTCCGGCCCGCCGCACGATCACGCTGTCGCCCGCCCAGACATCCTTGCGCCGCAGCTCGTCTTCGTTGTGCAGCGTCGCGTTGGTGACGGTCACGCCGCCCACGAACACCGGTTTCAGGCGCGCCACCGGCGTGAGCGTGCCGGTGCGCCCCACCTGCACTTCGATGCCGATCACCTCGGTGGTCTCTTCCTGCGCCGGGTATTTGTGCGCCACCGCCCAGCGCGGCTCGCGCGCCACATAGCCCAGCCTGCGCTGCAGCTCCAGGCTGTTCACCTTGTACACGACGCCGTCGATATCGAACGGCAGCGCGCCGCGCCGCTCGCGGATCCTGCGATGGAACCCGGTCAGCCCCTCGGCGCCGTGCACCACCGAGCGCTCGCCGTGAACCGGGAGTCCAAGCCGTTCAAGCTCATCGAGAAGATCGCTGTGGCGCGAAAACCGCTCGAGGCCCTCAACCCGCCCGAAGCCGTGGGCGGAAAAGCGCAGCGGCCGGCGCGCGGTGATGCCCGGGTCGAGCTGGCGCACCGCGCCGGCCGCCGCGTTGCGCGGATTGACGAAGGTCTTCCCGCCCGCGATTCGCTGCCTTTCATTCATCTTCTCGAAATCCGCGCGCGTCATGTAGATCTCCCCGCGCGCCTCCAGCAGCGCGGGCGCACCGTCGCGCAGCTTGAGCGCAACGCCGCGGATGGTGCGCACGTTGGGCGTCACCTCCTCGCCGGTCTCGCCGTCGCCCCGGGTCGCGGCCAGCGCGAGCGCGCCGCCCTCGTAGCGCAGGTTGATGGCGAGGCCGTCGAACTTGAGCTCGGCCAGGTATTCCACCGGCGGGTCCTGCGGCGAGAGCGCGAGCTCGCGCCGGATGCGCGCGTCGAACTTCTCCGCGCCGCTCGCCTCGGTGTCGGTCTCGGTGCGGATGGAGCGCATCGGCACCTCGTGGCGCACCGGGGCGAGCTCCTCGCGCGGCGCCCCGCCCACGCGCCGGGTCGGGGAGTCGGGGGTGCGCAGCTCCGGGAAGCGCTCCTCCAGGCTTTTCAGCTCGTTGAAGAGGCCATCGTATTCCGCGTCGCTGATCTGCGGCGCGTCCTCGACATAGTAGAGCCGGTTGTGGCGCTCCAGCTCGGCGCGCAGCGCCGCGGCGCGCTCCTTCGGCGCGCTCACGAGAAAAGGCGCAGGGCGAGCGGGCTGCCGGGCTCGACGCCGAGCTCGGCCAGGCTCGCGCGCGTGGCGTCCAGCTCGGCGCCGATCGCGGCCAGGGCACGCGCGTCGAGCGCGTTGCCGTTGTCGTCGACCAGGCGCCCGCCGAGCTGCTGCGCCGCCCGCACCATGGCGTCATAGCTCGCCATGAGATCGGCCGTGCGCGGCACATCCAGCAGCAAGGTCACGCCGCCCTCGGGCCGGCGCACCGCCTGGAAGGCCTCGCTTGCCGCGGGCAGCTCCTCGGTGCCCAGGACATGCAGCGCGATCTGGATGTCGACTTCGGCGCAGGTGCTGTCGAAGGCGCTCGCTTCCTCGAGCGCCCTGCGCATTTCGGGCGCCGACGCCTTGCCGCCGTGGCTCGCCGCCAGGGTCTCGACCTGCGAGCGGAACTCGAGCAGCTCGGCCTCGCCGATGACGCCGCGGCGGCTCACCATCTGCAGCGCGGCCTGGACGGCGTCCTGCGTCTCGAACAGCATGGCTTTTGCGCCGAAGCGCTGCTCGAGCGCGGCGAGCGGCACCCCGCTCAGGCGGATGACGTAATCGATGCGCGGGTCCGCGCGCGTGTCTGCCGGCGCCACGGGCCGACGCGGCAGGGGCTCGATGGTGGGCTCGCGGCGCTCGGGCTCGCCGGCCAGGATGTCGGCGTGCCGGGATCCGAAGGCGCGCTCGGCCTCGCGCCGCACGGCGCGTTCCTGGCGCCGGTTGTAGAACAGCACCGCCCCCACCGCGACGGCGCCGATGACCAGCAAGCCGAGCTGCAGGTCGGTCATGCAGGCCCCTAGGCGGCCAGCTCCTCCCGGATGCGCAGCGCCTCGTCGATGTCCACCGCCACCACGCGCGAGACGCCCGACTCGGGCATGGTGACGCCGATCAGCTGCTCGGCCATCTCCATGGAGATCTTGTTGTGGCTGATGAACAGGAACTGGGTCTGCGCCGACATGCGCTTCACCAGGTCGCAGAAGCGCTGGGTGTTGCTGTCGTCGAGCGGCGCATCGACCTCGTCGAGCAGGCAGAAGGGCGCCGGGTTGAGCTGGAACAGCGAGAACACCAGCGAGATGGCGGTGAGCGCCTTCTCGCCCCCCGAAAGCAGGTGAATGCTGGTATTGCGCTTGCCGGGCGGCTGCGCCATCACCTGCACGCCGGCGTCGAGGATCTCCTCGCCGGTCAT
>CAZJJC010000022.1:0-2468 GCA_964546195.1 uncultured Enterobacteriaceae bacterium | reverse complement strand
GTTCAACCTCGCCCAGGTGCCGCGCGTGGAGAGCTACCGCGGCTTCATCTTCGGCACGTTGAACCTCGACGCCCCGCCGCTTCCCGATTACCTGGGTCTTGTGAGAAAACCCATCGATGAATGGATCGACCGGAATCCGGGTGGCAAGGTCGAGGTGCGCGAGGCCAACCGGCTGAAGTTCAAGGGCAACTGGAAGCTCGCCTACGACAACGCGGCCGACGGCTACCACGTGGTGTTCTCGCACCGCTCGCTGCTGGAGATGGAGAACCGCATGCAGCAGGACCCGGCCAAGGGCATGTCCTTCTACATGGGCAAGCCCGACGAGGCGCCGATGTACGTGCAGGCGTTCGCGCACGGCCACCATTTCAAGGACAAGCGCCCGGGCATCGACAAGCGCCCCGGGGCGCTGTGGGAGCGCGAAGCGCCGCATCCCGGAATGGCTTTTTTCGAGAAGAGAATTAGGCAGAAGCTGAAAGACAAAGCCCTGCGGGCGCTCGATCTCGCGGCAGCCGAAGCGGTCAACATCAACGTATTTCCGAACCTGTCCATCCTGGGAAACCACATCCAGGTATTCCAGCCGCTGGCCGTCGACGAGACCGACACCACCTGGTACGCCACCGTGGTGTGCGACGAGGCGGGCGAGCTGGGCGGCGCGGTTGACGACGTCAACGCGCTGCGCCTGCGCACCCAGGAGGCGTTCCCGAACTTCGGCGAAGTCGACGACGCGGTGAATTTCGAGGAGATCCAGCGCGGCCTTGCGGCCTGCGAGGACGAGTGGGTCTACATGCACCGCGGCCTGGGCGTGCCGGGCCGCGTGCGCACCGAGCCCGACGGCTCGCTCAAGGCGCCGGCCACCGATGAAGTCTTCATGCGCAGCCACATGAAGGAGTGGAAGCGGCTGATGGCGAGCGAGCCGAAGATCAGTGTCCTACGTTGACGACGCCTTCTACGCCGAGCTCGTAAGATCCTTCGCGGACTGGAGCGGCGAGAGCATTGCCGATGCGGCGCTGCGCGAGCGCTGCCGCATGCTGCTCGAGCGCGAGGCGCGCCTGCTCGACCAGGGCCGCTTCGAGGACTGGCTCGCGCTGTACTCGGCGCAATGCGTCTACTGGGTGCCCGGCACGCCGGGCGGCGATCCGCGCCGCGAGGTCGCCGTCGCGTTCGACGACCGGCGCCGGCTCGAGGACCGCGTCTACCGGCTGCGCACCGGCCATGCCTGGTCGCAGGCGCCCGCGTCGCGCACCGTGCGCCTGGTCGGCAACGTCGAGGTTTTCCCCTGGAAGGAAGAAGGGCTGCGGGTGCGCTCGAACTTCCTCGTCAGCGACTTCCGCACCGGGGAGACGCGCTTCTGGTCGGGCTGGTGCGGCCACCGCCTGCGGCTGCGCGATCAGCGCTACGAGATCGAGGTGCGGCAGGTCAACCTGGTCGACTGCGACCAGAACTTGCGCAACCCCAGCCTCCTTCTCTGATCAAAGCTTCTTTTGGATCGCTGCGGCCGCCGCCGTTAGAGCACCGAGGTAACGCGCCGCCGCATCGCGGGGATCGAGCGCCGAAGCAATGAACGAAATGTTCAGGCAGCCCACAACGTGCTCATCGCGCTTGATCGGCACTGCGATGGCTGCGGTCTTCGGAAAGATCTCCCGGTATTGCTCCCCATAGCCGTTGCGTCGCGTGGTGGCGAGCACCTCTTTTACGTAGCGAGCGTCCCGCGCACGGGCATCCTCGGGCATCTTCGAGCGCTTAAGGTTCTGCACGATGGTCTCGCGCTCCGCATCGCCGCAATACGCCAGATAAGCCTTGCCGGTAGCCGATTTCAGCATCGGCAAGCGCAGGCCCGCGGTTGCGGCGTCTATCGTGAGGGGGCTCTGGCGGCGGGTCGTTTCCCGCAGCCACATCGCGTCGTCGTAGAACGTCGCGATGTCCGTTGGCCAGACGATGTCCCGCTGCAGGGACTCCATGGCCGGCAAGGCCGCTTCACGGATCCAAGCTTCGTCCTTGAAGCCATCGCTGAGCGCACGCACTTGAATCGTAAGCTCGTAGCGCTCGCCGTCCGGATCCCGCCGCACATAGCCAAGTGCCCGCAGCGCCTCCAGGATGCGATAGAGGGAAGGTCGCGGGATGCCGGTCTGCTGGGCAAGGACGCTGACGCGCGCACCGTTGTGCTCGTTGAGCGCCCGCAGCACCCCCAGGGTGCGGGCCACGCCGCGCATGGACTTATCTTTGGCGATGGCTTGCTTGTCCGCCAGGCGGACACTCGCGTTCATTACGTTGACGCCAGTATACGGACGCAGCAAGAATCGGCGCGGCCCCTTAGGAGGAGACACCCATGCTGAAGCCCATCCAGGCAGTTGCAACGCTCGTGCTCGCCGTCGGCTGCGCCATGCCGGTCGCTGCGCAAACCTATCCCGCAAAAACCATCCGTCTCATCGTTCCCTACCCTGCGGGGGGCGCCACCGATTTCTTTGCGC
>CAZJJC010000021.1:0-20199 GCA_964546195.1 uncultured Enterobacteriaceae bacterium | reverse complement strand
GGCTTCCTCCATATCGAGGGCCGGCGCAAGCACGTGCTCATCACCTCTTACGGCCGCAACGTCTCGCCGGAGTGGCCGGAAGCGGAGCTGCTCGCCGGCGGGGCGATCGCCCAGGCGGCGGTGTTCGGTGAAGCCCGGCCGCAGCTGTGCGCGCTCGTCGTGCCGGCCGAGTGCGGCGCGGCCGATGCCGCCATCGACGCGCAGGTGCGTGCCGCCAACGCTCGCCTGCCCGATTACGCGCGCATCGGCCGCTGGCTGCGCGCGGATGCTCCGTTCACGCCGCAGAACGGCCTCGCTACGGCGAACGGGCGCCCGCGGCGCGATGCCCTCTGGAAAACCTATGGAGCCCGCCTGGATGCCATTCTTTGAGGAGCTGCAGCAACGCACCGCGGCCGCGCGCGGCGAGCTGCTGTCGCTGCCGATTATTCACGACTGCCTCGCCGGCCGCGTGACACGCGCGCAGTACGTCGCTTTCCTGCGCCAGGCCTATCACCACGTCAAGCACACTGTGCCGCTGCTCATGGCCTGCGGCAGCCGCCTCGGCGCCGAGCGCACCGCACTGCGCGCTGCGGTGGCGAAATACGTCGCCGAGGAGAGCGGCCACGAGGAGTGGATCCTCGACGATCTGCGCGCCTGCGGCGAGGACGCCGATGCCGCACGCGCAAGCGCACCCGCGCCGGCGACCGAGCTGATGGTCGCCTACGTGCACGATTACATCGCACGCATCAACCCGGTCGGCATGTTCGGCATGGTGCACGTGCTGGAGGGCACGAGCAGCGCGCTCGCCACGCGGGCCGCGCAAGCCATTGCGCGCGCGCTCGCGCTTCCGGCGTCCGCATTCAGCTATCTCACCTCGCACGGCAGCCTCGACCAGGAGCACGTTCGGTTTTTCGAGCGGACCGTCAACAGCTTGCCCCGCGCGGATCAGGAGACAGTGGTGCATGTCGCCGGCATGGTCTACCGGCTGTACGGCGGCATCTTCCGCGGGCTGCCCGCATGACCCGATACCGCGCGGTGCTCACCGGGGCAAGCGGCGGCATCGGGCGCGCGATCGCAATCGCGCTCGCGCCGAGCTGCGACACGCTGCTGCTGGTGGGCCGAAACGCGGCGCGCCTCGCCGAGACCGCGGCCGCCGCGGGGCCGGCGACCCGCACGCTGGTCGCCGACCTGCACACCCCTGCCGGGCGCGAGGCGGTTGCGCAGCTCTCGGGTAACGCCAATCTGCTGATCAACAACGCGGGCGCCGGCGACTTCGCCTGGCTTGCCGACCAAAGCGACACCACGCTCGCGCGCATCGTCGAGACGAACGTTCTCGCGCCGATGCAGCTCACGCGCCGCCTGCTGCCGCTGCTCGGGCGCCAGCCCGAGGCCTGGATCGTCAACATGGGATCGATCTTCGGCTACCTGGGCTATCCCGGCCACGCCGCCTACTGCGCGAGCAAGTTCGCGCTGCGCGGGTTCAGCGAGGCGCTGCGGCGCGAGCTTGCCGACGGGCCGGTGCGGGTACTGTATCTGGCGCCGCGCGCCACGCGTACGGCGATGAACGGCAGCGCGCTGTGCGCGCTCAATGCCGAGCTCGGCGTAGCGATGGACGACCCCGCCGTGGTGGCGCGGGCGCTGCTGCGCCTGCTGCGCCGTCCGGCGCGCGAACGGCTGCTCGGCATGCCCGAGCGGCTGTTCGCCCCCATCAACCAGCTGCTCCCCGGGGTGGTCGACCGTGCCCTGAGGCGCCAGCTTTCCACCATCCGCCGGCACGCGCCGGCGCCCGCAAACGGAGGTTCTTCATGAAATGGCTCGCCGTACCGGCAATGATGTTGATTTCGATGACGGCAATTGCAGGACTCGACGAGGACGTGCGCGCGCTGCAAGGCGAATGGGAGCAGATCAAGTACGGGCGCCCGGCCGCGGAGCAGGAAAAGGCGTTCGAATCGCTCACGAAGACCGCCGACGCGGTGCGCGCGAGGTACGCCGGACGCGCCGAGCCGCAGATCTGGTACGGCATCATCGCCGCCAGCTACGCCGGCGCGCGCGGCGGCCTGGGCGCGCTGTCGATCGTGAAGGAGGCGAAGAAGGCCCTCGAGCAGGCGCTCGCCCTCGACGCCAAGGCGCTGGACGGCTCCGCCTACACCAGCCTCGGTTCGCTTTACTACCAGGTGCCAGGCTGGCCGATCGGCTTCGGCGACGACGACAAGGCGCGCGAACTGCTGCAGAAGGCCCTCGCGCTCAACCCGGACGGCATCGAGCCGAACTACTTCTTCGGCGACTTCCTGTACCGCAAGGGCGACTACGAGGCCGCGCGCCAGGTGCTCGAGAGGGCGCTCAAAGCGCGCCCGCGGCACGAGCGTCCGCTCGCCGACGAGGGCAGGCGCAAGGAGATCCAGGCGCTGCTCTCAGCGATGCGCTGAAAAAGCGCTATTCTCGAACGGTGCGCATACTTCTGGTCGAGGACGACGAGCTCCTCGGCGCCGGCATCCAGGACACGCTGAGCCGCGCGGGCTACGCGGTCGAATGGGTGCGCAACGGCGCGCTCGCGCTGTCCGCGCTGGCACAGGGCGGCCTGGACGCGGTGATCCTCGATCTCGGGCTGCCGCTGATGGACGGCCTCGAGGTGCTGCGACGCGCGCGCGGCGCCGGCACCGCCACGCCGGTGCTCGTGCTGAGCGCGCGCGACGCCGCGAGCCAGCGTGTCGAGGGACTCGACGCTGGCGCCGACGATTACCTCACCAAGCCGTTCGACGTCGAAGAGCTGCTCGCGCGGGTGCGCGTGCTGCAGCGGCGGCTGCGCGGCGCCGCGGTCAACATCCTCGCGCACGGCAGCCTGCGCCTCGACCCGGGCTCGCTCAGCGTAGTGCACGACGGCCGGCCGGTGCCGCTGCAGCGCCGCGAGTTCATGCTGCTGCAGAAGCTGCTCGCGAGCCCCGGCCAGGTGCTCACGCGCGCGCAGCTGGAAGAGTCGCTCTACGGCTGGGACGGGAACGTCGAAAGCAACGCGCTCGACGTCCACGTGCACAACCTGCGCAAAAAGCTCTACCCCGAGGTGATCCGCACCGTGCGCGGCATCGGCTATGTGGCCGATCCGCCCGTGTGAAGCCGCGCTCCATCCAGAGCATCCTGCTCGGCGGCACCATCGCGGTGCTGCTGGCGGTGCTCGGCGCGGCGGCCTGGCTCGGCTTCGAGGCGGGCGAGGACGAAGCCGAAGAGCTGTTCGACGCGCGCCTTGCGACGTCCACGCGGGTGCTCGCTGCGCTGGTCGGTGCCCAGGTGCCCGCGGCGGGCGCTGCGGCGCCGATCGTGGTGACGCTGCCGCAGGCGCTGCAGAGCGCCCCGCATGACCAAGCCTCGGCGCTCGGCCACCATTACGAGACCAAGATCGCATTCCAGGTGCTCGACCCGCAAGGCGGGCTGCTGATGCGCTCGGACTCGGCCCCCGGCACGCCGTACGCGCCGCTGGCCGCGGGCTTCAGCACGCAGCGCGCCGCCGGCCATGCCTGGCGGGTGTTCACGCTGCGCTCGGGCGCCCAGTGGATCCAGGCCGCGGAACGCGACGACGTGCGTGCCGAGCTCTCGGGCAAGCTGGCGCTCGCCACGGTCACCCCGCTCATCGCTGGGATTCCCCTAGCGCTGGTGCTGCTGGGCCTGCTGATGCGCTACGGGCTGCAGCCGCTCGCCGAGCTGGCGCGCCGCATCGAGCAGCGCCAGCCGGGGTCGCTCTCCGCGATCGAGCTGCAGCGCACGACGGCGGAGACCGCCCCGGTGGTCGCGGCGCTGAACGGCCTGCTCGAACGCGTGCAGGCGGCGCTCGCTCGCGAGCGGCGCTTCACGGCGGATGCGGCGCACGAGCTGCGCACGCCGCTCGCCGCGCTGAAGATCCATGCGCAGAACGCTTCGCGCGCCGCATCGGAAGCCGAGCGCACCGCCTCCCTGCAGCGCATGCTGGCAGGCCTCGATCGCAGCATCCGCCTCGCCGAGCAGATGCTCGCGTATAGCCGCGCCACCGCAGCCCGCGGCGCGCTTCCGCTCGAGCCGGTCGCGCTGCGCCAGGTGGTCGACGACGCGTTGGAGGACGTGCTGCCGCGCATCAAGGAGCACGCGTTGAAGCTGACGCTCGACAGCGATCCGCCGGTCGCGGAGATGCCGGTGCGCGGCGACCGCGACAAGCTCGCCAGCCTGGTGCGCAACCTGCTCGACAACGCCGCGCGCCATGCGCCGCCGGGCTCGGCGGTGCGCATCGAGCTGCGCGCCGACGCCCGCGGCACCCGCCTCGCGATCGTGGACCAGGGCCCCGGCGTCCCGCCCGGGCTGCGCGAGCGGGTGTTCGAGAGCTACTACCGCATTCCCGGCTCGCCCGGCGAAGGCAGCGGGCTGGGCCTCGCCATCGTGCGTGAAATTGCGGCCGAGCACGACGCCACGGTCCAGTTCGACGACGGCGAGGCCGGGCGGGGCACGCGCGTCACCGTCACCTTCCCGCCGCCGTAAAACGGCAAGCCTGAATTTGATCAGCCCTTCTCTCCGCGCTCTCCGTGGTGGAAGCGGCGACCCTGTGAGGCGTCACCATAACCGCTAAGTCGCAATATCTCCCTTTGACCAGAAGCAAAGTTTGCCGAGGCGTATTCTCGGGACATTCCTGTCTCGCACCTGGTACAGCACTACGGGCGTCGATCCGCAGTATCTCTTGACCGTGATGCTGGCCGCGTGACCGTCGAGCACCACCAGTGCGTCGCAGCGAGCCGCGAGTATCGTCTTGCCCTGTACCGCGAGACAAAACGGCGCCTCGGAAGTCACGAGCGTATCCTCAGGGTCTCGCTCTTGTGTAGCTAGCAGACATCCATGCTGCACGGAGACGTGCATGCCGCAGCCGTTGACGATACATAGCAGGTCGCCCGAGGAGAGCTGAAGGGTTTCACGAACCGGATTAGTTTTCACAGATAGGGAAGCCTGCGGAATGGCGCGTCGGCCGGAGAACGCAGCCAGGCTGCGAGCAGCCGGCGCCATGCATCGCTCATGAAACGTTTGCGCTTGGATGTAGTCTGCGTTCGTCGAACCAGCCCATACGCCGGGCGAGCGGTGCTTTCTTGCACGTCTGCCCGGTGGGTTACTTGCGCATCCCGCAACTCGCAGTACACCTTTGCTGTTCCCATGCCGCGCTCCCTGTAGCCACGATGGGATGACTATGGAGAAAGACGCGTATGCTGTCTTGAGCCCGTCGGCCCAGGCGAAAGCGGTGTACCGCCGTCGATTCGGCGGCACCCCTGGGACTTCGGGCCTAGGGCAGCAGCGGCGACACCGCGCGGCCGAAGCCTGCATCGCGTGCGCGTACGATTGCCTGCGCGCGGCTTCGAACGCTGAGCTTGCTGAAAATCGCGTTGATGTGGTTTCGGACCGTCTTGGGACTCATGTGCAATTCAGCGGCGATCTGCGAGTTGTCCAGGCCGCGAGCGATGAGTTCCAGCACCTCTCGCTGGCGCTCCGTGAGCTCCAGGAAATGCCCATCGCGCCGCGCCGAGCCGGCAGCGTCGGCCCTAAGGAAGCGCTCAAGCTCCACGAAGAATTGCTTCCACGCCGCTTGATGCTCAAGCAAGATGTGATTGCGGCTCTCTAGGGGCAAGAATCGAGCTCCGGGGATCAATGCCGCAGTAGATCGGCCCTCCTCGAACGGCACGCGTAAGTCGCCCCTTGAATGCATTACAAGCGCCGGGCAGCGTACTTTCGCTGCTAACGCCGACACATCAATCTGGTAGAACATCAAGACCAACTGGGCAGCATTGGCGGGCGAGGTGGTAATACGCTGCAAGCGATCGAACTCGCGTAGGTGCTCCAGGCTGCAATCGGGTATGAACTGCGTGGCGAAAAACTGGCGGAAGGCGGAATCGTCTTTTCCCCATCCGAGCTCGATGAGCTTCACCATCACCTGCGCTTCCTCGGTTTGCTGGCGCGTAAGCTGCCGCTTCAGCATACCGCGGGCATAGGAGCCGTAGAGAACGAGATGGCTCACCCGTTCGGGATGGCGCGCCGCATATGCGATGGCGAATGCCGAGCCTTGGCACATGCCGAGCAGCGCGAATCGCTTAAGCCCGGCAGCGTCGGCCACGGCTTCCAGATCCCGCACGTGTGCTTCGAACGAAAAATCACTTATTTCGCGGTCAGAAAGACCACAACCGCGCGCATCGTAGCTTGTGAGAGTAAAATTCTTCACCATTTCGAGCACCCACGGTCGCCATACGGGGCTCTCCCAGTCGTACTCTAGGTGATTCATCCAGTTGGGCGCCTTTAGGAGCGGCAGCCCTTCCCCTGCGCTCGCGAAGGCAATACGAACACCATCGGGGGCGCTGCAGAACCGCACTCCAAGACCGCACGAATTCGCGAGCATGCGTCAGTTTGACACGAGTGCGCGAAAGGCTGCTACGGGTCGCGCTACCTTGAAAGCATTGGCGAGCCGCAGGACTTCGGCGAGGTGTATCGCCGCTCTCCGTCGCCGAATGCGCGGGTCACGACGTGAGGATCGGCGATGGATACCTTGGCGCCGGGGCTGGCTGCCATTGCCAATGCCAGCTGGGCGGTCATGAGCGAGCGGATGTCGCGCGCGAAGGCATGGTCCTGCACCTGGAATGGAACCACCAGCGTGTCGAACCGTCTCTCCGCCAGCATGGCCTCGTAGCGCTGCTTCTCGGCAGCACGCCACGCCGATATCGGTCTCTGATAAGCCTGGGGTAGGCGCGCCTCCATGTTGACGTCGCCATGCGCGAGCTTTTCTCGTTGCTCGCGCTCGGCATCGGCCTGGCGCCCCATCCACGCGACTTGGGCGCCCTCGCGCTGCTCTTGCCTCCGCTGCTCGAGCACGGCAATCCATGTGCCTGTCGCCAAAGCCCGATATAGGCTCAACGGCACAGGCCCGGATGTCCGTATCTTGCTCCCATCCGGACCATGGATCGCCTCGCACGGCTCGGAAAAAGAACGCTCAGGAAAGCACGGCGCCACGGCTTCGCCAGGACGCTCTGCGCTGCCGTGCTGCAGGCCTTTGGCGGCGAATGGTTCCAGGTGCTGCGAGGGCATTACATCGAGCAGGTAAATCCTGCCTATCTCGATATCCCGACGCCCTACGCGGCCGCCTTCTATCCCCCGCGCGCCCTTGAACAATTTGCACGCGATCCGCAGACGGGATTCTCCGAGCAGTTCATCCACCATGCCCTTGCCAAGGGCGACAAGTGCTATGGCTTCACGCACCAGGGCGCGCTCAGGGCGTATGGCTGGTATGCCACCAATCCGACGCGCATCTCGCCCGGGCTGAGAATTCATTTCAGCCGCGGCTACGTCTACCTGTACAAGGGGTTCACGCATGAGCTACACCGCGGCAAGCGGTTGTATCCGAGCGGCATGACGCGCGCCCTGCGGCATTATCGATCCATCGGCTACAAGGGCATGCTGGCGTACGTGGATGCGACCAACCTGGATTCGCTGAAATCGTGCGCGCGCATGGGTTTCCGGGTGTTCGGCTGCATCTATGTGGTGAGGCTGCTCGGCCGCTACTTCGCCTACTCCAGCCCGGGTTGCGCACGCTTCTGCTTCCGGGTCGAGCCGATCGACGCCGGACTCTTTAGTTTTCGTCATGCGACAGACGAGAATTAATACATTGCTGCGGAGCCGCAAAGAGGGTGGGATAGAGCCCGGATCCACGGGATGGAAAGGCCGACTTGAAGATTCTTGCATTCCTGAAGCGCGCGTTGCCTTTTCGGCGCAACAACAATGCGCCGGGGCGCTTCATCAAGCGCAGCTATACCAATCGCGCGGGGACGAGGGCCTACGAGACCTATCTCCCCGCCCGCTACCGCGGAGAGTCGCTGCCGCTCATCGTCATGCTCCACGGATGCAAGCAGACACCGGAGGATTTCGCCGCCGGCACCCGCATGAACCAGCTCGCGGACGAGCTCGGTTTCGTCGTGGTGTATCCCGCCCAGGCGCGCACGGCCAACTTCTCGCGCTGCTGGAACTGGTTCTGGGCGCAGAACCAGCAGCGCGACGCGGGCGAGCCTTCCCTCATCGCCGGCATCACGCGGCAGGTAATCGCCCGCTACAGCATCGACGCCGAGCGCGTCTATGTGGCGGGGCTCTCGGCCGGGGGAGCGATGGCGGCGGTCATGGGCGCGACCTACCCGGAGCTCTACGCGGCGGTGGGCATCCATTCGGGGCTGCCCTATGCCTCGGCGCGCGACGCGGTGTCCGCGCTCGCCGCGATGCGCGGGCGGCGCGCAGGGGCTGCGCCGCTGCCTGCGGTGCCCACTATCGTGTTTCACGGTGACCGCGACACGACGGTGCACCCGCGCAACGGCGAATACGGCCTCGCGCCGGCCGGGCTGCAGACCGAAACCGGCGAGGCCGGCGGCCGAGCGTACACGCGCACGGTGCATAGAGGGCGGCCGAGCCTCGAGCACTGGCTGGTGCACGGCGCGGGTCACGCATGGTCGGGCGGCAGCGCCAAGGCGAGCTACACCGACCCCAGCGGACCCGATGCGACGCGCGAGATGCTGCGCTTTTTCGCCATAGCTTGATCAGGTCTTCACGGCTTTCGGCCTTTCTGCTGCTCGCGGCGGCGAATTTGCTCTGGTCGGGGAACTGGGTGACCGGGCGCGCGTTGCGCGACGCCTTCGACCCCATCGCGCTCAACTTCTGGCGCTGGGCGATCGCGGCGCTGATCCTCGCGCCGTTCGCGCTGCGCGGCCTGATGGAACAGCGCAGCGTCATCCGGCGCGACATGGGCATCCTGCTGCTGCTCGCGTTCACCGGGGTAGCCGTGTTCCAGAGCCTGGTGTATCTCGGCTTGCGCAGCACCACTGCGATCAACGGGGTGCTGCTGAACTCCTCGGCGCCGCTTTTCATGCTGCTTTGCTCCTGGGCGCTTGAACGCGAGCGCCCCACGCTGCGCCAGGTCGCGGGGATGCTGATCTCGCTCTCGGGCATCCTGATCATCCTGTCGCGCGGCGAGCTCGCCCATCTCCTTCAGCTCGAAGTCCATGCCGGCGACGCGTGGATCCTGCTTGCCATGCCTGTGTGGGGGATTTACTCGGTGCTGCTCAAGCGCCGGCCGGCGCAGCTGAGCGGCCTGGGACTCCTGTTCGTGATCGCCGCCGCCGGCACGGTGATGCTCGCCCCCGCCTACGCGCTGCAGGCGCTGCATGCGCCGCCGCGCTGGCCTACGCCGGGCGAAGCGCTCGGCGTGCTCTACATCGCCCTCGCGGCTTCGGTGTTTGCCTTCACGTTCTGGAATCGCGGCGTAGCCGCCGTGGGGGCGAATGCGGCCGGGTTCACGCTGCACTTGCTCCCGGCCTTCGGTACCGTGCTCGCGATCCTTTTCCTGGGCGAGACGTTCGCCGCCTTCCACGCCGCCGGCATTGCCACGATCGTGCTCGGCGTCCTGCTCGCCACGAGCCGGGCACGCGCCTTGCGCGGATAATACGATGATGATTGCCGAACTCGCCTTCGAAAACAGCTTCGTAGGCGAGCTGCCCGCCGACCCGGTGCTCACGAATATCCCGCGCCAGGTCGCGAACGCCTGCTATACGCGCGTCGATCCCACGCCGGTGGCCGCGCCGCGGCTGCTTGCCTGGTCCGAGGCGATGGGCGGGTTCCTGGGGATCTCGCGGCCCTCGAACCCCGAGGTGCTCGCGGGCAACCGCGTCCTGCCGGGCATGCAGCCCTACGCCGCGCGCTACGGCGGACACCAGTTCGGCCATTGGGCCGGGCAGCTGGGCGACGGCCGGGCCATCACGCTCGCCGAGGTGATAGCCGCCGACGGCACGCGCCAGGAGCTGCAGCTCAAGGGCGCCGGGCGCACGCCGTATTCGCGCACCGCCGACGGCCGCGCGGTGCTGCGCTCCTCGGTGCGCGAGTTCGTGTGCAGCGAGGCGATGCATTTTCTCGGCGTGCCGACCACGCGCGCGCTCAGCCTGGTGGGTACCGGCGAAGCGGTGGTGCGCGACATGTTCTACGACGGCCATCCGCGGCCCGAACCGGGCGCGATCGTGTGCCGCGTCGCGCCCTCGTTCGTGCGCTTCGGCAGCTTCCAGGTCATGGAGCCCGAGCTGCTCAAGCCGCTCGCGGACTACGTCATCCGCGAGCATTTTCCCGGCCACGACTACGCGAGCTGGTACCAGGAAGTTTGCCGGCGCACCGGCGCCCTGATGGTGGACTGGATGCGCCTTGGCTTCGTGCACGGGGTGATGAACACCGACAACATGTCGATCCTGGGGCTCACGATCGACTACGGCCCCTACGGCTGGCTCGAGGGCTACGATCCGCAGTGGACGCCCAACACGACCGACGCGCAGGGACGGCGCTACGCCTACGGCAACCAGCCGGCGATCGCGCAATGGAACCTGGTGAGGCTCGCCGAAGCGCTGCTGCCGCTGATCGCGAAGGAAGATCTGGAAAAGGGCCTTGCGATCTGCGCCGACACGTTCAACCGCGGCTGGCCGCGGGCGCTCGCGCAGAAGCTGGGCCTCGCCGCGCTCGACCGGCCGGGCGATGACGCGCTGACGAGCGACCTTTTCTCGCTGCTGCGGGAAGCCGAGACGGACTTCACGCTGTTCTTCCGCAACCTCGCGGCGGTATCGCCCGAAGCGCCCAGCCTCGAGCCGCTGCGCGGCGCGTTCTACGGCGAGCCGGCGCGCGGGATGGCCGGGTGGCTGCAGCGCTACGCCGAGCGCGCGAAAGGCGAAAGCGCGCGCGCCGAGCGCATGAACCGCGCGAACCCCAAGTACGTGTTCAGGAACTATCTCGCGGTGCAGGCGATCGACGCGCTTGCGCAAGGCGATGCTTCGGTGCTCGAGCGGCTCATGGCGGTGCTCGAGCGGCCCTACGACGAGCAGCCGCAGCACGACGAGCTCGCGCAGCGGCGCCCCGAGTGGGCGCGCGAGCGCGCCGGATGTTCCGCGCTATCCTGCAGTTCTTGATTTACCTAGACGACGCCGCGGTGCGTCGCCTGCTGCGCATCGAGAAGCTGCTTCCCGCGGTGCGGCAGGCGCTGATCGATCTGTCGGCGGGCCGGGTGCGCCAGCCGCTGCGCATGGTGATGGAGATGCCTGCGGAGCAGGGCCTGCTCTTCCTCAAGCCGGTGCTGACGCATGAGGCGCTTGCGGTCAAGCTGATCACGCAGGTGCCGGCCAATGCGCAGCGCGGCCTGCCCACGATGCTCGCCACCCTCGTACTGATGGATCCGTCGACCGGGCGCACGCTCGCCGTGATGGAGGCGACCTGGCTTACTGCCTTGCGCACGGCAGCGGTGTCGGCGGTCGGCGTCGACGCGCTTAGCCCGCCGGGGGCCAAGGTCGTCGCCCTGCTCGGCAGCGGCGCCCTCGCACGCAGCCATGCGCTCGCCTTACGCGCGGTGCGCCCGGTTTCGCAGATCCGCGTGTGGAGCCGCGATCGCGGCAACGTTGAAGCTTGTTCAAGAGACATCGAGGCTGTCGCAGCCGCGAGCGCCGAGGAAGCGGTGCGCGATGCCGACATCGTGTGCACGCTCACCAACGCAGCCGAGCCGGTCCTCAAAGGCGCCTGGCTGAAAAAAGGCGCCGTGGTGGCGGCGGTGGGCGCCGTGCGCCCGAACTGGCGCGAGCTCGACGATGCGGCGATGCGCAACGTCGTCATTGCCGACAGCCGGGAGGCCGCGCTGCGGGAGTCGGGCGACGTCATTCTGTCCGGTGCAGGCGTCTATGCCGAGATCGGCGAGATCCTCGCCGCGACGAAGCCGCGCCCCGCGCCGGGCACGACGGTGATCTTCAAAGCGCTCGGCCAGGCCGTCGTCGACGCCACAGCCGCGCGTTTGGTGTACGACGCGCAATAGACGTGCCCGCATTCCCGACGCCGCGGGGCGACGTTACGTTGCGCGGCTGCCACACGACACCGGCAACTACATCCGGACCATGAAAACTTGCGCTAGCGTGCGGCTGTGTCTGAAGGGGTCAGGAAAATGAACCATCAGAATCTCCTCGCCAAGCTGAACCAGATCGTCGAGCAAGCCCAGCTCACTCTGCAGGACCCGCACGGCCTCACCTCCGAGCGCCAGAGGCTGATCATTGCCCTGGCGCGCTTCGTTTCCACCGAGGTGGCCAGGCGCGGGCGTTTCGACCTCGAAAGCTCCGGGGCTCCGCCGCCGCTTGCCTGACTGGCGGTGCGGCACGACGTTTGCTGCATGTAGTCCACCCGGCGCATGGGCGCCTGGAAGTGGCACTTTTCTGCAACGTCTGCCTAAGGAGACGAGTAAATGACCAAGCGATTCACCCCCCAATTGACCGCAGTTACGCTGGCGCTCGCGCTGGCCGCGGTCGCCGGCGCTGCGAATGCGGAGACGCCGGGTTATGTATCCGACTCGAGGGACACGATCTGGAAGTCGCCGTACGGCCTGTGCTGGAAGACCACCGACTGGACCCCGGCGAAAGCGATGTCGCCTTGCGACACCGTGCAGACCGTTTCCGCCCCGCCGCCCCCGCCCGTGGTAGTCGTGCCGGCGCCCATCCCGATCGCGGCAGCGCCCACGCCGGCGCCGGCGCCCGCGCCGGTGATCGAGAAGGTCTCCCTCGAGTCCGACGTGCTGTTCGAGTTCGACCAGGCGCAGCTGCGCCCCGCGGGTCAGCAAAAGCTCGACGAGCTCGCCGACCGCATCAAGGACGCGCAGGTCGAGTCGGTGCTCGCCGTGGGCTACGCCGACCGCATCGGATCCGAGCGGTACAACGAGAAGCTTTCTGCCGAGCGCGCAGAAGCGGTCAAGCAGTACCTCACGCAGAAGGGCATCGAGCAGCAGCGCGTGCAGGCTGAGGGCCGCGGCACAAGCCAGCCGGTCACCGGGGACCAGTGCAAGGGCCAGAAGGGCGCGAAGCTCATCTCCTGCCTGCAACCCGACCGGCGCGTGGAGATCGAAGTGCGCGGCACCCGCGAGGTGGCTGCCACCGGATCGCCGGCCGCCGGCGGTACCTCGGGCAGCTCCGGAGGCGCGACGGGAACCGCGAAGTAACCCGGTTTTCTGCATCAGCGTGACGAACGGCCGCCGCAAGGCGGCCGTTTTTCATTTAGCCTGGCGCGTCCGGACCAGGAGAGTCGCCGCGGGCTTCTCATCCGCGGCGCCGCCGAAGGCGAAATCTCCCATAACCGCTCAGGCCACCGGACTGGGACGGACCGTCAGCCGATTCTGGAGAGCAGCGGGTCGCACGATCCGCTCACCGAAGGAGCAAGGTCACTGCGGTGACCGAATCTCTTCTACGCCAGCCGGGCCGAGCTCGACGCGGCGATCGAGCCGGCCCTCGCCTCTTGCCGAAAGCTTCTCGCCGGCGGAAGCATGACCACCGCCGACGACTCGGGCGACGCGCACATGTTCACGCAGCGGCTTGCCGCGCTCGCTGCGGCACGCGGCGTCATGTTTCTCAATGAAGCTCGAATTCTGGCTCTGGAACGGGAAGGCGATCGCATCAGCGGCGTGCGCGTCGAAGGCCAAGTGCTGAAAGCCGATGCCTATGTTGTCAGCCTGGGAAACGCGCGCGCGCTCGCGGACATCGGACATCGTTTCGGGCCGCGAGCCGAGATCGACTTCGCCTTTACGGGAAGAGCTGTTGTGAAGCGAGCCGCGCACCCTCGGCGAGCGCCTCGAGTTTCGCCCACATGATCGAGGGATGCACGCGCCGGTGGAACGGCCCCTGGGCGAAGCCGCAGTCGGTGCTCGCCAGCACGCGCTCGCGGCCGATGCGCTTGGCCAGGCGCACGATGCGCTGCGCCACCAGCTCGGGGTGCTCCACCACGTTGGTGGCATGGCTGATCATGCCCGGGGCGAGCACCTTGCCTTCGGGCAGCTTCACGCTCTCCCATACGCGCCACTCGTGCTCGTGGCGCGGGTTCGCGCCCTCGATGAGGTAGGTGCCCGCCTTCACCTTCAGCACCAGGTCGACGATCTCCTTCAGCGGCACGTCGGTCGAATGCGGGCCGGGCCAGCTTCCCCAACACACGTGGTAGCGCACGCGCTCCTCGGGAATGCCCTGCAGCGCGTGGTTGATCGCCTCGACCTGCAGCGCGACCCAGTCGCGGTATTGCGCAAAGCTCGCCGGCGGCACCATGCGGTCGTAGGTCACCGCGAGGCGCGCATCGTCCAGCTGCAGCAGCAGGCCCGCGTCGACGATCGCGCGGTACTCGGTGCGCATGGCCTCGGCGATGGCGTGCAGCAGCTCCTCGTCGGACGCGTAGTACTCGTTCTTGCGGTCGGGGATCACGCTGGAGGGCGCGGCCACCGGCAGGAAGCCCTGCTCCAGGCCCGCCTGCGCCAGCGCCGCCTTGAAGTTCTCGATGTCGCGCCGCGCCTCGGCCTGGCCGGTGTAGGAGATCGGGCCCACGCACACCGCCTGGCCGGCGCCGATTCCCACCTGGGCAGGCGGCCCCTCGGCCGCATCCAGCTCCCTGTAGAAATCGGCGAAGCGCGCCCGGTCCGCGCCGCGCGTGGAGCCGTGCTCCCCGGGCCGCGCCGGGCGCCGCTCGAAGCCGGCGAGGCGCTCCAGCGCGTACTGCGACCAGCTGATCGATTTGCCGAATTCCCCGTCGCTGGGCAGATCGATGCCGGCCTCGGCCTGGCGCCGGACGACCTCGGTCACCGCGGCTTGCAGGCAGCTTTCATAGGCTTTCTCGTCATAGGGCTGCCCATTTTGCTTGGGACGGATAAACTGCAGGAGCTCAGGCGGCCGGATCAGGCTGCCTACGTGAGTGGTTCGTATGCGGTTCATCGGGCGGCGGAACTGTAGCAACGATTCGGGGTCGATAAAGCCGTGAGGAAGGCCACGCTTTATAGCAGTTCGAGCCGCGCCCCGACGTCGGGCAGGCGAAACACGCCCGCCGAGCCGGCGGCCGCCCCGGCGCCGGAATCGCCGCAACCGCGCAAGCAAGCACCGCGCTGGCGCCTGGTCCTCGCAGGCCTGGCGGTTGCCGGACTGCTTGCCTTGCTCTACGCAGCCATTCCCCCTGCGCCGCGCGCGATCACGCAGGAGGACATCGACGCGGCGGTCATGCGCACCCTGGAGAACAACACGCTGCCTTCGCGCATGGCGAAAGCCTTCGACGTGATCCGCCCCGCCGTAGTGCGCGTGCGCGGCATGGGCGTGGACGAGATGGGCGAGGAAGTCGAGCAGAGCGTCGGCACCGGCGTGGTGATCGTCGACAGCGGCATCATCCTAACCAACCTGCACGTGGTGGCGAGGGCGAGCCGGCTGCAGCTCGAGTTCGCCGACGGGCTGAAGTCGGAGGCCTCGGTCATCGCCCTGCAGCCCGAGCAGGATCTCGCGGTGCTGCAGGCAAAGACCCTTCCCGACGACCTCATCGCAGCGACCATGCGCTCGACCAAGGATCTCGCCCTGGGCGAGGATGTGATGGCGGTCGGCTTTCCCTTCGGCATCGGGCCGTCGGTGTCCTCCGGCGTCGTCTCGGGGCTGCGCCGCGAATACCGCTCACCGGAAGGCAAGCGCCTGCTGACCAACCTCATCCAGTTCGACGCCGCGGCCAATCCCGGCAACTCTGGCGGGCCGCTGGTGACCGCGGAAGGCGAGGTGGTCGGCATCGTCACCGGGCTGCTCAATCCTACCGAGCAGCGCGTGTTCATCGGCATCGGCTTTGCGGTGCCGATCGAGTCGGCTGCGGGTGCGGTCGGCCTGTCGCCTTTCTGAATGGAGAAGAAGATGATGAACCGGGAGGTCACCACGCTCATGGAGCGCGTGCTCTATGAGGTCAAGAAGATCGTCGTCGGCCAGGACCACTTCCTCGAGCGCGTGCTGGTGGCGATGCTCGCGCAGGGCCACCTGCTGGTGGAAGGCGTGCCGGGGCTCGCCAAGACGCTGACGGTGAAGACCCTGGCGCGCACGGTACGCGGCTCCTTCAAGCGCATCCAGTTCACGCCCGACCTCGTGCCGGCGGACCTGGTGGGCACGCGCATCTACAGCCAGAAGAGCGGCGACTTCAGCACCTCGCTCGGCCCCGTGTTCTGCAACCTGCTGCTCGCCGACGAGATCAACCGCGCGCCGGCCAAGGTGCAGAGCGCGCTGCTCGAGGTAATGCAGGAGCGCCAGGTGACGATCGCCGGCCAGACCCACAAGGTGCCCGAGCCCTTCCTCGTGATGGCCACGCAGAACCCGATCGAGACCGAGGGCACCTATCCCCTGCCGGAGGCGCAGGTGGACCGCTTCATGATGAAGGTGCTGGTCGGCTACCCCAGCGAGGAGGAGGAGTTCGTCATCGTCGAGCGCGTGACCGGCGTCGCGCTCGAGGTGGCCGAAGTGGCGAGCACCGAGCAGCTCTCGGCGCTGCAGCGCGAATGCCGCAATGCCTACGTCGATCCTTCGCTCATCCAGTACGCGGTGCGCCTTGCCGCGGCGACGCGCGACCCGGAGCAGTTCGGCATCAAGGACCTCGCGCGCTACATCAGCTACGGCGCGAGCCCGCGCGCTTCGATCCACATGATCGAGGCGGCGCGCGCCCTCGCCCACCTGCGCGGGCGCGCCTACGTGCTGCCGGAGGACGTGGCCGACCTCGCCCCCGACGTGCTGCGCCACCGCCTGGTGCTGTCGTACGAGGCGCTGTCGGATGCGCTGTCGCCGGACCAGATCGTCCAGCGCGTCATGAAGCAGATACCGGCGCCGCAGAAACCCCTGGAACATGTCCGGGTTGCAGCAGGCGCCTAAGCAGGGTCCCCTGCGGGGCCCGGAGCAGCTGCTGCGCAAGCTCGAGTGGACGGTGATCCGCCGGCTCGACGGGCTGCTGCACGGGGATTACCGCACCCTCTTCCGCGGCTTCGGCCTGGATCTGGCCGACCTGCGCGAGTACCAGTACCACGACGACGTGCGGCACATCGACTGGAACGTCACCGCGCGCCTGGACACGCCCTACGTCAGGGAATACAACGAGGATCGGGAGATCAACGCCTGGTTTCTGCTCGATCTCTCCCCGTCGGTCGACTTCGGCTCGGGCGCGGTGCGCAAGCGCTCGGTGGCCACCGATTTCGTGGCGGTGCTGGCGCGGCTGCTCACGCGCCACGGCAACCGCGTCGGCGCGCTGCTCTACGGCGACAAGGTCGACACCGTGATCCCGGCGCGCAGCGGCCGGCGGCACGTGCTGCATCTCATGAACCGCATCACCTCGCGCCCCGAGCTGGCGCGCTCCTCGGGCACCCGGCTGGAGGAGCTGCTGCACAGCGGCTTCCAGCTCGTGAAGCGCCGCTCGCTGCTGTTCGTGGTGTCGGACTTCATCAGCGAGCCGGGCTGGGCGAAGCCCCTGTCGCTGCTCGCGCGCCGGCATGAAGTGATCGCGGTGCGCCTCTACGACCCGCTCGAGATGGAGCTGCCGGACATCGGCCTTTTCGTGATGCAGGACGCCGAGACCGGCGAGCAGCTGTTCATCGACAGCCACGACCGCGGCTTCCGCAAGCGCTTCGCCGAGCTCGCGCGGCGGCGCGAGACCGAGCTGCGCGGCGCGTTCCGCGAGGCCGGGGTGGATGCGCTCGAGCTCGCCACCGACGACGAGCTGTCGGACGCGATCCTGCGCTTCGCGGAGCTGCGCAAGCGGCGCACGCAATTGGCCGGCGCCGTCATGCCGCAGCACCTGAGGGCGCCGGCATGACGTTCCTGTGGCCCGAGTTCCTGTGGCTGCTGCTCGCGCTGCCGCTGCTCGTCGCGGCCTACCTGCTCATCCTGAAGAGAAAGCGCAAGGCGGCGCTGCGCTACGCGAGCCTCGCCATGGTGAAGGACGCCATGGGCGCCGGGCAGCGCTTGCGGCGGCATGTGCCGCCGCTGCTGTTCCTGCTCTCGCTTGCGCTGATGATCGCCGCGATCGCGCGCCCGGCGGCGGTGGTGCAGCTGCCCTCGCAGCACGAGACGGTGATCCTGTCCATGGATGTCTCGGGCAGCATGCGCGCCAGGGACGTCGAGCCCGACCGGCTGAGCGCGGCGCAGGCCGCCGCCAAGGCTTTCGTCAACGAGACTCCGCGTTCCACGCGCATCGGCGTCGTGGCCTTTGCCGGCACCGCCTCGCTGGTGCAGGCGCCGACGCAGAGCCGCCCGGACCTCATCACCGCCATCGACCGCTTCCAGCTGCAGCGCGCCACGGCGATCGGCAGCGGCATCCTGGTCGCGCTCAAGGCCATCTTCCCCGAGGTGGAGTTCGACCTGCGCGGGTCCAACCCGCGGGGCGCCCGAAGGCCATCGAGCGCCCTGGTCGACAAGCCCGCGCCCCCCAAGGCCGCGGCGCCCGGCTCCTACCAGTCGGCCGCCATCATCCTGCTGTCCGACGGCCAGGCGACCACCGGGCCCGACCCGATCGAGGCGGCGCGCATGGCGGCCGAGCGCGGCGTGCGCGTGTTCACGGTCGGCATCGGCACGCCCAACGGCGAGATCCTGGTGGGCGAGGGCTGGTCGATGCGCGTGCGCCTGGACGAGGAAACGCTCAAGAGCATCGCCAAGATCACCAGCGCCGAATACTTCTACGCCGGCACCGCGGTCGATCTGAAGAAGATCTACCAGTCGCTCAACTCGCGCTTCGTCCTGGAAAAGAAGGAAACCGAGATCACGGCGCTGTTCGCCGCGGCGGCCGCGCTCGCCGCCCTGGTCTCGGCGCTGCTCTCGCTGCTCTGGTTCAACCGGATTCTCTGAGGCACTCCGCGAGCGCGGCCCAGTCCTTGTCGCCGTCGCCTGCCTCGATCGCCCTGAGGAGATTTTCTCGAATGAGATGCGCACTCGGCAGCGCCACCCCCGCCGCGCGCGCCGTGGCGAGCGCCAGCTCGACGTCCTTCAGCCCGAGCCGCATGGAGAACTGCGCCGGCTCGTAGGCGCGCTCCGCCATCAGCTTGCCGTAGTTTCGGTAGGCCGGCGCGCCCAGCGACGTATGGCTCAAAATTTCTACAAACTCCTCGGGGGAGACTCCGCTCGCGCGGACCAGCGCCATCGCCTCGCCCAGTCCCTCGATCACCGTGGCGAGCAGGAAGTTGCGGGCGATCTTGACCGCGTTGGCGTGCGGCGCCAGCGCGCCAACCGTGAAGACTTGCTTTCCGAGAACTGCAAAGAGCGGCCGGCAGCGCTCGACAGCTTCCGGCGGCCCGGCGACAACGATGTCAAGCTCGCCCTTGGCCGCCGCCGCGGGCCGCCCGAACACCGGCGCCGCCACGTAGTTCTTCTGCAACCGGGCGTAGCGGTGCGCCAGGCCGGCGCTCACCGTCGCCATGTTGAGATGAACCGATGACGCGGGCAGCTCGAGCTTCGCCCAGACCGCGTCCACCGCCGCATCGTCCGCGAGCATCGTAATCACGACTTCGGCATCCAGCGCTTCGGCCGGCTGCGTCGCTACGCGCGCTCGCCTGTCGAAAGGCTTTGCTGTTCGGTTAAAGACAATCAGGGAATGGCCCGCATCGATGAGGCGCGCGGCCATCGCGCTGCCCATGTTTCCAAGGCCGAGGAAGCCGAGCTTCATTTGGCCCGCCTGGCGAGCTCCTCGCGGATGCGCGCCAGCCGGTTCTCCGGGGCGGGGTGCGTGGAGAAGAATTCGGGCTGGCGCGATCCGCCGGAAGCCTTCGCCAGCATCTCCATCACGCCGAGCATCGCGCGCGGGTCGTAGCCGGCCTCGGCCATGATGCGGATGCCCAGAGCGTCCGACTCGAGCTCGTCGTCGCGGCCATAGCGCATGTTGATGAGGCCCCCGACCAGCTGCCCGATCTGGGCGGTGGTGTAGTCGCCGGTGCCGAGCACCGCGGCGCCGACCAACCCCTGGGTGAGCTGCTGCTTGGCAAGCTGCTCCGAGGAGTGCCGGGCGATGACGTGGGCGATCTCGTGGCCGAGGACCGCGGCGAGCTCGGCTTCGTTGCGCAGCCGCCGCAGCAGGCCCTCGGTGACGAAGATCGGCCCGCCGGGCAGCGCGAAGGCGTTCACCGTGCGCGGGTCGGCGAGCACGTGAAAGCTGAAGCGGTAGGGGCTCTTGGCGGCGAAACTCTCGCGCACCAGCTTCTGGCCGACGCGCTGCACCCGCGCCTTCGCCTCGGCGTTGGGGGAAATCCCGCCCATCTGGGCCGCCATCTGCGGCGCGCTCTGCACCCCAAGGGCGATCTCCTCCTCGGGCTCGAGCGCGACGCGTTGCTTTTCGCCGGTGAGGGGGTTGGTGCTGGTGCTGCCGAAATAGGTGATCAGCGAGACAAGCGCGATCACCAGC
>CAZJJC010000020.1:0-2126 GCA_964546195.1 uncultured Enterobacteriaceae bacterium | reverse complement strand
CCCCCACAAGAGGACACGTTCCGATGCATTACTCACCCGTCCGCCGCTCGCCGCCAGGGTTGCCCCCGCGCTGCCGCTCGACTTGCATGTGTAAGGCATGCCGCCAGCGTTCAATCTGAGCCAGGATCAAACTCTTCAATTAAAGACTTTGACCTGCGTACTTACTGCTGTGCATCACTCAAAGTAAACGAGGTTTACTTCTCTGTGAGCACTTGCTAGATGCTTTACCGCTTGCGGGAACGATCCTTGCAAAGCTTCTTGCGTGGAGGTCCTTCGCGCGCGGCGCCATCAGCTCAAGCGCCCACACTTATCGGCTGCGAATTTTTAAAGAACGTTGGTTGCGGGGAGAGGATTTGAACCTCTGACCTTCGGGTTATGAGCCCGACGAGCTGCCAGACTGCTCCACCCCGCGCCCGATGAAAATCTGACTGAGCCAAAGATTATAGCGAGCCCCGGGAGGGGGTGTCAACGATTTACGACCCCGAAGGATTAATCTACCGTGGCGCCGCTCGCCTTGACGACGCGCCCCCATTTATCCGCTTCGGCGCGAATCCAGCGCGAGAATTCCTGCGGCGAGCCGGCCACCACGTCGAAGCCCTGCTTGCCGAGCAGGTTTCGCACTTCGGGAGCGCGCATGCCGCGCACCGTTTCCGCGCTGAGGCGGCCCAGGACCTCCTGCGGCGTGCCCGCCGGGGCGGCGAGGCCGATCCAGGCGAGCGACTCGAGCTGCGGGTAGCCGAGCTCCGCCACGCTGGGGACCTCGGCCGCGAGCTCGCTGCGCTTCAGCGCGGTGACGGCAAGACCGGTCATCTTGCCCGCCTTTACGTGCGCCAGCACGCCGGGGACGATGGCGAACATGGTGTGGATGCTGCCGCCGAGCATGTCGGTCACCGCCGGCGGAAATCCCTTGTACGGGATATGCACGAGGAGCACGCCGGCGTCGTTCTTGAGCAGCTCCATGGTGAGGTGCGAGGCGCTCCCGGCGCCGACCGAGCCGTAGGACAGCTTGCCCGGGTTGCGCCGCACGTGCTCGAGAAACTCCTTGAAGCTCCCCACCCCGAGCGAGGGATTGACCACCAGCATCTGCGGCGCGGTGGCGAGCAGCGACACCGGCACCAAGTCCTTGTCCGGGTCGAAAGGCAGGCTTTTGTAGAGCGACTTGTTGATGGCGTACACGCCGTTGGTGCTGACGAGCAGCGTGTAGCCGTCCGGCGCGGCCTTGGCCACCGCGTCCGCGCCGATGTTGCCGCCGGCGCCGGCGCGGTTCTCGACCACGAAGGGCTGGCCCATCGCTTCCTGCAGCCGGCCGGCGAGCGCGCGGCCGACGATGTCGGGGGTGGAGCCCGGCGGAAAGGTCACGACGACCTTGACCGGCTTTGACGGGTACGCCTGCGCATAGGCCAGCAACGGGGCGCTCAGCAATGCGGCCAGCA
This sequence comes from uncultured Enterobacteriaceae bacterium, assembly GCA_964546195.1. GTDB lineage: Bacteria > Pseudomonadota > Gammaproteobacteria > Burkholderiales > SG8-39 > SCGC-AG-212-J23. Next base: position 693 of record CAZJJC010000020.1, on the reverse strand, counting down.
GCTTTTTCATCCTGGTCTCCCTTTCTCAAATGCCGCGCCGGTCGTGCAGCGCCTGCGACAGCGTACCGGCGTCGACGTATTCCAGCTCGCCGCCCAGCGGCACGCCGCGGGCGATGCGGCTCACCTTGAGGCTGCGCGAGCGCAGCATCTCGGCGATGTAGTGCGCGGTCGCCTCGCCCTCGTTGGTGAAGTTGGTGGCGAGGATGACCTCCTGCACCGCGCGGTCGGCGGCGCGCTCGAGCAGCCGGTCCAGGCCGATGTCGCGCGGACCGACGCCGTCGAGCGGCGAAAGGCGCCCCATCAGGACGAAATACAGGCCCGAGTAGCTGAGCGTCTGCTCGACCATCGCGAGGTCGGCCGGCGTTTCCACCACGCACAGCAGCGCCGCATCGCGCCGCGGCGAGCGGCACAGCGCGCACAGCTCCTCCTCGCTGAAGTTGTTGCACCTCGCGCAGCGGCGCACGCTGGCGAGCGCGCCGGCCAGCGCCCCGGCGAGCTGCTCGGCGCCCGGCCGGTCGTGCTGCAGCAGGTGGTAGGCCATGCGCTGCGCCGAGCGCGGCCCGACCCCGGGGAGCACGCGCAAGGCCTGCACCAGCTCATCGAGTCCTCGGGCCGAGGGAACGGGTTCTTTTTTCAGAAAGGCAGCTTGAACCCGGGGGGCAGGCCGAGGCCGGCGGTCATGCCGCTCATCTT
>CAZJJC010000019.1:0-20494 GCA_964546195.1 uncultured Enterobacteriaceae bacterium | reverse complement strand
ACCAGATGAATGCCGCGAAGACCAGCGCTTGCGCGAACAGCGTCAGATTGATGTTCATGCCGCCCTCTGGCGATTGCCCGCGGTTACTGGAACGCCGTGGCGAGCGGGTTGGCGAAGGCAAAGAACATCGCGATGCCCAGGCCGATGATGAAGGAGGCGTCGATCAGCCCCAGCAGCAGGAACACCCGGCCCTGCAGCGAGTTGGTGAGCTCGGGCTGGCGCGCCGCGGCCTCGAGAAAGCGGCTGCACATGATGCCCACGCCGATGCAGGCGCCGGCAGCGCCCAGGCCGACCATCAGGCCGATGCCGATTCCGGTGTAGGCCTGGACCATCGCCAGCATCTGAAGTTTTTCCATCGTATTGTTCCTTTCTAGAGCGAGAAGAGGGGATGACTCAGTGGTGTTCGTGCGCCATCGAGATGTACACGACGGTCAGCATCATGAAGATGTAGGCCTGCAGCAGCACGATGAGGATGTGGAAGATCGCCCAGCCCAGGCCCAGCCAGAACCCGAAGAAGACCCCCGCGAGCCCCGTGGCAGCCCACATCCACAGCAGCAGGAACAGGATCTCGCCGGCGTACATGTTGCCGAACAGGCGCAGCGAGTGCGACAGCGGCTTGGAAACGTACTCGACGAGGTTGAACAGCAGGTTGGCCGGCCAAAGCAGCGGGTTCGCGCCGAACGGCGCGCAGAACAGCTCGTGGATCCATCCGCCCAGGCCCTTCGCGGAGATCGAAAAAAAGATCATCAGCAGCCATACGGTAAGCGCGAGCGCGAAGGTGGTGTTGACGTCGGCGGTCGGCACCGGCCGCCAGTAGTGCAGCCCGAGCCAGCCGAGCGCCGTAGCGATGAAGTCCACCGGGATGAAGTCCATCGCGTTCATCAGCGTCACCCAGACGAACACCGTGAGCGCCAGCGGGGCGATGAAGCGGTTGCGGTCGCCGTGGTGGAAAATGCCCTTCACCTGATCGTCGATGAACTCGAACAGCAGCTCGACGAAAGCCTGGCGCTTGCCCGGCACGCCCGGGGTGGCGCCGCGCACCACCAGCCAGATGAGGCCCAGGCCGACGAAGCCCAGCAGGGCCGCGGTCAGCACGGAATCGAGGTTGATGCTCCAGAATCCGCTGTCGCCTACCTGCTTGAAGGTGAGGTGGTGCTGGATGTACTGCGAAGGTGTGAGCTCTGTTCCTGCGGCCATCGTAAGTTGCGTCAGTAATCGCGGACAAAAAAAGCCATGGAAAAAATCAGCATCGTCACGACGAACGCGCCGAGCAGAGCGGCCACCACGGCCTGCCCGTAGTTCGCCAGCACGAGCCACAGCAGGAGCAACGCCGAGCCGAGCTTCACTGCCTCCGCGCGCAGCGCGCCGGCCACAACCCCGCCGGCGGACCTGGCCCTGCCCAACGAAGCCGCCAGCGCGGACGCCAGGCCGGCAGCCATGCTGACTGCGCCGCCGGCGAACGCCGATATCGCGCCATGCTCGCCGGCCAGCAGCGCGGCCGCCAGCGTCATTGCGGCAGTGGCCGCCAGTTGCCAGGCGAGGACGGTGCGTATCGGTTTTCCCAGGTGGCGAAGCACTGCGTTCGTTTTGTCCCCACCCGGCAAAGCCGCAAAAGTATAGCGCATCAGCGCAGCCTTTTCAGCAGCTGCTCCAGGTGATCGAGGCTCGAGTAGTGCACGAGCAGCTTGCCGCTGCCCTTCTTCGAGGCGCGGATCTCGACCGTCGTGCCCAGGCTCCCGGAAAGCTCTTCCTCCAGCCGCAGGAGATCTCGGTCCGCCCTGCGCACGCGGCGCGCGCCCGGGGAGCCGTGCGCCATGGTCTGCACCAGCGCTTCGGTCTCGCGCACCGAAAGCCCCTTGGCGGCGATGCGCTGCGCCGCTTCGATCTGCCGCGCGGCCTCGAGCGCGAGCAAGGCGCGTGCATGCCCCATTTCGAGCGCGCCCTCCATCATCATGTCCTGGACCGGTCTGGCGAGCTTCAGCAGGCGCAGCAGGTTGGTGGTGGCGCTGCGCGAGCGCCCGACCGCATCGGCGGCCTGCTCGTGCGTCAGCCCGAACTCGTCCACCAGCCGCTGCACGCCGGCCGCCTCCTCCAGCGGGTTCAGGTCTTCGCGCTGGATATTCTCGATCAGCGACAAAGCGAGCGCCGCTTCGTCCGGCACTTCGCGCACCAGCGCCGGCACTTCCGTCAGGCCTGCCATCTGCGCCGCGCGCCAGCGCCGTTCGCCGGCGATCAGCTCGTAGTGCTCGCTGTCGAGCGGCCGTACCAGCAGCGGCTGCATCAGCCCCTGCGCGCGGATCGAAGCCGAGAGCTCGGCGAGCGCCTGCGGGTCCATCTTCGTGCGCGGCTGGTACCTGCCCGGCCGGATGCGGCCGACGGCAAGCTTGAGCAAGGCTTCGCGCGGCGCCGATGCGTCGGCGCCGAGCAGCGCGTCCAGGCCGCGTCCCAGCCCTTTGGGTTTCATCATGCAGGTCGTCCCTGAGCGAGGATTTCGTCGGCGAGCGCGAGATAGGCCTGCGCGCCCTTGGAGGCGGCGTCCCATAGCACGGCCGGGACGCCGTAGCTGGGCGCTTCGGCCAGGCGAACGTTGCGCGGCACGAGCGTGCGGTAAACCTTGTCCTTGAAATGCGCTTCGAGCTGCTGCGATACCTGCAGCGACAAGGTGTTCCGCGGGTCATACATGGTGCGCAGCAGCCCCGCGATCTCGAGCTCGGGATTGAGGTTCGCCCGCACGCGCTTGATCGTGCCCACCAGGTCGGACAAGCCTTCCAGCGCGTAGTACTCGCATTGCATGGGGATCAGCACGCGCTGCGCCGCGGTCAGCGCGTTCACCGTCAGCAGGCTGAGCGACGGCGGGCAATCGATGAGCGCGAAGTCGTACTCGTGCGCCACGCTTTCCAGAGCGCGCTTCAGGCGCGTTTCGCGATCCTCCAGCCCGACCAGCTCGATCTCGGCCCCGGCGAGATCGCGGTTCGCCGGCAGCCGATCGAACCCCCCGCGCTCAAGCCGCAGGCGCGCCTCGGGGAGCTCGCTCAGCCCGAGCAGCACGTGGTACACCGTGCGACCGGCGGTGCGCTTGTCGATGCCGCTGCCCATGGTGGCGTTGCCCTGCGGATCGAGATCGACGAGCAGCACGCGGCGTCCCGCCTGCGCGAGCGCGGCGGCGAGATTGACGCTCGTGGTGGTCTTGCCGACGCCGCCCTTCTGGTTCACGACCGCGAGCACCCGGGCCACCTAGGTCTCCACGCGGTACAGCACGAGATGGCGCGCCGCATCCAGAAGCGGCACGCGCAGCGCGATGAGCTCGCCGGTTCCATACTCGCCGGGGGCCGCGCCGCTCATGGCGGCCAGCACGCCGCCCGGCCGCACCAGATGGCGACAGGACGCGATGAACCGGGCAAGCTCGGCGAAGGCGCGCGAGATGACCACGGCGAAGCGCGCCGCCGGGCGCCAGGCTTCCACGCGTCCCTCGTGGACTGCCACGTTGGCGAGCCGCAGGTCGATGGCCGCCTGGCGCAGAAAGGCGCACCTTTTCCCGCTCGCATCGTTGAGCGTCAGCTGCCAATGCGGCCGTGCGATCGCGAGCGGTATGCCGGGCAGCCCGGCCCCTGAGCCCACGTCGGCGAGCGGGCCGTCCTCGACCGGTAGATGCGGGATCACCACGAGGCAGTCGAGCAGATGATGGGTCACCATTTTCAGCGGATCGCGGATGGCCGTGAGGTTGTACGTCCGGTTCCATTTCGCCAGCAGCTCGATGTAGCCCAGCAGCTGCTCGCGCGCTGCGCCCGGCAGTTCGAGCGGCAGCTGGTCGAGTCCGCGGTCAAGCGCTGCCGCCGGCGTCATGCCGTTTTCTTGTCGAGCGGCTGAAAGCCTCGCTTCAGGTGCACCAGCAGCAACGCTATGGCGGCGGGTGTCACGCCCGAAATGCGCGACGCCTGCCCGATCGTCTCGGGACGGTGCCGGTTCAGCTTCTGCTGCACCTCCGCCGAAAGGCCGCGCACTTGCCGGTAATCCAGCGCAGGCGGCAACGGCTTGGTCTCCATCGCTGCCCGCCTCGACACCTCATCGCGCTGCCGCTCGATGTAGCCCTCATACTTCGCCCGGATCTCGACCTGTTCGGCGACCCGTGGATCGCCTACGCCATCCGCCACCAGGCTCGCGTAGGTATTCTCCGGTCGGCGAAGAAGCTCGTGAATTGATATCTTTCCACGTAAGCCAGCGCTCACATATACACCTTTGAGCCGTGTCTCTTCCCGGCCGACAGCTTCTCGCTTGCGTTCAAATGCCGCCCATCGTGCGTCATCCACGACCCCCAGCTTCCTGCCAATCTCGCTGAGGCGCAGGTCCGCGTTGTCCTCCCGCAGCGTCAGCCGGTACTCCGCCCGGCTGGTGAACATGCGGTATGGTTCGGACACCCCGCCGGTGACCAAGTCGTCCACGAGGACACCGAGATAGGCTTCGTCGCGGCGCGGGAACCACGGCGCGTACTGCCTCACCTTCAACGCGGCATTGACGCCCGCAAGCAGCCCTTGGGCCGCGGCTTCCTCGTAACCCGTCGTGCCGTTGATCTGGCCGGCGAAGAATAGCCCGCGGACGCTTTTCGTTTCCAGCGAGGCCTGCAGGTCCCGGGGATCGAAGTAGTCGTACTCGATCGCATAGCCGGGCCGCAGGATGTGGGCGTTCTCCAGCCCGCGGATCGACTGCACGAGCTGCAGCTGGATGTCGAAAGGCAGACTGGTGGAGATGCCGTTCGGATACACCTCGACGCTCGTCAGGCTTTCCGGCTCCAGAAAGATCTGGTGGCTCGACTTGCCGGAAAAGCGGTGAATCTTGTCTTCAATCGAAGGGCAATAGCGCGGCCCAACGCCCTGGATCTGGCCGGTGAACATCGGCGAGCGGTCGAGGCCGGCGCGGATGATGTCATGCGTGCGTGCATTGGTATGCGTGATCCAGCAAGGCACCTGGCGGGGATGCATGTCCCGGCGACCCATGAACGAAAACACCGGCTCCGGCGAGTCGCCGGGCTGCGGCTCCATGACGGAAAAGTCGATGCTGCGCGCATCGAGTCGCGGCGGCGTCCCGGTCTTTAGGCGCCCGGCCGGAAGATGCATTTCCCTCAGGCGCGCGGCCAGCGTCGTCGAGGCGGGCTCACCGGCCCGCCCGGCGACGTGCTGGCTGAGCCCGATATGGATCAATCCCGACAGGAAAGTACCCGCAGTCAGCACGACTGCAGGCGCGCGAAAGCGCACGCCGAGCTGCGTGGCCACGCCGGTGACGTGCTCGCCTTCCAACAGGATGTCGTCGACGGCCTGCTGGAAGAGCCAAAGGTTGGGCTGGTTTTCCAGGCGCCCGCGGACCGCCTGCCTGTAGAGGACCCGATCGGCCTGGGCACGCGTGGCACGGACCGCGGGGCCCTTCGAAGAATTGAGCATGCGGAACTGGATCCCCGCCTCGTCAGCGGCAAGCGCCATGGTGCCGCCGAGCGCGTCGATCTCCTTCACTAAATGCCCCTTGCCGATGCCGCCGATCGAGGGGTTGCACGACATCTGGCCGAGCGTCTCCATACTGTGGGTCAGGAGCAGGGTGGAGCAGCCCATACGGGCAGACGCGAGGGCCGCCTCGGTGCCGGCATGGCCGCCACCCACCACAATTACGTCGAATCTTCGCGGGAAATCCATTGAGGCGCGATTCTACGCGGCGGTTCCACGTGGAACCAGTCCCAGTCCCTCGATGTTTCACGTGGAACCGGTTCAGCGGTCTTTTGAATGCTGCGTCGCAGCAATCCGAGACGCCTTGTGCGACAATTCCGGCCCCGTTTCGGATCCCCTTGCCGTGATTTCGCTTGCCCGCTATGTCGCGCTGCTACAGCCGCGCGAGCTGAGGCAGACCATTGCCGCCTCGATAATCGGTCGCCTGCCGATCGGCATTACCGGTCTTGCAATCCTGCTGCTCGTACAGACCGCCACCGGCTCCTTCGCGCGCGGTGGCGCTGCAACCGCCTGTTATGTGATCGGCCTCGCCACCGTGGCGCCAGCCCTGGGGCGTCTCATTGACCGCAGCGGCCCGCGCCGCACGCTGCTGGCCTGCGCGCTCGCTTTCCCCGCTGCTTTGGGCTTGCTGGTCGTGGCGGTCCACCAGTTCGCCGCGCCGTGGATCGTCCTGCTGTGCGCCGCGGCCGCGGGCGCGGCATTCCCGCCGATCACGGTATGCATGCGCACTTACCTCAGACAGCGACTGCGCAATGAGGAGCTGCTGTCCGCAGCGTATTCCCTCGAGTCCGTATTGATCGAGCTCATCTTTATCGTCGGCCCCCTGCTCGTGGCGCTCTTTGTGGCGCTCGCATCGGCTGCCGCGGCGGTGCTGTTCGCAGCGGCCTGCGGCTTCGTCGGCACGCTGCTCTTTGTGCGCTCGCCGGCGCTGCTCGCCTGGCATATCGAACCGCGCGGCGCGTCCCGCTTGCTCGGACCGCTGGCCGAGCCGGGCTTCGTGCCGCTAGTCGCGGTGATCCTTTGCTATTCCATGGCGTTCGGCTTGCTCGAAGTCGGCCTCACGGCCTATGCGACCGAGGCCGGCAACCCAGCGCTTGCCGGCGTGCTGCTCGGCTTGATGAGCGTGGGCAGCGCGCTCGGCGGGCTCGCGTACGGCAGCCGCAGCTGGCATCTGCCGCTCACGCGGCAGTTCGCCCTCATGCTCGGGCTGATGGGCGCGGGACTCGCGCTGCTGGCGCTGCCCTGGAGCGCGTGGCCGTTTGCGCTGGGGTGCGTGTTCGCCGGCGTGGTGATGGCGCCGGCGCTCATCGTTCAATCCATGCTGGTGGCAAAGACCGCGCGTGCGGCGCAGCTGACGGAGGCTTTTACCTGGTCGACCAGCGCATTGCTTTTCGGCGTTGGCATCGGCGTGGCCGCCGGCGGCGCCTTGCTGGAGGTTCTTCCTTCGGCGGCGGCGGTGGCTGCAGCCGCCGCCGCGGCGTCGCTGGCCGCGGGCGGGGCTTGCCTGCTGCGCTCCTAGGCGGCCAGCTTCTCGTGCATCCTACCGCGGCGCGTTTCGAGCGCCTCGGGCAGGCGCGCCCCGAACCTGCCGAACAGCTCGTCGTGCAAGGCGAGCTCCTCTTTCCAGGCGGCGGCATCGACACGCGCCAACTCGGCGAACTGCGCCGGCGCGACCTTGTGCTCTAGCCCGGTCCAGGTCAGGTCTTCAAAGCGCGGCATGACACCGAGCGGCGTTTCGACGCCCGATGCCCGGCCCTGGCAACGCTGCGCGATCCATTGCAAAACGCGCATGTTTTCACCGAATCCGGGCCACAGGAACTTGCCGCTCGCGTCGCGCCGGAACCAGTTCACCCGGAAAATCCTCGGCGCGTGCTGGATCTTGCGGCCCATTTCCAGCCAATGGCCGAAGTAGTCGGCCATGTTGTAGCCGCAGAAGGCGAGCATCGCCATCGGGTCGCGTCGTACCACGCCGACCTTGCCGGTAATGGCCGCCGTGGTCTCCGAGCCGAGCGTGGCGGCCATGTAGACGCCGTCTTCCCAGGTAGGGGCTTCCACGACCAGCGGCACCGTCGAGGAGCGGCGGCCGCCGAAGATGAACGCCGAGATCGGCACGCCCGCCGGGTCTTCCCATCCCGGATCCATCGACGGACATTGCGCCGCCGGAACAGTAAAGCGCGCGTTGGCGTGCGCCGCCAGGCGGCCCTTCTTGCCGTCGGCCGGCGTCCATTCCTTTCCCTGCCAGTCAACGAGCCGCGCCGGCGGCACCTCCGTCATGCCCTCCCACCAGACGTCGCCGTCGGGCGTCATGGCCACGTTGGTGAAGATCACGTTGCTCGCCAGCGACTTCATCGCGTTCGGGTTGGTCTGCTCCGAGGTGCCCGGCGCCACGCCGAACAGGCCGTGCTCGGGATTGATGGCGTAGAAGCGCCCGTCCTTGCCGGGCTTGATCCACGCGATGTCCTCCCCGATGGTGGTGACTTTCCAGCCGGCGAATGCGGCCGGCGGGATGAGCATCGCGAGGTTGGTCTTTCCGCAGGCGGACGGAAACGCCGCCGCGAGGTAGGTTTTCTCGCCGTCGGGCGCCTGCATGCCGAGGATAAGCATGTGCTCGGCGAGCCAGCCTTCATCGCGCCCCATCACCGAGGCAATGCGCAGCGCCAGGCATTTCTTGCCGAGCAGCGCATTGCCGCCGTAGCCGGAGCCGAACGACCAGATCTCGCGCGTCTCCGGGAAGTGCACGATCCACTTCTGCTTCTCGTTGCACGGCCACGGCACGTCCTTCTCGCCTGGCGCGAGCGGCGCGCCCACCGAATGCACGCAGGGGACGAACGCCTTGTGCTCGCCCAGCCACTCCGCCACGGCGCGCCCCATGCGCGTCATCACGCGCATGCTAACCGCCACATAAGCCGAATCGGATATCTCGACGCCGATCTGCGCTATGGGCGAACCGATCGGCCCCATGGAAAACGGCATCACGTACAGGGTGCGCCCGCGCATGCAGCCGTCGAACAGCCTGTTGAGCGTCTGGCGCATCTCGCGCGGCTCGAGCCAGTTATTGGTCGGTCCCGCGTCCTCCTGCTTCTCGCTGCAGATGAAGGTGCGGTCCTCCATGCGCGCCACGTCGGTCGGGTGGGAGCGCGCAAGATAGGAATTCGGCCTGCGCTTCTCGCTCAGGCGGATGAATGTCCCGGCCTCCACCAGCTCGGCGCACAGCCGGTCGTACTCGGCCTGCGAGCCATCGCACCACACGACGCGTTCGGGCTTCGCGAGTCGCGCGATCTCCGAGACCCATCGGCGCAGGCCCCGGTGGCGCACCCAGGCGGGCGCATTCGACTGGTCGGGAGCGGTAGCGGGCGCGTTCATTCGTTCACTCCAGAAAGGCAAACGGCCCAGCGCGCAGCTGGGCCGGAAAGCAGGATCGCGTGCCAAATTCTATCACCGGCGCTTCTCGCGTCGTTGTGCACTGCAATGCGACGAACGGACTAAATCCTCGTTACGACAGTCACTTAGGCGCTGCGTTCCATGCCCTGAGCGCCGGCCTCACTTGCCTATGCAGAAGCGGCTGAAGATCTCGCCCAGGAGGTCGTCCGCGCTGAATTCCCCGGTGATGCCGCCAAGCGCGACCTGCGCCAGGCGCAGCTCCTCGGCGAACAGCTCCCATCGCGGCAGCTGCCCGCCGGCGTCGTCGAGATGCGCGCGCGCACGCTCGAGCGCGCGCAGATGCCGCTCGCGCGCGAGGAACACCGATTCGCCGGTCGCCGACCAGCCGGCAGCAGAAAGGATCGCCGCGCGCAAGGCCTCGAGGCCCTGTCCCGTCTTGGCGGAAACCGCCAGCGCGCCCCGCGGCGGACTGAAAACGGGCACGAGGTCGGCCTTGTTGTAGACATCGATATGCTGCACGCCGTCGGGCAGGTTGGCGGGCGCCTCGGGCTCGCCTGCCTCCTGCACTAGCAGTACCAGATCGGCACGCTCGAGCTCGTGGCGCGTGCGCTCGATGCCCAGCTGCTCGACCATGTCCATGGACGCCCGCAGCCCGGCGGTATCGACCAGGACGAGCGGCACGCCTTCGATCTGGATCGGCTCGCGCAGGGCATCGCGCGTGGTTCCGGCGACCGGCGTCACGATGGCCCGTTCCTCGCCCGCGAGCCGGTTGAGCAGGCTCGATTTGCCGACGTTCGGGCGGCCCGCCAGCACAACGTGGATGCCGGTGCGCAATAGGCTCCCCTGCCGGCTCTTCGCCAGGACTTCGCCCAGCTGCAGCTTCAGCGCGCGCAGCCGCGCCCCGGCATCATCGCGATGCACCGCATCGACTTCCTCTTCCGGGAAATCGAGCAGCGCCTCGGTGAGGGCCCGCAGCTCGATGAGCTGGGAGCGCAGCGCGCCGATCGCCGATGAAAACTCGCCGCCGAGCGAGCGCAGCGCCGAGCGCGCCGCTTCGCGGCTCGAGGCGTCGATCAGGTCGGCGACCGCCTCGGCCTGCGCGAGGTCGAGCTTGCCCTCCAGGAAGGCCCGCTGCGTGAACTCCCCCGGCTCGGCCAGCCGCGCGCCGGCGTCCAGGCAGGCTCGCAGCACCGACTGCAGGACGATCGGTCCGCCGTGCCCGTGCAGCTCCAGCACCGCCTCTCCGGTGTAGGACTGCGGCGCGGGAAAATACAGCGCGATGCCCTCGTCCTCTCGCTCGCCACGCGCGTTGCGGAACGAAGCCAGGGTTGCGCGTCGCGGTTCGGGCAGCAGGCCCAAAAGCCGGCCGGCGATAAAGGGAACCGCCGGCCCGGAGATACGAATGACGCCGATGGCGCCGCGGCCGGCGGGTGTGGCGATCGCGGCGATGGTGTCGCGCGCTGCCTCATCGCTTGGCATGGGCAGGCTTGTCGCGTTCGAACATGCGCTGGATCTGCCACTGCTGGAGGATCGAAAGGATGTTGTTGACCAGCCAGTACAGCACCAGGCCGGCCGGAAAGAAGAAGAAGAAGATGCTGAACACGTAGGGCATGTACTTCATGACCTGCGCCTGCACCGGGTCCGGCGGCACCGGGTTCATCCGGGTCTGCAGCACCATGGTTATCGCCATGAGGATGGGCAGCACGAAGTACGGGTCGAGCGCCGAGAGATCGTCGATCCACAGCATGAAGGGCGCGTGCCGCAGCTCGATCGCGGCAAGGAGCACCCAGTACAGCGCTATGAACACCGGGATCTGCACCAGGATCGGGAAGCAGCCACCCAGCGGATTGATCTTCTCGGTCTTGTACAGCTCCATCATCGCCTGGTTCATCTTCTGGCGATCGTGCCCATACATCTCGCGGATCTTGGTGAGCCGCGGCGTGACCAGCTTCATCTTGGCCATCGACTTGTAGCTCGCCGCGGACAGCGGAAAGAAGACGAGCTTGATCGTGACCGTGAGCAGGATGATGGCGACGCCCCAGTTGCCGGACAAGGCGTGATACTTGCCGAGCAGCCAGAACAGCGGCCAGGCGATGATCGCCAGGAAGCCATAATCGACGACCAGGTCGAGGCCCGGCGCGGCGGCCTGCAGGCGCTGCTGCTCCTGCGGCCCGGCGTACAGCGGCGCGGCCACGCGCACCGTCTCGCCCGGCGCCAGCTTCGCCGGAATCATCACGCGGCCGGCATAGGTTCCGTCCGGGCGCTTTTCGGTTACGTAGTCGCGCGGCGCGCCGTCAGGCGGCAGCCAGGCGGAAACGAAATAGTGCTGCACGAAGGCGAGCCAGCCGTTATCCGCCTGGTTGATATGGTCGTGCTCGCCCTGGTCCAGATCGGAGGGATGGACCTTCTGGTACTTCTGCTCTTCGGTGTACACGGCAAAGCCGGTGAAGCTTTGCGCGCCGAAGGTCTCCGCCACCGTGGTGGCACTCGACTCGGGCTTGCCGTCGTGCGTGAGCTGAAAATAGGCATAGGCCGCCAAGGGCGCGCTGCCGGTGTTGCGGATCTCGAGCGCCATGTCGATCACATAGCTGTTGCGCCTGAAGGTGTAGACCTTCTGCGCCTCGAGGCCGTCCTTCCCGCTCGCCGTGAGCCGCAACTCCACCGTGTCCTGGGCCGCAGCCAGCTCGCGCTCGCCGGGCTCGGCGCGCCACAGGGTGCGGTGGTTGGGCCCGCCCTCGCCGGCAAGACCGCTCTGCGCCTCGTACTGGTGCGCGGGACCCAGGAGCACGAGGTTGGTGTCCGAGTGCTTGGAGCTCTTGTGCTGCAGCAACTCCAGCCGCTTCAGCGTGCCGCCCAGCATATCGATGTCGGCAACCAGGAGATCCGTGCTGACGCGCACGCTCTCGCCTTTGGCCGCCGCATCGGCCCCCGGGACGGTCGCAGCCGGCGGCTTGACCCTGTCGGGAGCCACGGGCTCACCCGGCGCGCCCGGCGCCTGCTGCGCGCTGGGCGCCGGGTGCGACTGCGGCCGGTTCTGCTTGTCCCATGCTTCCCACAGCATCAGCAGCGAGAAGCTGAAGATGAAAAGCAGGATCAGGCGTTGCGTGTCCATGCTCATGGAACCGGGTCGTAACCGCCGGGGTGCCAGGGCCCGCAGCGGCAAAGGCGCTTGGCGGCAAGCCAGCCGCCTCGCCACGCCCCATGGCGCGCGAGCGCCTCGTCGGCGTACTCCGAGCAGCTGGGAAAAAAGCGGCACGAGGACGGCAGCACCGGCCGCACCAGCCACTGGTATGCGCGCACCGCGGCGCGCAGCGGCAGCGCGCTCATCGCTTGTTCAGCCCGTGGAGAAGCTCGCGAAGTCGGGTAATCATGTTGGCAGAAGGCTTGATTCCGTAGGGCGGCCGTATCAGCAGGTCAACCGCGCCGAGCGCTTCCTGTTCCAGGCGGAACGCTTCGCGTATGCAGCGCTTGATGCGGTTGCGCTCGACTGCACGCGCGCTGTGTTTTTTCGACACGAGGATGCCCAGCCGCGGAGATCCCGCATCGCGCCGCTCCAGAAAAAAGCTGTACCCGGCCAAATTGCGTCGCGCCCCCTGCTGCAGCAGGCGTTCGAAATGCGCTTTTTGCCCCAGCCGGCGAGTGGGATCGAACCCGAAGCGCTTGCCGGCCGCGGCTACAACCCGAGGCGCCGCCGACCCTTGGCGCGCCGGTTGCGCAGCACGGCGCGGCCGCCGCGCGTTGCGCTTCGCACAAGAAACCCATGGCGCCGCGCACGCCGCGTCTTGGAAGGTTGGTAAGTCCGCTTCGTTGCCATCGCCCGGTCCGAAAAAGGGCGGTATTAGAGCGCGCTCGCGCTGGCATTGTCAAATGCCGCACGCGTCTTTTGTCGCGCAGTCGCGGCATGCGCGCGGCTGTGGATAACCCACAGGGAAGAAGGTAAGATTCGACCTCGTCTAGGCCAACCAAAAGATGCAAACCCTCTGGGAATCCTGCCTGCGTCGGCTAGAGCAGGAGCTTCCCGCGCAACAATTCAATACCTGGATCAGGCCGCTTGCGCCGGAATCCGGCGTCGGCAACGACACGCTGGTCCTTGCCGCCCCGAACCGTTTCGTGCTCGAACTGGTGCGCGAGCGCTTCGCCGCGCGCATCGAGCGCCTGGTGACCGAGGCCTGCGGCCGCGAGACGGGCCTGCGGCTGGTGCTGGCGCAAGGCACCGAGGCGGCCGCGCGCGCCGCTCAGGCGCCGCCGCGCCCGGCGCTGGCGGCCGTCGCGCCGCCCGAGCGCGGCAGGCTCAACCGCGGCTTCAGCTTCGACAGCTTCGTGACCGGCAAGGCGAACCAGCTGGCGCGCGCCGCGGCGATTCAGGTCGCGGAGAACCCCGGCATTTCCTACAACCCGCTGTTCGTCTACGGCGGCGTGGGCCTGGGCAAGACGCACCTGCTGCAGGCGATCGGCAACCATCTTGCCGACGTACGGCCGCAGGCGCGCATCCGCTACAGCCATGCAGAACAGTACGTCACCGACGTGGTGCGCGCCTACCAGCAGAAGTCGTTCGACGAGTTCAAGCGCTACTACCATTCGCTCGATCTCTTGCTCATCGACGACATCCAGTTCTTCTCCAACAAAGGCCGCACGCAGGAAGAGTTCTTCTACGCCTTCAACGCCCTGGTGGAGGCGCACAAGCAGATCGTCATCACCTGCGACACCTATCCGAAGGAGATCGCGGGAATGGAGGAGCGCCTCATCTCGCGCTTCGGCTGGGGGCTCACCGTGGCCATCGAGCCGCCCGAGCTCGAGATGCGCGTGGCCATCGTGCTGAAGAAGGCCGAGGCGGACGCCATCGAGCTGTCCGAGGACATCGCCTTCTTCATCGCCAAGCATATCCGCTCGAACGTGCGCGAGCTGGAGGGTGCGCTCAAGAAGGTCCTGGCGTTCGCCCGCTTCAACGCGCGCGAGCTGTCGCTCGACCTGGCGAAGGAGGCGCTGCGCGATATCCTGAACGTCGCCAGCCGTCAGGTGAGCGTCGAGGGCATCCAGAAGACGGTCGCGGAGTACTTCAAGATCCGCATTTCGGACATGCATTCCAAGAAGCGCAGCCGCAACGTCGCCCGGCCGCGCCAGGTCGCCATGGCGCTCGCCAAGGAGCTGACGCAGATGAGCCTGCCCGAGATCGGCGAGGCCTTCGGCAACCGCGACCACACCACGGTGCTGCACGCCTGCCGCACCATCGCCCGCCTGCGCAAGCAGGACACCGGGCTGAACCGTGACTACCTGATCCTCGAGCAGGTGCTGAAGGGATGAGCATTTTGTGCTCAAGGGGATGAGCAGTTTGTGGATATCTCCGCCCGCGGGCCTCGGACGCAATTTCTGTCCACAGCGCTGCACAGGCGATCCACAGGCTTTCCCGCCCGCGCGAGGTGATGCAACGCTTTGCGCGCAAACCGGTTTGCCGGGTTATCCCGCGTTTGCCGCGGCTCTATTAGCTGTTATTAGTTATCAATACAAAAGGCACTGACAAATGGTTCTGGTCAAAGCAAGGCGCGACGAGATCCTTGGCCCGCTGTCCGCGGTGAGCGGCATCATCGAGCGCCGGCATACGCTGCCCATCCTGTCCAACGTGCTGATCGAGCGCGCGGCCGATGCGCTGTCGTTCCTCGCGACCGACATCGAGATCCAGATCACGGCGAAGAGCGGCCTCACGGCCGCCGCCGAGGCGCGCTCCCTGACCGTCGGCGCGCGCAAGCTGGTGGATATCCTGCGCGCGCTGCCCGAGAACGCCGAGGTATCGCTGCAGCAGCAGGACAAGCGCCTGGTCGTGAAGGCGGGAAAGAGCCGCTTCACGCTGCAGACCCTGCCCGCCGAGGATTTTCCGCGGTTGGCAAGGCCCGGCGGCGAGGCGGCGCGCTTCACGCTGCAGCAGAAAGCGCTGCGCAGGCTGCTCGGGCTGGTGCAGTACGCCATGGCCCAGCAGGACATCCGCTACTACCTCAACGGGCTGCTCATGGTGGCCGAGGATAGCCAGCTCAAGCTGGTCGCCACGGACGGACACCGCCTGGCGTTCGCTTCGCTCGCGCTCGGCTCCGAGTTGCCGCGGCAGGAAGTCATCGTGCCGCGCAAGACCGTGCTCGAGTTGTCCAAGCTGCTGGCCGAGAGCGAGGAAGAGGTCAGGATCGAGCTTTCGACCACGCAGGCGGCGTTCAGTTTCGGCGACGTGGAGCTGGTCTCCAAGCTGGTCGACGGAAAGTTTCCGGACTACACCCGGGTGATCCCCACGCAGCACAAGAACCGGCTGCAGATCGAGCGCGAGCCGCTGCGGCAGGCGCTGCTGCGCGCGGCGATCCTTTCCAACGAGAAATTCCGCGGCGTGCGCTGGGTGCTGGCCGATGGCAGCCTGAAGATCGTGTCCTCGAACGCCGAGCAGGAGGAGGCGCACGAGGAGCTGGAGGTGAAGTACGCCGGCGATGCGCTGGACATCGGCTTCAACGTCACCTACCTGCTCGACGTGCTGAACAACGTGCCCGGCAGCCATGTCGAGTGCGCGTTCGGCGACTCCTCCTCGAGCGCGCTGATCTCTTACGCCACGGAGAAGGATTTCAAGTACGTCGTCATGCCCATGAGGATCTAGAGACTTGTCAGAACAAGACAAACCCGACGCGAACGCCTACGGCTCGGATGCCATCAAGGTCCTGAAGGGCCTGGACGCGGTGCGCAAGCGCCCCGGGATGTACATCGGCGACACCTCCGACGGCACCGGGCTGCACCACATGGTGTTCGAGGTCGTCGACAATTCGGTGGACGAGGCGCTCGCCGGGTTCAGCGACGAGATCGTGCTGACCATCCATACCGACAACTCGATCTCGGTGATCGACAACGGCCGCGGCATCCCGACCGGCATCAAGGGCGATGACGAGCTGAAGCGCTCCGCGGCCGAGATCGTGATGACCGAGCTGCACGCCGGCGGCAAGTTCGACTCCAACACCAACAAGGTGTCGGGCGGGCTGCACGGCGTGGGCGTGTCGGTGGTCAACGCGCTGTCCGAGTGGCTGCGGCTCACCGTGTGGCGCGACGGCAAGGTGCACCAGATGGAGTTCCGCGACGGCGTGGCGGTCGAGCCGATCAAGATCACGGGGACTTCCGAGCGCCGTGGCACGGAGGTGCATTTCCTTGCCTCCAGGAACGTGTTCGGCACCGTCGACTATCACTACGACATTCTGGCGCGCCGCCTGCGGGAGCTGTCCTTCCTCAACAACGGCGTGAAGATCATGCTGATCGACCAGCGCGCCGGCAAGGAGGAGAACTTCGCCTTCTCCGGCGGCGTCAAGGGCTTCGTGGAGTACATGAACCGCGCGAAGAACGTGCTGCATCCGAACACTTTCCACGGACTGGGCGACAAGGACGGCATCAGCGTCGAGGTGGCGATGCAGTGGAACGACTCCTACCAGGAGAGCGTGCTGTGCTTCACCAACAACATCCCGCAGAAGGACGGCGGCACGCACCTCACCGGCCTGCGCGCGGCGATGACGCGGGTGCTCAACAAGTACATCGAGGAGACCGACCTGGCGAAGAAGGCCAAGGTCGAGACTACCGGCGACGACATGCGCGAGGGCCTCGCCTGCGTGCTCTCGGTCAAGGTGCCGGAGCCGAAGTTCTCCTCGCAGACCAAGGAAAAGCTGGTGTCTTCAGAGGTGCGCCCGGTGGTGGAGGAGGTGGTGGCCGAGCGGCTGCGCGAGTTCCTCGCCGAGCGCCCGGCCGACGCCCGCATCATCACCTCGAAGATCGTCGAGGCCGCGCGCGCGCGCGAGGCCGCGCGCAAGGCGCGCGAGATGACCCGCCGCAAGGGCGTGCTCGACGGCATGGGCCTGCCGGGCAAGCTCGCCGACTGCCAGGAGCGCGACCCGGCGCGGTGCGAGCTTTACCTCGTGGAGGGCGACTCGGCCGGCGGCTCGGCCAAGCAGGGGCGCGACCGCAAGTTCCAGGCGATCCTGCCCCTCAAGGGCAAGATCCTCAACGTGGAGCGCGCGCGCTTCGACAAGCTGCTGTCCTCCGCCGAGATCGCGACCCTGATTACCGCGCTGGGATGCGGCATCGGCAAGGAGGAATACGACGCCGACAAGCTGCGCTACCACCGCATCATCATCATGACCGACGCGGACGTCGACGGCTCGCATATCCGCACGCTGCTGCTCACCTTCTTCTAC
Source organism: uncultured Enterobacteriaceae bacterium (assembly GCA_964546195.1). Classification (GTDB taxonomy): domain Bacteria; phylum Pseudomonadota; class Gammaproteobacteria; order Burkholderiales; family SG8-39; genus SCGC-AG-212-J23. The sequence continues at coordinate 3,426 of CAZJJC010000019.1, read as the reverse complement.
CGGCAGATGCCCGAGCTGGTGGAGCGCGGGCATATCTACATCGCGCAGCCGCCGCTGTACCGCGCGAAGCTCGGCAAGGAAGAGCGCTACCTGAAGGACGAGCACGAGCTGAACGAGTTCATGCTGAAGCAGGCGCTGGTGGAGGCGGCGCTGCACCCGGGCGCCGGACGCGAGCCCATCGTGGGAGACGCGCTCGCCGAGCTCGCCAAGTCCTACCTGCTGTCGGAGGCCGTTATCGACCGCGTCTCGCGCCTCATCGACCGCGAAGTGCTGCAGGCGGTCCTGGGCGGGGCCCAGGTCGATCTCACGCGCCGCGACAGCGCCGAGGCCTCGGCCGAGGCGCTGGAGGCCGCCCTGAGCGGCGAGGGGGTGGCGGTGGCGCCGCACTTCGACCAGAAGACCGAGCGCTACCAGGTGCGCATCGAGCGTACGCGGCACGGCAACGTGCGCATGAGCACCATCGACACCGAGTTCGTGCACTCCGGCGATTACGCGCAGATCCGCCAGACCGCCGAATTGCTGCGCGGCCTGGTCGGCGCCGGCGCGCATGTTCAGCGCGGCGACAAAAAACAGCCGGTGCGCGATTTCGCCGAAGCCATGAAATGGCTGCTGGCCGAGGTGGAGAAGGCGACCACCCTGCAGCGCTACAAGGGGCTGGGCGAGATGAACCCGGAGCAGCTGTGGGAGACCACCATGGATCCGGCGGCGCGCCGCCTGCTCAAGGTGCAGATCGAGGACAGCATCGCCGCCGACGAGATCTTCACCAAGCTGATGGGCGACGAGGTCGAGCCGCGCCGCGCGTTCATCGAGTCGAACGCGCTCGGCGTTCGGAACCTCGACGTGTAGGCTTGTCTTCCGCGGCCTTTTCCTTGGTCGGCCGCGGCTGGAACTCGAAGCCGATCTTGCCGTCCGGCTGCTTGACGAGAAAGGCCTTGAAGCGGCGCCCCTTTTTCGACACGAAGGCGCTCAGGAGGTCGGTGCGGCCGGTGTCGAGCAGCTTCTTCATCTGCTCGCGCTCGATCGGCTGCTGCAGGATCATGCGGCCGGAGCGGAAGTCGCAGCTGCGCTGCGGTCCGACTGCCTTTTCGCAGGTGTACGCCATGCCATGCTCGAAGACGCGGGCCGCGCACTTGGGGCAGGCGCCGAGCGGCTCCTGGCCGCTGAAGTCCGGCGCCGGCTCGCCCTCGCCGGAGGCTTGCCCGAAGTCGAACTCGACCTTCAGCTCGTCGGTCAGGCGCAGCACGGCGCTGAAGGGCCTGCCCTGGCGGCTGCGGAATCCGGTCAACGGCCCGATCGAGCGCTTGGCGATGAGCTCGGCGATCTCTTCGGGAGACCACTCGCGGCCCGAGGTCACCTTCCAGATCGAGAAGTCGCACTTCTGGCACTGGAACTTGCGGTAGTTCTCCTGCACCACGCCGCCGCATTTGGGGCAGGGCGCAGGCACGGTGGCGTAGACCACGTCGGGGATCTCGCCGGTCTTGATGATGGTGACCACCTGCTCCACGAGCGCGCCGATCTGCTGCATGAACTCTTCGCGCGTGAGCTTGCCGGCCTCGATCAGCTTCAGCTTGTGCTCCCACTCCCCGGTGAGCTCGGGGGAGGCGAGCTCGACGATATGCAGCATGTGCAGCGCGAACAGCAGCGAGAACGCCTTCGGCGTCGGCACCAGCTCCCGGCCCTCGCGGTTCACATACTCCTCGCGGATCAGCCCCTCGATGATGGCCGCGCGCGTCGCCGGCGTGCCCAAGCCTTTCGCCTCCATCGCGGCGCGCAGCTCGTCGTCCTCCACCAGCTTGCCGGCGCCTTCCATGGCGGAGAGCAGCGTCGCCTCGCTGTAGCGCGGCGGCGGCTTGGTCTCGCTCGCCTGCTCGCTGATCTCGAGCAGGCTTACGCGTTCGTTCGGCTCGATGCCCGGCAGCGTCTGGCCGTCCTCGCCTGTCGCGCGTCCGTATACGGCGAGCCAGCCGGCGTTCTGCAGCACGCGGCCTTCGGTCTTGAACTGATGCTCCTCCACGCGGGTGATGCGCGTGGTCTGCAGGTACTCGGCCGCGGGGAAGAACACCGCCAGGAAACGGCGCACCACCATGTCGTAGAGCTTCTGTTCGGCTTCGTTCAGATGCTTGGGCGTCTGCAGCGTAGGGATGATGGCGAAGTGATCCGAGATCTTGGTGTTGTCGAAGATGCGCTTGTTCGGCTTCACCCATCCCTGCTTCAGAATCTGGCGCGCGAAGCTCGAGAACGCGGTGCTCTCGCCGAGGCTTTTCAGCGTGTCCTTCACCGTGGCGAGATAGTCCTCCGGAAGGGCGCGCGAATCCGTGCGCGGATAAGTGAGGACTTTGTGCTTCTCGTAGAGCGCCTGCGCCAGCGACAAGGTCATCCGGGCCGGGAAGCCGAAGCGGCCGTTCGCTTCGCGCTGCAGGCTCGTAAGATCGAACAGCAGCGGCGAGAGCTGGGTCGCCGGCTTGGTCTCCTCGGTCGCGATGCCCATCTTGCCGCGGCACGCCGCCACCACCGCGGCCGCCTGGGCCTGGTCCCAGACGCGCTCCGGCCTGCGCTCGCCGTCTTCGTCCTTCTTGAACGCCGGATCGAACCAGCGGCCGGCATACTCGCCTGCCTTGCCGTCGAAGCGAGCATGTACTTCCCAGTAGTCGCGGGAGGTGAACGCGCGGATCTTGTCTTCGCGTTCCACCAGGATGGCGAGCGTAGGCGTCTGCACTCGCCCTACCGTGGTGAGATAGAAGCCGCCTTCCTTGGAGTTGAACGCGGTCATTGCCCGCGTGCCGTTGATACCGACGAGCCAGTCGGCCTCCGAGCGGCTTTTCGCCGCGTCCGCCAGCGGCAGCATTTCCCTGTCCGCCCTCAGCCTGGAAAAGCCCTCGCGGATCGACTGCTGCGTCATGGACTGCAGCCAAAGCCGCTCGATCGGCTTCTTCGCTCTCGCATGCTGCACGAGGTAGCGGAAAATGAGCTCGCCTTCGCGGCCGGCGTCGCAGGCATTGATGAGACCGGTGACGTCCTTGCGCTTGATGAGCCGCAGCAGGAGATTGAGGCGCTCCTTGCTCCTGTCGATGGGAGACAGGTCGAAGTGCGGCGGAATGACCGGCAGGCGGGCGAACGACCACTTGCCCTTCTTCACGTCGTATTCTTCCGGCAGCACCAGCTCGAGCAGGTGGCCCACCGCCGACGACAGCACGTAGTCGTCGCTCTCGAAGTAGTCGCCCTTGCGCGCCAAGCCGCCGAGCGCGCGCGCGATGTCGGCCGCGACCGACGGTTTCTCAGCAATGATGAGTTTTTTTCCCATGCGGCGAAAAGGCCGCAGATGATAAGTGCAAACGCGCGCCCGGTTCAACCACCGGGCCGTTCAACCCCTACTCGCGGTGCGCAGTCAGCTCGGAAGGCGCGAGTGAGGAGCGCTGAAAAGCTCCT
>CAZJJC010000018.1:0-1846 GCA_964546195.1 uncultured Enterobacteriaceae bacterium | reverse complement strand
CTGGAGAAGCCGGTGCTGCTCTACAAGGGCGATAGCGGCCGCGCGGTGGCGCTCGACAATCGCTGCTGCCACCGCGGCGCCAAGCTGTCCAATGGCCGGCTCGAGGGCGACGACGTGCGCTGCATGTACCACGGTCTCAAGTTCGATCCGAGCGGCAGGTGCATCCAGATCCCGGGGCAGGACAACATTCCGAAGGGCCTGGGCGTGCGCAGCTATCCCGTGGTCGAGCGCCAGCACCTCGTGTGGATCTGGATGGGCGACCCGGCGAAGGCGGATCCTTCCAGGATCGTGGACGTTCCGTACCTCGCCAATCCGGCGTGGGCGGGCAAGCCGGGCTACATGCATTACAAGGCGAGCTATCTGCTCATCGTCGACAACCTGTCGGACTTCGCGCACCTGGCTTTCGTGCACACCCGGACGCTCGGCGGCTCGGAGGAATACGCCTTCAAGAGCAAGCCGCTCGCCATCGAGCGCCTGGAGGACGGCTTCCGCGTCGAGCGCTGGCACATGAATGCCGACTGCCCGCCGTTTCACCGTAAAGTCGTCAGGAGCCTGCAGAAAGTGGATCGCCGCAATATCGGGCGCATGACCATCCCGGGCGTCTTTTTCCTGGAGTCGCTGTTCGGCCCCGCGGGCCTGGGCCTGGAGAAGGGCAACCGCGAAGGCGCGAAGGAGTACCGCAACTGCCAGTTCTTCACGCCGGAGACGAAGCGCTCGACGCACTTCTTCTGGAACTACCTGCACGACTACGGGCTGCACGATCCGAGCATCGCGCTGTCGCTGCACGACAGCATGGTGCAGGGCTTTCTCGAGGACAAGTTCATCATCGAGGGCCAGCAGGAAATGCTCGATGCCGACCCCGCGTTCAAGTTCCACGGCATCGTCGCGGATGCGCCCCTGGCGCACTTCAGAAGAATTCTGAGCAAGGCCATTCAAATGGAACAGCAAGAATCGACCATTCAGGAGCCTCTCCATGCCTAAGTTCGCCATCACGCCGCATTTCCGCCTGCACGAGTGGGTCGCCGAAGAGAAGGGCTATTTCAAAGCGCAAGGACTGGACTACGAGTTTCACGGCGTGTTCGAGACGCACGCGACGCCGGACAAGGTCGGCGCCTACCAGAGCATCGAGAAAGGGCGCGACACCAACGTGAGCTGCGCCTGCCACTGGACCGTGAACGTGGCCGCTTCCGCCGGCCACGGCAAGCTGTACGCGGACTGCTACTCGGTCTCGCCGGCCGCGGTGTTCGTGCCGCCGGAGTCGGACATCCGCAAGCCCGAGGACCTGCGGGGCGTGCCGATCTCGGTGGGCTACCAGTCGGGCAGCCACTACTCGACGATCCAGGCGCTCGAGCAGTACATGCCGCTCTCCGAAATCAAGCTTTCGTTCGCCGACGGGCTCCTGTTCTCGCGCCTGGAGAAGCTGATCGACCGGCAGGTGCCGGCGGCGTCGCTGTTTTCCGGGCCTTACTACTTCCTGGAGCAACTGGGCTTTCGCAAGGTCATCGACACCACCTTCATGATGGCGACGATGATCACCGGCGACCCCGACCCGGAGGACCTGAGGAAGTACTTCCGGGCGCTGCGCCGCGCCCAGCGCGACATCGACCTCAGGCCGGAACTCTACACCCATTATTACAAGAAGGAGTTTCCGCCGCGCTTCCACGCCATCATGGACACGCGGCGCTGGGGGCCGGGCGAGCGCATCGTCTTCGAGCCCTACACGAAGGAGGTGTTCGAGGAGAGCTTCGGCTGGATCGCCGAGCGCGGCATCTTCCCCGAGGGCGGCATGGGCGCCGGCCGCTACGAGGAGGCGGTGATCTCGCTGGCAAGATAGCTTCGGTGGACC
>CAZJJC010000017.1:0-3993 GCA_964546195.1 uncultured Enterobacteriaceae bacterium | reverse complement strand
GTCACCAAGCTCGATTTCGTCAACAACCGCCTGATTCCGAACGCCATCGAGCCGCGCGCGGCCATCGGCGCCTTCAGCCGCGCCGACGACAGCTACACGCTGTACGTGGCCAACCAGAACCCGCACGTCGAACGCCTGCTGATGACCGCGTTCGTCATGGGCCTGCCCGAGCACAAGGTGCGCGTGGTCGCCCCGGACGTGGGCGGCGGCTTCGGCTCGAAGATCTATCTGTACGCCGAGGACGTGGTGGTCACCTGGGCGTCCAAGCAGTTGAACCGCCCGGTGAAGTGGACCTCCGACCGCTCGGAGGCCTTTTTGTCCGACGCGCACGGCCGCGACCACGCCACCACGGCGGAGCTCGCGCTCGGCAAGGACGGCAAGTTCCTCGCCATGCGCGTGCACACGACTGCGAATCTCGGCGCGTACCTTTCGACGTTCGCTTCGTGCATTCCCACCATCCTGTACGCGACGCTGCTCGCCGGGCAATACACCACGCCGGTCATCTACTGCGAGGTGACCGCGGTGTTTACCAACACCACGCCGGTGGATGCCTACCGCGGCGCCGGGCGGCCCGAAGCCACGTACGTGGTCGAGCGCCTGGTCGAGACCGCGGCGCGCGAGCTGAAGCTCGACCCGGTGGAGCTGCGCCGGCGCAACTTCATCCGCGATTTCCCCTACCAGACGCCGGTCGCGCTGCAGTACGACACCGGCAACTACGAGGCGACGCTCGACGCAGCCTTGAAACTGGGAGAGGTTTCTTCCTACAACTCACGGAAGGAACAATCCTCGAAAAACGGCAAGTTGCGCGGCATCGGTTACGCCGCCTACATCGAGGCCTGCGGCATCGCGCCCTCGGCGGTCGCCGGCTCGCTCGGCGCGCGCGCGGGTCTGTTCGAGGCGGGCGAGGTGCGCGTGCACCCGACCGGCAGCGTCACCGTCTTTACCGGCTCGCATTCGCACGGGCAGGGGCACGAGACCACGTTCGCGCAGGTGGTGGCCGACCGGCTCGGCCTGCCGATCGAGAACGTCGACATCGTGCACGGGGACACCTCGAAGATCCTGTTCGGCATGGGCACCTACGGCTCGCGCTCGCTCGCGGTGGGCGGCACGGCGATCGTGAAAGCCCTCGACAAGATCATCGCCAAGGGCAGGAAGATCGCCGCCCACCTGCTGGAGGCCTCGGAAGCCGACATCGAATACGACCGCGGCGAGTTCAAGGTGGCGGGCACCGACCGCAAGAAGATGTTCGGCGAGATCGCCTTCGCCGCCTATGTGCCGCACAACTATCCGCACGACAAGCTCGAGCCCGGGCTGAACGAGAACGCGTTCTACGACCCGTCGAACTTCACTTTCCCGGCGGGCACCTACGTGTGCGAGGTCGAGGTCGACCGCGACACCGGCCAGGTCAGCGTAGAGCGCTTCACCGCGGTCGACGACTTCGGCAAGATCATCAATCCGATGATCGTCGAGGGCCAGGTGCACGGCGGGCTCACCCAGGGCATCGGCCAGGCGCTCACCGAAGGCTGCCGCTACGACGCCGCCGGCCAGCTCACCACCGGCTCGTTCATGGACTACTGCCTGCCGCGCGCGGGCGACGTGCCCATGTTCAAGGTCGACACCCGCGAGACGCCCTGCACGCACAACCCGCTCGGCGTGAAAGGCTGCGGCGAAGCCGGCGCCATCGGCGCGCCCGCCGCGGTGATGAACGCCATCACCGACGCGCTCGGCGTGAAGGACCTGCCGATGCCGGCCACGGCGCAGTCGGTGTGGCGCTCCCTCCAGAAACAAGCCGCCTAGGAGAACGACCCATGTACGCGTTCGAATACCACCGTCCCTCGAGCAGCAAGGAAGCGCTCGATCTCGCCGCGAGCAAAAGCGAGGGCAAGTTTCTGGCGGGCGGCCAGAGCCTGGTGCAGGCGATGAAGCTGCGCCTGTCCTCGCCGAGCGATCTCATCGATTTGAACGGTCTTACGGAATTGAAAGCTTTGAAGGCCGAAGGCAGCACCGTGGTGGTGGGTGCGATGGTGCGCCACGCCGAAGTCGAGGCTTCCGCCGGGGTGCAGAAAACCATTCCCGCGCTCGCCGCGCTCGCCGGCATCATCGGCGACCGGCAGGTGCGCCACATGGGCACTATCGGCGGCGCGCTCGCCAACAGCGACCCCGCCGCCGACTACCCCGCCGCGGTGCTCGGGCTGGGCGCGACCATCATCACCAACAAGCGCAAGATCGAGGCCGACAAGTTCTTCAAGGGCCTGTACGAGACCGCGCTCGAGCCGGCCGAGCTCATCACCTCGGTGAGCTTCCCGGCGCCCAAGCGGGCCGCGTACATGAAGTTCAAGAACCCGGCGTCGCGCTTCGCGCTGGTCGGCGTGTTCGTCGCCGACTTCGGCGGCAACGTCAGGGTGGCGGTGACCGGCGCAGGCCCGTGCGCGTTCCGGCAAGCCGACATGGAAAAGGCCCTGGCCGCGAAGTTCGCGCCCGAGTCGGTCGCCAGCATCAAGGTCAAGCCCGACGGTCTCAACAACGACCTGCACGCTTCGCCCGAGTACCGTGCGCACCTCATCACGGTGATGGCCAAGCGTGCGGTGGAGGCGGCGCTCAAGTCCTAGTGGGGGAAAGATTCCGCCGGTGGCGGCTGCCATCCGCCGACGAGGTGCAGTCCTACCGGTCGCTGCGTTGGCTCGGCCCGCTGCTGCGCCGTCCCTGGCTATGGCATCTCGACCGGCCCAACGTCGCGCGCGGCGCCGCCATAGGCGTGTTCTTCGGCTTCCTGGTCCCGGTGCTGCAGATCCTGTTCGCGGCGCTGTTCGCCGTCGCGCTGCGCGGCAACCTGCCCGTGGCCGCCGTGGCGACGCTCGTTTCCAATCCCTTCACCTACGCGCCGATCGGCGTTCTCGCCTACCGCACCGGCTCGGCGCTGCTCGGCGAGCCCATGAGCCCGGCCGAGGAGGCCGCGATAGAGCGCAGCGGCGAGGACGCGCCGATCGCGCCGGAAAGCTGGGCCGAGCGCGTCGTGGCATTCGGCAAGCCGCTGATGCTGGGACTCGCCGTGTTCGCGGTAACCGGCGCAGTGGTCACCTGGGCCGCGGTCACGTCCCTGTGGATCCTCTACGTCAGGATCAAGCGCCGCCGGCGCGGGGATGCGCCTTAGCGCATCTTGGAGCGTTCCTGCTCCGCGCGGGCCGCGCCGATCGCGGTCTTGACCTGCTTGCGCTCCTCCGGCGGCGGCAGCACCGCCTTCAGGCCGAGCGCCTCCAGCGACAGCTCGCGCAGCCAGCCCTTGGAATGATAGTAGTGCTCGTCCTCCTGCTCCTCGACCTCCTTGTAGGCCTCCTTCAGCGCCTTGCCGTCGGCGCCGGTCATTTTCTTCGCCACCTCGCCGATCAGCTCCCAGTTGGCATGGTCGACCAGCTCCGCCATGACCACGCTTTCGCAGGCCACGCACTGCGCGGCTTGCCTGTCTCCGGCGGCGAGCGCCGCCTCCATCGCGGCGACCAGCGCCGCGCCCTTGTCGTGCGTGATCTTGCGCCCGGGCGTCTGCTCCTCCGGGTCGAGCTGCATCTGCAGGCATACATCGTGCAGGATCTGCACGTGCCGTTCGGTTTCCTGGTGGTATTTTTCCCATTCCTCCTTCAAGTCCTCGTTGAGCACGCATTGCAGCGCCGTCTCGTAGATCTTCACGCCGCCCATTTCGTGCTCCAGTGACTGGAGCAGCAGCTCCTTGACTTGCTTGGTTTCCATGTCGCCTCCGGTGAATGACGGCGGGGATGTCAGCAAACGGCGTGCCCAAGTAAACTTAAGGGACTTATGGCCCAATCCGCGCCCAAATCCATCGACGAAACCCAAGCCTTGCTCGCCGCCGGCGACTATGTCGCCGACCGCAGCCTCGCCACCTCCCTGTTTCTCTCGCTCACCATGCAGCGGCCGCTGTTCCTCGAGGGCGAGGCGGGCGTGGGCAAGACCGAGATCGCCAAGGTGGTGGCGCAGGCGCTC
>CAZJJC010000016.1:0-9874 GCA_964546195.1 uncultured Enterobacteriaceae bacterium | reverse complement strand
CGGCGAGGCAGCCGTTGCTTCGTCAGTAAAGACCGAACCGCAAGCGCCACCGCAGCCCGCGCTTCGGGTGCGTGTGGTGGACGACAACCAGGACGCCGGCAACGCGCTGCGCCTGCTTCTGGAGAGCGACGGCCACCAGGTGAAGCTCGCGACCGACGGCGTCGCGGGACTCGCGCTCGCGCGGGAATACAAGCCCGACTTTCTGCTGCTGGACATCGGCCTGCCGCGCCTCAACGGCTACGACATCGCCGCGAGCCTGCGCGCCGACCCCGCCATGATGGGCACCACCATCGTGGCCGTCACCGGCTACGGCCAGGTGCACGACCGCACGCGTACCGCCGCCGTGGGCTTCGACCACCACCTCACCAAGCCGGTCGAGTTCAGCGCGCTGCAGGAGCTGCTGCGCGCTCGGCTATAAGCACCACGTTCGAGCCGCCGAAGCCAAAGGAGTTGGACATGACGGCGCGCGGCGGCGCGATGCGCTCGGCCTGCAGCGGCACATGGCGCAGCCGTATCGCGGGGTCGGGCTGCTCGAGGAAGGCGGTCGGCGCCACCATGCCCTGCTCCAAAGCGAGCAGCGCGACCGCGAGCTCGAGCGCGCCGGCTGCGCCGAGCAGATGGCCATGCAGCGCCTTGGTCGAGCTCACCCGGGGATGCGCGCCGGCAAATACGGCGTTGATGGCTTGCGCCTCGACGACATCCCCGACCGCGGTCGCGGTGCCGTGCGCATTGATGTAGCCGATGTCCCGCGGCTCGAGCCCGGCGTCGGCGAGCGCGTCGCGCATCGCGCGCGTTTGGCCGCCGCGATCGGGCCGCGACATGTGCACCGCGTCGCAGCTGTTGCCGTAGCCGGCGAGCAATCCCTGAATGCGCGCGCCGCGCGCTCGCGCATGCGATTCCTCCTCGAGCACGAATGCCGCCGCGCCTTCGCCCAGCACCAGCCCCGCGCGCCGCTTGTCGAACGGCTTGCAGCTCGCCGCGGGATTCGCCGCATCGGCCGGCGCGAGCGTGCGCATAGCCTGCCAAGCGCTCAGCGTGCCGGGCGCGAGCAGGGCTTCGGCGCCCCCGGCGACAATGGCGTCGGCGCGCCCCGCGGCGATAGCGCGCATCGCCTCGCCCAGCGCCATGGCCGAAGAAGAGCAGGCGGTGGAGAAATTCGCGAACGGCCCGCCGAGGCGGTGGCGCACCGCCACGTTGGCACCGGCGGCGCTGCTCATCGCCATGACCACGGTCAGGGGGCGCAGGCGCCATTCGCCTGCGCCGTAGACCGACTTGAAGCTTGCTTCCAGGGTGTGGGCGCCGCCCATGCCGGTGCCCCAGTACACCCCGATGCGCTCGCGCTCGGCGTCCGCCGGATCGAGCCCGCTCGAGGCGAGCGCCTGGGAGGCTGCGGCGAGCGCGAACTGCGACACGCGGTCGAGGTTCGCCGCCTGCGGTTCCGTGAACGCCGGCGCGGGGTTCCAGTCGACCAGCGCGGCCACCTCGACCCCCGAGCCTTGCGCGAGCTGCGCGGGCAGCGCGCGTACGCCGGGGCGCGCCTGCGCGAGCGAGCGGTGCAGCTCATGCAGGCTGTTGCCGAGCGGCGAGATGACGCCGGCCCCGGTGATTGCGACGCGGCGCACCCCGCTTCCCCGGCGCTCAGGCCCTGCCGGCGGCCGACAACGCGGTCTGCACGTGGCGCTCGAGGTCGGCGAGCGTCTTGATGGATTTCAGCTCCTCGTCAGACACGCTGACGCCGAACTCTTCCTCGACCTTGAACATGAACTCGAGAAAGCCGAGCGAGTCAATGCCCAGCGTATCGAGCGGCGCCCCGGGATCGAGCCCGCCGGCGTCGATCGCAAACTCCTTCGCCGCGAGAGCCCTGATGCGGGCGAGCGTATCCATCGAAGGGGAGTATAGCCTTATAATCTGCGGACTTAGGTCATAAGCCATGTCGCTTTTCGCGCTCGGTCTGAACCACCACACCGCGCCGCTCCCGGTGCGCGAGCGCGCGGTGTTCCACGTCGAGCGGCTGCGCGAGGCGCTGGTCGAGATCCGGCGCGGACTCGCCTCCGAGGCGGCCATCCTCTCGACCTGCAACCGCACCGAGCTGTACGTCGCGGCCCAGCGGCCGCCCGCCGAGGTCGCCGGCTGGCTGGCGCAGTACCACCGCTTCGAGCCCGGGGAGCTGCAACCCTATCTGTATACCCTGCCGCGCGAGCAGGCCGTGCGCCACGCGTTCCGCGTCGCCTCGGGCCTCGATTCGATGGTGCTGGGCGAGCCGCAGATCCTCGGCCAGATGAAGGAAGCGGCGCGCGCCGCCGAGTCCGCCGGCACGCTCGGCACCGTGCTGCACCGGCTCTTCCAGCGCACTTTCGCCGTCGCCAAGGCGGTGCGCAGCACCACCCGCGTCGGCGCCGAGAGCGTGTCGATGGCGGCCGCGGCGGTCAAGCTCGCCGCGCGCATCTTCCCCAGCCTGAAGGACCAGAAGGTGCTGTTCATCGGCGCGGGGGAAATGATCGAGCTGTGCGCGACGCATTTCGCCGCCCAGGGGCTGGCCGGCATCGCCGTGGCGAACCGCACGCTGGAGCGGGCGCAGCGCCTCGCGCACCGCTTCAACGGCGAAGCGCTCGAGCTCAGGACCCTGCCCGAGCGCCTGCAGGCCTACGACATCGTGGTGTCGAGCACCGCATCGTCGCTGCCGATCCTGGGCAAGGGGCTCGTCGAGCGCGCGCTGCGGGCGCGGCGCCGGCGCCCGATGTTCATGGTCGATCGCGCCGTGCCGCGCGACATCGAGCCCGAGGCGGGCGAGCTCGACGACGTGTTTCTCTACACGCTCGACGACCTGGCCCAGATCGTCTCCGAGAACCGCGGCGCGCGCCGCGCGGCGGCGGAGCAGGCCGAGGTCATCATCGAGACGCAGGTGGGCCAATTCATGCGCTGGATGCAGGCGCGCGAGAGCGTGCCGCTGATCCGCGCGCTGCGCGAGCACGGCGAGCAGGCGCGCCGCCACGAGCTGGAGCATGCGCTGCGCCTGCTCGCCCGGGGGCAGGATGCCGCCAGCGTGCTCGAGGCCCTTTCCCAGGGGCTCACGGCGAAGCTGCTGCACGCGCCGACGCAGGCGCTGAACGACACCGCCGGCGAAGAGCGCCGCGCGCTCGCCGACACGCTCGCCCGCCTGTTCCGCATCAGGTGAAACCCTCGCTGCGCGCGAAGCTCGACAGCCTGGTCGGGCGGCTGGGCGATATCGACGCCCTGCTCGCCTCCGAGGAGGCGACGCGCGACATGGACCAGTTCCGCAAGCTTTCGCGCGAGCACTCGGAGCTCTCCACGCTGGCATCGCTGTACGAGCGCTTCCGGCAGGCCGAGCGCGACGCCGAAGCGGCGAAGGAGATGGGCGCCGAGGCGGCCATGAAGTCCTTCGCCGAGGAGGAGCTGAAAGCGGCGCGCGCCAGCATGGAGCGCTACGCGGCCGAGCTGCAGAAGGCGCTGCTGCCGAAGGATCCGAACGACGAGCGCAACACCTTCCTGGAAATCCGCGCCGGCGCCGGCGGCGACGAATCGGGCCTGTTCGCCGGCGAGCTGTTCCGCATGTACGCGCGCTATGCGGAGCGCCAGCGCTGGCAGGTCGAGATCATCTCGGAGAGCGCCTCCGAGCAGGGCGGTTACAAGGAAGTCATCGCGCGCATCGTCGGCCAGGGCGCCTACTCCAAGCTGAAATTCGAGTCCGGCGGCCACCGCGTGCAGCGCGTGCCCGAGACCGAGGCGCAGGGCCGCATCCATACCTCGGCGTGCACCGTGGCGGTGCTGCCGGAAGCCGACGCGCTCGACGCCGTGGTGCTCAATCCGGCGGAGCTGCGCATCGATACCTTTCGCGCCTCCGGGGCCGGCGGCCAGCACGTGAACAAGACCGAGTCGGCGATCCGCATCACCCACCTGCCCAGCGGCATGGTGGTGGAGTGCCAGGACTCGCGCTCCCAGCACAAGAACCGGGAAAAGGCGCTCGGCGTGCTCGCGGCCAGGATCCGCGACAAGCAGCTGCGCGAGCAGCAGGCGAAGACCGCCTCGACGCGCAAGTCCCTGATCGGCTCGGGCGACCGCTCCGAGCGCATCCGCACCTACAACTTCCCGCAGGGGCGGGTCACGGACCACCGCATCAACCTCACGCTGTACAAGATCGACCGCATCATGGACGGCGAGCTCGACGAGCTGGTCAAGGCGCTGGCGGCCGAGCAGCAGGCCGAGCAGCTCGCGCAGCTTGTCGAAGAGGCCGCTTGACGGTCGAAGAGGCGCTTCGCTTTTCCTCCATCGATCCGCGCGAGGCCCGCTTGCTGCTGGCCGAGGCGAGCGGGTTCTCGGAGGCGAGCGTCATCGCATTTCCGGAACGCGTCCTGCCGGAGGAAACGCAGAGGCGCTTTCGCGAGTACGCCGAGCGCAGGAGGCGCGGGGAGCCCGTGGCCTACATCGTCGGCCGCAAGGAGTTCTACGGCCTGCAGCTCGCCGTCAATCCCGCCGTGATGATCCCGCGACCGGAAACCGAGCTGCTGGTCGACCTGGCGCTGCAGCGCGATTTTTCCTCCCTCGCCGACCTGGGCACCGGGTCGGGCGCGATCGCCCTCGCCATCAAGCGCCACAGGCCCGCGGCGCGCGTGGTGGCCGTCGAGGCCAGCGCCGCAGCCCTGGAAGTGGCCAAACGCAATGCGCTGCGCCTCGACGTGGAGGTCGAGTTCAGGCACGGCCGCTGGCTGCAGCCGCTGGCCGGGGAGCGCTTCGACGTCATCGTGGCCAATCCGCCCTATGTCGCCGAAGGCGACCCGCATCTTCCCGACCTGGGCTTCGAGCCGCGCGTGGCGCTGACGTCGGGCGCCGATGGCCTCGACGCCATGAGGGAAATCGTCCGACACGCCCCGGGCCACCTCGCGCGCGGCGGCTGGCTGCTCGTGGAGCATGGCATGGGCCAGGAAGCGGCGGTGCGCACGCTGTTCTCTCAGGCCGGCCTTGAAGACGTCGAGAGCTGCCCCGATCTGGCGCGGATCCCCCGGGTAGCGGCCGGAAAGGTAAAATGACCGCCATGGATACCAGACAACGCATTCACGAGCAGGTGACGGGCCACCCCGTCGTGCTCTTCATGAAGGGCACGCCGCAGTTCCCGCAATGCGGCTTTTCCGCTCTCGCCTGCCAGGTGATCAATGCCTGCGGCGTGCAGGAGTTCCACACCGTGAACGTGCTCGCCGACGCCGAGATCCGCCAGGGCATCAAGGACTACGCCAACTGGCCCACGATCCCGCAGCTCTATGTCAACGGCGAGTTCGTCGGCGGTTCGGACATCCTGCGCGAGATGTACGAGTCGGGCGAGCTGCAAAAGCTCCTAGGGGCGAAGCAGCAGGCCTAGCGTCGCCTGCACCTGCCCGAGATAGGCGCCACCGAAGAGATTGAGGTGGTTGAGCAGGTGGTACAGGTTGTAGAGCGCCTTGCGCCGTTCGTAGCCCTCCTCGAGCGGCAGGCTCTCCTCGTAGGCCCGGTAAAACTCGCGCGGGAAGCCGCCGAAGAGCTCGGTCATCGCGAGATCCGCCTCGCGGTCGCCGTAGTACACCGCCGGGTCGAACACCACCGGCCCTTCGGCCGTGAAGCCGGCATTGCCGCTCCACAGGTCGCCGTGCAGCAGCGACGGTTTGGGTTCATGACCCTCTAGCAGTCCCAAGGGTGGGGTTTGGATCACAAACCCGTTGCGTCTCGCCAGCTCGAGCTGCGGCCGCAGGCGGCGCTCGAGCCAGAACTCGGCCCAGCTGTCCTTCCAGCCGTTGGCCTGCGGCGTGGCGCCGATGTAGTTGTCGCGCTGCCAGCCGAAGCGCGCTCCCGCTTGCTTATGGCCGGCAGCAAGCATCCGGCCGAGGCGGGCGAAGTCCGCTGGTCCGCGCAGGTCCAGGAATTCCAGGAGCAGATAGGCCTGCCCGGCGGCGACCCCGTGGGCCAGCGGCGCCGGCGCGCGCAAGCCGGCATCGCTCAAAGCCTGCAAGCCGTCGGCCTCGGCCGCGAAGGCGTCTTGAAACCCGGCCGAATTGGTTTTCAGGAAGCGCGCCGCGCCGCCGACGCGCACCCGGTAGCAGTCGTGAATGCAGCCGCCCGCGGCGCTCGCTGCGCTCTCGATGCCGAGCTCAAGCCGAAGTGAGGCGGGTATTGGCAAGATTCAGGCGCTCGACCAGGATGCCGATGAAAGCGCGGTCGAACTTGCTGCGGCAGTCGGCGGACGACTTGCCCAGGTCGCCCACTTTCACGCGCATGATGCGCGCTTCGCGCGCCGCGGTGACCGTGGCGCCGCGCTCGTGCCCGCTGAGCGACAGGTAGGCCATCTCGCCGAAGCACTCGCCCGGCCCGAGCACCGAGAGCAGCTTCTTGTTCTTGGTGACCTGCATCTCGCCCTGGATCACCAGGCAGAAGAAGTCGCCCGCTTCGCCTTCGCGCACCAGCGCGGCTCCGGCGGGTACCCGCTCCCACTGGGCGATCGCGATCACCTCCCACAGCTCGGGGTCGGCGAACGGCTCGAAGAAAGGCATGTTGCGCAGCGCGACGAACTTGTCCGCGTCGCCGAACTCCTCGCGCCTGCCCCCGCCCAGCCCGGCGCGCAGCGCCTCGATCAGGTCTTCGGCGAGCTCGTCGCCGCTCTGGTAGCGCTGCGCCGCGTCCTTCTGCATCGCCCGGCGCACGATACGGTCGAGCGACACCGGCACCTCGCGGCGCAGCGAAGAGGGCGGCGGCGGGTCGTACTGGGTGATCTGGAAGATGATGCTGAACTTGTTGCTGCCGCGGTAGGGCAGCTTGCCGGTGAGCATCTGGTACATCACCACGCCGAGCGAATAGAGATCGGTGCGGTAATCGACCAGCTCGTCGCGGATCTGCTCGGGCGACATGTAGGCGGGCGAGCCAACCCCGGTCACCTGGGTGGTCTCGGCGCCGCGGTTGAGCGCCAGGCCGAAGTCGCCGATGCGCACGTCGGCCGGCGAGGCCGCGTACAGGATATTGCCGGGCTTGATGTCGCGGTGGGTCACGCCCTGGGTGTGGGCGAAGGCGAGGGCGCGCGCGCACTTGAACGCGATTTCCAGCACCTGCTCGATCTGCAGCAGGTTCTCCGGCGCGCAGTAGCGCTCCATGGTGCCCCCGGGCACGTACTCCATGACGATGTAGCCCGAGTCCTCGCCGATGCCCGCGTCGAAAATCTGCGCGATGTGCGGGTGCTGGAGCTTCCCGGCGAGCGAAGCCTCGGTGAAGAAAAGCTTGCGGAACAGGCGCCCGCGCGCCGGGTCGCGCAGCGCCTCGGGGAAGATGCGCTTGACCGCCACCTCGCGCCCGCGGAACGGGTCGTTGCACAGGAAAACCTCCGACGTGGCGCCTTCGCCGAGCTTGCGCACCACCGGGTAATTCGCGACATGGTCCACGCTTCAGTGACCGGAAAGACGTTTCTTCGCCCTCCGGACCGCGGCGCGGACCTGCGCCGGCGCCGTGCCGCCAGGGTGGTTGCGCGCGGCGATCGAGCCTTCCAGCGTGAGCGCGCGCTTCACGTCGCTGCCGATCTTCGGGCAGAAGCCCTTCAAGGTGGCGAGCGGCAGCTCGGCCAGGTCGAGGCCGAGGCGCTCGGCTTCGCGCACCGCGCGCGCGACCACCCCGTGCGCGTCGCGGAACGGCAGGCCCTTGCGCACCAGGTAGTCGGCGAGGTCGGTGGCGGTGGCATGCCCCTCGAGCGCGGCGGTGCGCATGGCATGCGGCACCGGCTCGAGGCCCGCCACCAGGCCGGCGAACACCGCGAGCGAGTCCTTCACGGTGTCCACGGCGTCGAACAGCGGCTCCTTGTCCTCCTGGTTGTCCTTGTTGTAGGCGAGCGGCTGGCCTTTCATGAGCGTCAGCAGCGCGACCGCGGCGCCGATCGCCCGCGCGCTCTTGCCCCGCACCAGCTCCGGCACGTCGGGGTTCCTCTTCTGCGGCATGATCGAGGAGCCGGTGCAATACGCCTCGGGCAGGCGCACGAAGCCGAAGCGCGGATTCGCCCACAGCACCAGCTCCTCCGACAGGCGCGACAGGTGCACCATGATGAGCGCCGCGGCCGCGCAGAACTCGACGGCGAAGTCCCGGTCCGAGACCGCGTCGAGCGAGTTCTCGCACAGCGCCTCGAAACCGAGCTCGCGCGCCACGCGCTGGCGGTCGATGGGGAACCCGGTGCCGGCCAGAGCGGCCGCCCCGAGCGGCAGGCGGTTCACTCTTTTGCGGATCTCGACCAGTCTTTCCCGATCGAGCTCGAGCATCTCCACGTAGGCGAGCAGGTGGTGGCCGAAGGTCACCGGCTGCGCCACCTGCAGGTGCGTGAAGCCCGGCATCACCAGGGCCGCGTGGCGCCCGGCCTGCTCGAGCAGCGCGCGCTCGAGGGCGGCCGCGAGCGCCAGGATCCGGTCGATTTCGCTCCGCAGCCACAGGCGCAGGTCGGTCGCCACCTGGTCGTTGCGCGAGCGCGCGGTATGCAGCCGCTTGCCGGCATCGCCCACCAGGGCGGTGAGCCGGCGCTCTATGTTCAGGTGCACGTCTTCCGCGTCGAGCGACCACTTGAAGCGCCCGGCCTCGATCTCGCCGCGGATGCGCCTGAGGCCGCGCTCGATGGCGGCCAGGTCCCGGCGCGGCACGATGCCGCGCGCCGCGAGCATGCGCGCGTGGGCGAGCGAGGCTTCGATGTCATACTTCGCCAGGCGCTGGTCGAACGACACGGAAGCCGTGAAGCGCTTCACCAACTCGTCGATGGGCTCGCTGAATCGCGCGGACCAGGGTTTCTTTTTTGGCATCAGAATACGGGTGAAGACACCCGTCTAAACCATGGCCAGTATAAGGCAAAGCCCCTATCCGGACCTTTTGCCGGACTTCCGCAACCTGGGCGTCATCGCGCGCGTGCTGGTCGCGGTCAACCTGCTCGCCGCGCTGGGCGTGCTGTTTGCCGCGCCGGACTTGGGGCGCGCGTTCGAGCACTTCGTGCAGGCCGCCGCCTATCTCGAGCCGCTGTTGCTGCTCCAGCTGGTTGCGCTCGCCGCGCTGGGCGTTTTTCTGTCCAGGCTGCCTTACCTCGCGGGATGCGCCGCGGTCGTCGCGCTTGTGGTGGCCCTGACCGCGGGCTATCACGCCCTGCTGCTCCAGATTTCCACCGAGCCTTTGCCTTCGCAGGCGCGCGCGCTCTTGCTGAGCGGGCTGGTCGCCGCCGCGCTCCTCGGCTACCTGCGGCTGCTCGCGAAGGCGTACTCGCCGGCGCTGGTGGAGGCCCGCCTGCAGGCGCTGCAGGCCCGCATCCGGCCCCACTTCCTGTTCAACAGCCTGAACGCGGTGCTGGCGCTCATCCGGCGCGATCCCAAGCGCGCCGAGCGCGCGCTCGAGGACCTGGCGGACCTCTTCCGCACGCTGATGGCCGAGCCGCGCCAGTTCGTGCGGCTCTCCGAGGAGATCGCGCTCCTCGAGCGCTACGCCGAGCTCGAGCAGCTGCGCCTCGGCGAGAGGCTGCGCATCACCTGGGAGCTCGATGCCGCGCCCTCGGACGCGCTGCTGCCGCCGCTCGTGCTGCAGCCGCTGCTCGAGAACGCCGTCTACCACGGCGTCGAGCCGGGCACGACGAGCGGCGAGGTGCTGGTGCGCATCGAGCGCCGCGGCGGGCGCGTCCTCGCGAGCATCGAGAATCCCTATCACGAGGCCGAGCAGAGCCGGGCCGGCAACCGCATGGCTCTCGACAACATCCGCGAGCGGCTCGCGCTCTTCTTCGACGCCGAGGCGCGCATCGACACGCGCGCGGCCGACGGCCGCTACCGCGTCGAGATCGAGATCCCCTACCGGGCGGAGGGGGCGTGATGCGCGTGTTCATCGCCGACGACGAGGC
>CAZJJC010000015.1:0-3472 GCA_964546195.1 uncultured Enterobacteriaceae bacterium | reverse complement strand
GCGCGCTTGCGCTCGTTCTCCTTGAGGAAGCGCTTGCGCAGGCGGATCGACTTGGGCGTGATCTCCACCAGCTCGTCGTCGCCGATGAACTCGACCGCGTACTCGAGCGTGAGGCCGATCGGCGGGGTGAGCAGGATCGCCTCGTCCTTGCCGCTGGCGCGGATGTTGGTGAGCTGCTTGGTGCGGATCGGGTTCACCACCAGGTCGTTGTCGCGGCTGTGGATGCCGATGATCATCCCCTCGTACACCGGGTCGCCGGGACTGACGAACATGCGGCCGCGCTCCTGCAGCTTCCATAGCGCGTAGGCCACGGCGGCGCCGTCGTCCTGCGACACCAGCACGCCGTTGCGGCGCTCCTCGATGTCGCCCTTCTCCGGGGCGTAGTCGTCGAACACATGGCTCATGACTCCCGTGCCGCGCGTGAGCGTCATGAACTCGCCCTGGAAGCCGATGAGGCCGCGCGCCGGAATGCGGTAGTCCAGGCGCACGCGGCCCTTGCCGTCGGGCTGCATGTCGAGCAGCTCGCCGCGGCGATGGCCCAGCTCCTCCATGACCGACCCCTGGTTTTGATCCTCTACATCCACAGTCAATGTTTCAAAGGGCTCGAGCTTCACCCCGTCCACATCCTTGACAAGCACGCGCGGGCGCGACACCGCCATCTCGTAGCCCTCGCGGCGCATGTTCTCGAGCAGGATGGTGAGGTGCAGCTCTCCCCGCCCCGAGACGATGAAAGTGTCGGTGTCCGCCGGATACTCGACGCGCAGCGCCACGTTGCTCTTGGTCTCGCGCTCCAGGCGCTCGCGCAGCTGGCGGCTGGTGACGTACTTGCCGTCGCGCCCCGCGAGCGGCGAGGCGTTGACCAGGAAGTTCATGGTCAGCGTCGGCTCGTCCACCTCGAGCAGCGGCAGGGGATCGGGATGCTCGAGGTCGCACAGCGTCGCGCCGATGCCCACCTCGTCGATGCCGTTGATGAGCACGATGTCGCCGGCCTCGGCTTCCTCGACGGTCTTGCGCTCCAGGCCCTCGAATTTGAGGACCTGATTAATCTTCGCCTTCAGTGGCGCGGAGTCCGTCCCGTGCAACACCAGCACTTCCTGCATGGGCTTCAGGCGCCCGCGGCGGATGCGGCCGATGCCGATCTTGCCGACGTAGCTCGAGTAGTCGAGCGAGCAGATCTGCAGCTGCAGCGGCTGGTCGGGGTCCTCGTCGCGCACCGGGACGTGCTCCAGGATGGCTTCGAACAGGGGGCGCAGGTCCTTGCTTTCTTCATTGAGATCGGCTTTGGCATAACCGAGCAGCGCCGAGGCGTAGATCACCGGAAAGTCGAGCTGGTCCTCGCTCGCGCCCAGCTTGTCGAACAGCTCGAAGGTCTGGTTCACCACCCAGTCGGCGCGCGCGCCGGGGCGGTCGACCTTGTTCACCACGACGATGGGCTTGAGCCCCTGGGCGAGCGCCTTGCGGGTGACGAAGCGCGTCTGCGGCATGGGCCCCTCCACCGCGTCGACCAGCAGCAGCACGCCGTCGACCATGGACAGCACCCGCTCCACCTCGCCGCCGAAGTCCGCGTGGCCGGGGGTGTCGACGATGTTGATATGCGTGCCGTGATAGCGCACGGCGCAGTTCTTGGCCAGGATGGTGATGCCGCGCTCGCGCTCCAGGTCGTTCGAGTCCATGACCCGCTCCTCGACGTGCTGGTGCGCGGCGAAGGTGCCCGATTGCTGCAGCAGCTTGTCGACCAGGGTGGTCTTGCCGTGGTCGACGTGGGCGATGATGGCGATGTTCCGCCGGGCGGTGGCCATGAATCTGATTCCAAAATGAAAAAGGCCCGGCATTGTACGCGAGTAATTGGTTAAAATCTGCTTCCCCCGTTCGAGCAAACCCCAGTCACGCAAACATCATGGACAAGGCACTTCTATCCAAGACCGCGGCGGCCATGGTCGCCAAGGGCAAAGGCATCCTCGCCGCCGACGAGTCGGGCGGCACCTGCGAAAAGCGCTTCCAATCGGTCGGCGTGGAAAGCACCGAAGAGAACCGCCGCGCCTACCGCAATCTGCTGTTCAGCACGCCCGGCGTGGAGCAGTTCCTCTCCGGCGTGATCCTGTTCGACGAGACCGCGCGCCAGAAGGCGAACGACGGCAGCCCGATTCCGGAGTCCCTGGCGAAGAAGGGCATCATTCCCGGCATCAAGGTCGACAAGGGCACCATCGATCTTCCCTTTACGCATGGAGAGAAGGTCACGGAAGGGCTCGACGGCCTCGCCAAGCGGCTTGAGGAGTATTTCAGGATCGGCTGCCGCTTCGCCAAGTGGCGTGCGGTCATCACGATCGGCGAGAACATCCCGTCGCACGCCTGCATCTACGCCAACGCCCACGTGCTCGCGCGCTACGCCGCGGCCTGCCAGGCCGCCTCCATCGTGCCGATGATCGAGCCCGAGGTCCTGCTCGACGGCGACCACAGCATCGAGCGCTCGGAAGAAGTGCACGAGGCGACGCTGCGCGCGACCTATGCGGCGATCGCCGCGTACAACGTGTCGGTCGAGCACCTGATCCTCAAGATCAGCATGGTGGTGTCGGGCAAGGACAACCCCCGCCAGGCGGGCGTCGATGAAGTGGCCGAGCGCACCGTGCGCGTGCTCAAGCGCACCGTGCCGGCGGCGCAGCCGGGCATCGTGTTCCTGTCCGGCGGCCAGTCCGACGAGGCGGCCACCGCGCATCTGAACGCCATGGCGGCGATGAAGAACCTGCCGTGGCCGCTCACCTTCTCCTACTCGCGCGCGCTGCAGAACCCGGCGCTCAAGGCCTGGCGCGGGCAGAGCGGCAACGTGGCGGCGGCGCAGAAGGCCTTCGAGCACCGCGCCCACATGAACGGCCTCGCCTCGCAGGGCGGGTGGCGCCAGGAGCTCGAAAGACAAGCCGCCTGATGGCCTTGTACGAATCGAGGATCAAAAGCCTGCCGCGCATCGGCCAAGGCAAGGTGCGCGACATCTACGCCGTGGGCGCGGACAAGATGCTGATCGTCGCGAGCGACCGCCTGTCGGCCTTCGACGTCGTGCTGCCGGACCCGATCCCCGACAAGGGCCGGGTGCTGAACGAGATGGCCAACTTCTGGTTCGAGCGCCTGGGCCATATCGTGCCCAACCAGCTCACCGGCATCGACCCCGAATCGGTCGTCGCGGAAGAAGAAAGGCCGCAGGTGCGCGGCCGCTCGGTGGTCGTGCAGAAGTTGAAGCCCCTGCCGATCGAGGCCGTCGTGCGCGGCTACTTGATCGGATCCGGCTGGAAAGACTACTGCCGCACGGGCCGCGTCTCCGGCGTCACGCTGCCGCCGGGCCTCGAGCTGGCCGAGCGCTTGCGCGAGCCGATCTTCACGCCGAGCACGAAGGCCGCGCCGGGCGCGCACGACGAGAACATCTCGATGGCCGAGGCGAAGAGCCTGATCGGCGCGGAGCTCGCGCGCAAAGTGCAGGACGCTT
>CAZJJC010000014.1:0-1604 GCA_964546195.1 uncultured Enterobacteriaceae bacterium | reverse complement strand
CAGGAGCTCTTGAAGATCGGCAAGGTCGGGCTGATCGCCGCCGAGGGCGTGCTGCCCGACGGCACCCCGTTCAACGTGCCCTTCGAGGCCGACACGCCCGAGCCCTTCGAGGTGCCGGGCGACGTGAAGGAGCGCCTGGTCCTGCTGACCTTGCCGCTCAGGCGCGCCGGCATGGCCGAGCTCGCCTTCGAGCGCTCCGGCGACTCTTCGCTGGTGCGCTATATCGCCGCCGATCACGAGATCCGCGACGCGGTGCTCGAAATGGACAGCTCCGCGCAGCTCAAGATCGGCCGCCTCAACCTCAGGCTGCAGCTCGACGGCGAAACGACGCCGGCGCACACCGCGCTCGGCATGGTGCGGGTGGTGGAAAAGCGCGCGGACGGCCGCGTGGTCCTCGACGAGGGCTACATCCCGCCTTGTCTCGATTGCCGGGTGAGCGGAAAGCTGCAGGACTACGTCAAGGAGCTGCACGGGCTCCTGCGCCACCGCATCCAAGCGCTCGCCGACCGCGTGTCCGGCCCGGGCAGCAAAGGCGTGGCGGACGTGTCGGACTTCCTGCTGCTGCAGCTGTGCAACCGGTTCGAGCCGCTGCTCGCGCATTTCCTCGCGCGCTCGTCGCTTCACCCGGAAGCGCTCTACATGCGCTGCCTCGAGCTCGCCGGCGAAATCAGCACCTACTCGCGGCGCGAACGCTCGGTCATCGGCTTTTCCACGTATCGCCAGGACGACCTGCAGACGACGTTCGCCCCGGTGATCGAGGAGATACGGCGCGGGCTGACCGCGGTGCTGGAGCAGAACGCCGTGGCCATCCCGATCATGGATCGCGGCCGGGGCGTGTTCGCGGGCACGGTGCCGGACGTGGATCTGCTGCGCAATGCCGTATTCGTGCTTGCGGTGGGCGCGAACGTCGCCCCCGAGTCGCTGCGCCAGCATTTCCCGACGCAGGTGAAGATCGGGCCGCCCGAGAAGATCCGCGACTTGGTGGTTTCGCACCTGCCCGGCATCCAGACCATGCCCCTGCCGGTGGCGCCGCGGCAGATCCCCTATCACGCCGGATACACCTATTTCGAGCTCGACCGCAAGAGCGACTTCTGGAAGGGCCTGGAAGTCTCGCGCGTCATAGCGATGCACGTGGCGGGGGAGTTTCCCGGGCTGAGCCTCGAGCTGTGGGCCGTGCGCGACTGACGGCGACTGAATAGAGGCATTTAGGAGAACGCAATGTCCAGTGTCCCTCCGCAACCGCTGGATCCCGATGCCACGGTAATGGTCCCGACGCCCGGCCGGCGCAGGGCAACCCAGGCGACGGCTGCAGCGGTAGTGCGACCGGAAGCCGTCGGCGCGGACCTCGGCGCGCTCTCGGGCGTGAATCCGCTGGTGGCGCTGGCGAACGGCCTGCTCGCGCTGGTGCCCCAGATCCGCAGCTCGGTGAGCCATCCCGACCCGGCCGGCTTTCGCGAGACGCTGATCCAGCAGCTTTCCGCTTTCGAGCAGGCCGCGGCGCAGCGCGGCATCAAGCCCGAGACCGTGGTGGTGGCGCGCTACGCGCTGTGCACGCTGATCGACGAGGCGGTGTCGTCCACCCCCTGGGGCGGCAGCGCGCAATG
>CAZJJC010000013.1:0-1826 GCA_964546195.1 uncultured Enterobacteriaceae bacterium | reverse complement strand
GGCGTTGGCGTGCGAGTGCACCGCCCAGGAGGGCAGGGCGAAGATGTCCTTTTCCTCCCAGTCGAAGCGCTGGCCGCCGATCACCGACCAGCCGCGGCCCTTCGCCACCTGGTAGATCGCGCTGCCGGTGTGGCGGTGCGCGCGCGTTTGCTCTCCCGGCTTCAACAGCTGCAGCTGCGCGCCTATCGTGGGCATGATCGGACCGCCGGTCAGCGGGTTTTCGTATTCGTAGACCTTGCCGTCGAATTCAGACAGCACGCCCTTGGTCTTGAGGTTTTCAAAGGCTTCGTCCCACGCATACTTGAAAACCGGCGAGTAGGGCTTGCTCCAGTTCTCGCGCGACAGGGCCGAAGGCTGCTGCACGATGCCGGGATGCACCTCGTAGAAGTTCGCATCCAGGGAGTTCATGAGCGGGATGTCCAGGCCGTCCTGCCAGATGCATTGCGTGCCGGAGGCGTCGATGCCGTGGTCGTGCCAGGTGCCGTTGGGCGTGAGCACCAGGTCGCGCGCGCCCAGGTCCATGCGCTCGCCGTCGACCACGGTGTAGGCGCCGCGGCCTTCCATGATGAAGCGCAGCGCCGAGGCCTGGTGGCGGTGCGCCGAGGTGAGCTCGCCCGGGTTCATGATCTGCACGCCGGTGTAGAGCAGGCCGGCGGCGGCGCTCCATTCCTTGCGCCCCGGGTTCACCAGCATGACCACGCGCCGCGCGGCCTTGTCGGCGGCCACGAGCTCCGGCGCACGGCGCACGAGAGGCTCGATGCGTTTCCATTTCCACAGGACCGGCACCGATTTGGGCTGCGGCTGCCAGGGCTCGATCTCGTTGGCGACGTTCCACAGCGCACCGAGCGCCTCGCCTTCCAGGCTCGCGTAGTACGCCTCGAGCTCCGGCGTGTCCTCGACGTTGGCCCGGCCAATGACGTTCTCGCGCCTCATCCGCCGGATTTTATACCCCGAGATAGCGGTGCTGTATCTGCGCGCCGGCGGCGAGCTCGGAGGAGCTGCCGCTCCACACCACGCGGCCCTTTTCCAGCACGTAATGCCGGTCGGCGACGCGCGTGAGCGCCTTCACGTCCTTGTCGATCAGCAGCAGCGACAGGCCCTCGGCCTTCAGCCGCTCGATGGAGCGGTAGATCTCGGTGCGGATCAGCGGCGCGAGGCCCTCGGTGGCTTCATCCAGTATCAGCAGGCGCGGGTTGGTCATCAGCGCCCGGGCGATCGCCAGCATCTGCTGCTCGCCGCCGGAGAGCTGGTTGCCGTAATGCCCTTGCCGTTCCCGCAGGTTGGGAAACAAGGCAAACACGCGTTCCAGCGTCCAGGGCGCGGCGGCGCGGCTGCGGTTCGCCGCCGTGGCGACCAGGTTCTCCCGCACCGTGAGGTTGGGGAACACCTGCCGCCCCTCGGGCACCAGGCCCAGCCCGGCCTGCGCGATGCGGTAGGAAGGCCAGCGATGAATGAGAGTGTCATTGAATTTTATTTCTCCGCTCCCGGGCGGGCAGATTCCCATGACCGACTTCACCGTGGTGGTCTTGCCCATGCCGTTGCGGCCGAGCAATGTGACGACTTCGCCTTTGCCGATGGAAAGGCTTACTTTGAACAGCACCTGGCTTCGACCGTAGGAAGTCTCGAGGTCGCGGATGTCGAGCATCAGGCATCCTCG
This sequence comes from uncultured Enterobacteriaceae bacterium, assembly GCA_964546195.1. GTDB lineage: Bacteria > Pseudomonadota > Gammaproteobacteria > Burkholderiales > SG8-39 > SCGC-AG-212-J23. Next base: position 169 of record CAZJJC010000013.1, on the reverse strand, counting down.
CCGAGATAGGCAGCGCGCACCTCGGGATTGGCGCGCACCTCGTCGGGCCCGCCGGTGGCGATCACGCGGCCATAAACCAGCACCGAGATGCGGTCGGCCAGCCTGAACACCGCGTCCATGTCGTGCTCGACCAGGATGAGGGTCTGCTTGCGCTTGAGCGAGGAGAGGA
>CAZJJC010000012.1:0-3950 GCA_964546195.1 uncultured Enterobacteriaceae bacterium | reverse complement strand
CGCCAGCCAGCGCGCCTCGTCCGCGGTGGCGGGAATGCGCCCCGGAGGCATGGCGACCATCGCCCAGTAGCCGCTGCGCTTCCACACCATCTCGTGGATCGTGAACGAGAGCGCCTTGCGCTCGGTCTCGCCGGAGCGCAGAAGGAGCTCGCCGCGCCGGTAGTCGTAGCCGACGGCGACCGCGTAGTGCCAGCCGTCGATGAGCCCGAGGTTCTGCAGCACGATCACCGGGGTGCCGGCTGCGACCTCGCGCAGCACATCCTCGAAGCGCGGCGCGAGCTCGTAGGACACCCTGCCGTGCCTGCGCGCCGCGGCCAGCATCTCGACCTGCAAGCTGCCCTTGCGCTCGGGCAGATAGACCTGGCCGACCAGTTCCTCGGGCGTTACCTTGACGCCGGAGCTGGCGAGCGCGGTGGCCAAGGCGGCGGGCCCGCACTGGTAATCGCTCTGCGGGAAGAAGGGCACCTCGGTGAGCTCGACGCGCTCGGGCAGCCCCTGCGGCAGCGCTTTGCGCAGCTCCGCCGTCTGCGGCCAGAGGCTGGCGCAGCCCGAGAGCGCGAGCAGGCAGGCGCAAACAAAAACGCCCGCGACTGCGCGGGCGTCTTGTCGGGCCTTGCGGCCGCTTGCGGCTAGCGCTTCCAGACCCACCAGATCGCGGCGATGATCAGGATGAGGATCAGCACGCCCGCGGTGTCGGCGCCGGCGGGCAGGCTGTTGATCCTGCCGGCCAGGTAGGAAACCTCGGCATCGCTCATGGCGGCTACCCGGTCCTTGGCGGTCGCACCGTCGAGGCCCATCGCCTGCAGCTGGCCCGCCACATCGGCGCGGCTCACGAAGCCCAGCACCGCGGTTCGGTCTGCCTGCGAGGAGGTTGTCGCCACCTGATCGGTGCCGATCATCCCGGCTTGCGCTACCTGGTATGGCGTCCAGACCATCATCACGACCAACAGGCGGCAGATTGTTTTTGCCCAAGCAGATTTCATGTGCACTCCTAGGTGAGATTTCCGAATGAAGAGGAAGATTGACCGATATCGCGTGACTGTAGGGCGACCAGTGCTCCACCCTACCGCGGCCGCCTGCGGGCAATCTAGCCCTGGTTCGCGCACGAGTCAAGGAAGCGCCTGTGACAGAATCTCTACAAATGGTAGTTTTTCAACGACTTGGGGCTGCGTTGGGCACCGCGCTTGCCGGCGAAGTGCGCTTCGACAACGGCGCCCGCGCCGCCTACGCGTCCGACGCTTCGAATTACCGGCAGGTGCCGGTCGGGGTGGTGCTGCCCCGCTCCGTCGAGGACATCGTCGCCACGCTGGCCTTGTGCCGGCAGCATGGCGCGGCGATCCTGCCGCGCGGCGCGGGCACCTCGATGTGCGGCCAGAGCGTCAACGCCGCGGTGATCGTCGACTGCTCGAAGTACCTCGATCGCGTGCTCCACATCGAGCCCGGCGCAGGCGTCGCGCGCGTCGAGCCCGGGGTGGTATGCGACATGCTGCGCGAAGCGGCCGAGGCGCACGGCCTCACCTTCGCGCCCGACCCGGCGACCCACTCGCGCTGCACCCTGGGCGGCATGATCGGCAACAACTCGTGCGGACCGCATTCCGTCATGGCCGGCAAGACGGTCGAGAACATCTCGCGCCTGGAGGTGCTCACTTACGACGGCGCGCGCTTCTGGTGCGGGCCGACCAGCGAGGAGTCGTTCCGCCGCATCGTGTCATCGGGCGGACGACAAGCAGAAATCTACGCCGGCATGCGCCGTATCGCACAGCGATACGGCGAGCTCATCCGCAGCCGTTTCCCGCGCATCCGGCGCCGGGTCTCGGGCTACAACCTGGACGAGCTTCTGCCCGAGAACGGCTTCAATGTGGCGCGCGCGCTGGTCGGCTCGGAAGGCACCTGCGCCTTCACCGTCCAGGCCGAGGCGCGCCTGGTGAAGAGCCCGCCCGAGCGTGTGCTCGTGGTGCGCGGCTTTCCCGACATTTTCGCCGCCGGCGACGCGGTGCCCGAAATCCTCGCCGCCGGGCCGCTCGCCTGCGAGGGCCTCGACGAGCGCATCATCGGCGGCCTGCGCGAGCGCGGCCTGCGCCTGGAGGACATCGCGCTCCTGCCGCCCGGCAATGGCTGGCTGATGGTCGAGTTCGGCGGAGACAGCGTCGAAGAAGCGCTTCACAAGGCCTCGAGAATCTCCGGAACGCTGATCGTCGATAAGGCAATGATGACCCGCCTTTGGACGATCCGCGAGACCGGCGCGTCGGCCACCGCGCTCAACCTCGCCGGCAGGGGACCCGACCCCATCGTGGGCTGGGAAGATGCCGCGGTCGACCCGATGCGGCTGGGCGATTACTTGCGGGAGTTTCGTGCGCTCGTCGGGCGCTTCGGCTACCGCACCTCGATCTACGGCCACTTCGGCGACGGCTGCGTGCACGCGCGCATCGATTTCGAGCTGCGCACCCCCGAGGGCGTGGCGCACTGGCGCAAATTCCTGCACGCAGCCGCGCTGCTGGTAGTGAAGTACGGCGGCTCGCTTTCCGGCGAGCACGGCGACGGCCATGCCCGCGCGGAGTTCCTGCCGCTCATGTTCGGCGAGGAGCTGATGCAGGCTTTCCGCGAGTTCAAGGCCCTGTGGGACCCGCAGAACCGCATGAACCCCGGCAAGATCGTCGATGCCGAAGGAAAAGTTCTGCGGGTCGATGAGCATCTGCGTCTCGGTCCGCACTACAAGCCCGTGACGTTGAAAACAAAACTGTCTTTCGAAAGCGAGGTGGGAGACGGCTTCGCGCGCGCCGTGGGCCATTGCGTGGGCATGGGCAAGTGCCGCGCCTCGAAGGGCGGCACCATGTGTCCCAGCTACCGCGGCACGCGCGAGGAGCGCTACTCGACGCGCGGCCGCGCGCGCCTGCTGGGCGAGATGCTGCGCGGCGAGCTCATCACCGACGGCTGGCGCAGCGAGGAAGTGAAGGACGCGCTGGAGTGGTGCCTGGGCTGCAAAGGCTGCCGCAGCGACTGCCCGACGCACACCGACATGGCGGCCTACAAAGCGGAGTTCATGTCGCACTATTACGAGGGCCGCCGCCGCCCGCGGCAGGCGTGGTCGATGGGCCGCGTCGGCGAATGGGCGCCGCTGGCGGCGCGTTTGCCCGGATTGGTCAACTTCCTTTCAGGCAAGACAAAGACGCTGGCGGGCGTGGCGCCCCAGCGCACGCTGCCGCAATTCGCGCGCAAGACCTTCCGCTCGCAGTTCCGATTTCGAGGCAAAGGCGAACCGGTGGTTCTGTTCGACGACACTTTCAACAACCATTTCCGCCCGCGCACCGCGGCTGCGGCGCAAAAGGTTCTGGAGCGCGCCGGGTGCGCGGTCGAGCTGCCGCCCGCGCACCTGTGCTGCGGCCGGCCGTACTACGATTTCGGCATGCTGGAGCGCGCCAAAGCGGCGCTCGGGCGCGTGCTCGAGGCGCTCTGGCCGCAGCTCGAGCGCGGCTTGCCGATCGTCGTGCTGGAACCGGGTTGCCTTTCGGTTTTCCGCGACGAGCTGCAGCAGCTCTTTCCGCACGACGTGCGCGCAGCCCGCCTCGCGGGCAGCGTGACCAGCCTTTCGGAGCTTTTGCTGAAAAGAGAATTCGAGGTGGAAAGGAAAGAGCGCGTGCTCATGCACGCCCACTGCCACCAGAAGTCCCTGTGGGGGACGGCCGCGGACCTGCGGATCCTCGAGCTTGCGGGCTGCGACGTCATGGCGCCCGACAGCGGCTGCTGCGGCATGGCCGGCTCCTTCGGCTATCGCCCCGAGTTCTACGAGACCTCCAGGCGCATCGCCTCCCTTGCGCTGCTGCCGGCGCTCGAGCGCGCGCGCGAGCGCATCGTGGTGGCGAGCGGGTTCTCGTGCCGCGAGCAGATCGAGGCGCTGGCGGCACGCCCGACGCTGCATCTTGCGGAGCTGCTCGCCGATGAGCCTTGAGCTC
>CAZJJC010000011.1:0-6532 GCA_964546195.1 uncultured Enterobacteriaceae bacterium | reverse complement strand
CAGCTCCAGCGGGGCGAGCCATCCGGCGCGCGCAAATCCCGCCACCCAGATGATGTCGAGCGCCAGGACATCGAAGGCGGGCGATCTTGCCTGCAGGTTGATGGCGTAGAACTGGTGCTGCTCGTCGCTCCCGGAGGGCAGGGTCTCCTCGCGCACCGAGACGCCGGGATGCGCCGCCTCGAACTCGTCGATCAGCGCGCGCAGCACGTGCGGGTCGCCGAAGAGCTTGCCGTGCTTGAAAACCAGCGTGGTCTCCCCGGGCCGCGGCGCCGGCCGGTCGCAGGCGCCGGCGAGCGCCGCGGCGGCGAGGCCCCCGAGGAAGCGGCGGCGCGTGACCATGGGCCGGAACTTACCAGCAACCCCGCATTTCGCGGGTCAGAGCATGGACCCGGCGAGCAGCGCGATCGGTTAAACGGCCTGGAGCCAGCCGCGGCGCTCGAGGAGATCGAGGACCGCGCCGGCGGATTCGTGCGGGCTGCCCCGGTCGCCATGGACGACGAGCTCGGGGGTGAGCGGCGGCTCGTAGGGCACCTGCACGCCGGGCAGGGTCGACGCATTCCTGTTTCGATAGAGGCCTTTCGGATCGCGCGCGGCGCACACTTCGAGCGGCGTGTCGACGTAGACCTCGGCGAAGCGGGCGATGCGCCGCCTCGCCGCCTCGCGGTAGGCGCGCCGGTGGGCGGTGGCGTCGAACACGACCGGCGTTCCATTTTCCGCGAGAAACGTACCCAGATGGGCAAGCGAGGCATAGAAGAGGTCGCGCTCCGCGGCGTCGTAGCGCGGATGCGGTGTGATCTGCGTGCGCAGCACGTCGGACTCGAGCACGGCGGCGCGCACACCGCGCGCGTGCAGCTGCTCGAGGAGCTCGCGCGCGATGGCGCTCTTGCCCGAGCCCGGGAGGCCGGTGAGCCACACGGCGAAGCTCATGCGCAGTAGGCGTTGGCGCGCGCCGGATCGAAGCGCGCCTCGCCGAGCACCGCGGCCACGAAGCGCAGCATCTTCTGCCGCAGGGCGGTGTCGAGCGCCGGGTACCAGAGCGGGTTCGCCATCACCAGGCCGCGGAACGCGAAGAACGGCGCCGCCACCTCGAGGATCTCGGCGTCGCCCGAGCGCTCGAGGTAGCGCTCCCAGAAGCGCCGCCACAGGCGCTCGAAGCCGCCCTCGAGCCGGCCCGAGCGCTGCAGCGAGAAGAAAAGGTAGTTGAGCGCGAGGCAGGTGACGTCGTCGGCGGCCTCGCCCCATTCGCCGCGCGAGCGGTCGAGCACGCTGAAGTCGGCGCCGTCGCGGAACAGGATGTTCCAGGGATGGAAGTCGCCGTGCACCTGGCGCAGCCGGTGGGTGCGCCGCTTGAGTTTCCAGCGCCAGTCGAGGCAGCGATGCTCGATCCCGGCAAGCAGCGCATTCATCTCGGGGTGGTCGGGGTAACTGTCCGCGACGCCGAAAATGCACTCGCCATGGCCCACCACCTCGCGGATGCGCCGCACGTAGAGCCCCGGGTCGGGCCCGGCGAGGCGATGGATCTCGACCAGGTAGTCGCACAAGGCGTCGGCGCGCTCGAGGTCGCTTTGCAGCGCTTCGCCCGACGCGCGCAGGCGCAGCAAGTCGTCGGCGTACTCGCGCCCGTCGACGAACTCGGCGAGCATGAAAAGCTCTTCCGCGTTGCCCAGCGGAACCAGCTCGCCGCTTTCGCGCACTGCTCCGACGTCGAGGGAGGCGACGTGGCGCGGCAGGCTGCCGAAGGCGCGGTGCGCCCAGAGCATGAGCTGCGCGCGGTCGGCCATGTGCTCGTGGCCGAAGGGCCCCGGGCGCACCGACTCCACCACCGCGCGGCGCGGCGCGCCGTCGAGCTCGTAGTCGACGCGCAGCGGGATGCCGTAGCCGTAGCCCTTGTCGCCCTGCCGGCCGCCGCCGAGCGGGGTCACGCGCACGTGCCTCACGGCACGGCCATGGACCTTGCCAAGGTAGACTTCGAGCGCGCCGGGCCGGAATGGAGTCTGCATGACCATACAGCCAGCAGGATGCGCGCCCGCCCTTACCGGCCCTTGACATGAATTAAACTGCCCGCTGCTTGAATTCGGGAACGCAGTTTCTCCTGTCGCTCGCGCTTGACCTCGGCTTCAGCCTCCAGCCAGAGCGCCAGCTCACCGCCCGGCTCGAGCGGGCATCTTTGCGCGATCTGATTTGCACGTTCCGCTATCAGTAGCGTGAGCTCTGCCGTTTGCATGACATTGTCCTCCACGCCAAGCATGGCGAATCGCTGCTCAGGCCCTTTGACATGGGTCAAACCGCTGGCCGGCAGCGCCGCTAGCTTGGAATGGCGCATGGACGAGGACTTCCGTCGCTTCGCCGAGCAATGCCCGGACGCGGTCATGGTGACCGACCGCGACGCGCGCATCGGCTACGTGAACTGCGCCTGCGAGCAACTGACCGGATACGCGGCCGCCGAGCTCGTCGGGGGAACGCCGGCGGTGCTCAAATCCGGCATGCACGAGGCCGATTTCTACCGCGAGCTGTGGGCCGCTCTGCTCGCGGGCCGGGAGTTCCGCGCGGTATTCCGCAACCGCAGAAAGGACGGCGCGCTCTACTACGAGGAGAAGATCATCCGCCCGCTCGGTACGGGCTTCGTGTCCTTCGGCCGCGACGTCACCGAGCGCGCGCGCGAGCTGGAGACGCTCGGGCACGCCGCGACGCACGACAGCCTGACCGATCTGCCCAACCGCAGCCTGTTCCTGGACCGCTTCGGCCAGGCGCTGCGCCATGCCGCGCGCCACGGCGAGACCTTCACCGTAGCGATCATGGATCTGGATCGCTTCCGCGACACGAACAACCGCTTCGGCCACGCCGCAGGAGATGGCGTGCTGCGCGCGGTGGCGCAGCGCACGCGCGGCTGCGTGCGCGACGCCGACACGGTGGCGCGCATCGGCGGCGACGAGTTCGCGCTGCTCCTGAGCGGCACCGGGCAAGCCGAGGCCGGGGCGGTGCTGCAGAAGATCGTCGCCGCCAACGCCGTGCCGGTGCCCTTCGAGGGCCGCGCGCTGCCCGCCAGCGTGAGCCTCGGCGCTTGCGCCTACCGGGGCAGGGACGCCGACCTGCTGAAGCTGGCCGACTCCAAGATGTACGAGGCGAAACGCGCCGGCGGCAACCGCTACGTCCTTTGATCGAGGTCAATGCGGGCGCAGGCGAGGGTTCTATCGTGGGCTGCAGTCACGTGGAGAAAACCCGACCATGAAAGCCGAACGAGGCGGTTTCCGCATGCTGCAGCACGAGCAGCTGCTGAAGGAGCTGGTGCACGACAGCTACAAGATGAAAAGCAAGCTCGCGGAGCCTGCGCGCTGCAAGGAGTGCGGCGCCGTGTACCGGCGCGGCCGCTGGACCTGGGAGCCGGCGACGGAGCCGGCGCACGACACGCTGTGCCCGGCATGCCACCGCATGCGCGACGCCATGCCGGCGGGCTACGTCAGCCTCGCGGGCGACTTCTTCCGCGAGCACCGCGAGGAGGTGCTGCAACGCGTGCGCCACTGCGAAGAGGCTGAGAAGCGCGAGCATCCGCTCGAGCGCATCATGGCGTTCCGCGCGCAGGGCGAGGGCGCGCTGGTCACGACGACCGATACCCACCTTGCGCGCCGCATCGGCGAGGCGCTGCGCAAGTCCTGGAAGGGCGAGCTCGAGTTCCACTACAACAAGGAAGACAACCTGCTGCGCGTGTCCTGGAGGCGCTGAGATGAAAGTGCGCGATTTCTGCAGCCGCAATGTCGTGACGGCCGAGCGCAGCTAGTGGCGGCGCTGTTCGGCTCTGACGCGTATTCGCCGCGCGAGATCGCCCAGCGCGTGCAGAGCGTAGGGGTGGCCAAGGCGCGCCTGCCGCTGCTGTCCCTCGTCATGCTCGGCATGCTCGCCGGCGCCTTCATCGGCCTGGGCTCGCTTTACTACGTTATCGTGGTGAGCGACCCGGCGCTGCCCCACGCGCTGCAGCGCGTGCTGGGCGGCGCGGTGTTCTCGCTTGGCCTGCTGCTCGTGGTGGTGGCGGGCGCTGAGCTCTTCACCGGCAACAACCTCCTCGCCATGGCCTGGGCCGACGGCAAGCTGAGCAGCCGCGAGCTGCTCGTCAACTGGCTGGTGGTGTGCCTTTCGAACTTCGCGGGCGCGTTCGGCCTTGCCGTCCTGGTGCTGCTTTCCGGCCATGCCGAGCAGTACTCCGCGATTTACCTGCGCATCCTCGAGGTCAAGACGTCGCTGCCGGCCGGCCAGGCCTTCTTCAGCGGCGTGCTGTGCAACGTGCTGGTGTGCATGGCGGTCTGGATGTCGCTCGCCGGGCGCAGCGTGGTGGACAAGGCCGTCGCCATCTTCTTTCCGATTTCGGCGTTCGTGGCCGCCGGCTTCGAGCACTCGGTGGCCAACATGTACTTCATCCCGCTCGGCATGATGCTGCAGGCGGCGGCGGGCCAGCCGGTGGAGGCGCTCGGCCTGGCGCGCAACCTGGTGCCGGTGATCGCCGGCAACCTGGTGGGCGGCAGCGTGCTGGTGGTGCTGGTGTACTACGTAATCTATCGCTGGCCTCTGCGCACCACTTCCACCCTGGAGCCGTCGCGCAGGGCATCCGAAGGATAGACCACCACCCGCTCGCCGGGCTGCAGCCCCTCTTCGATCAGCGCGTCGGTGCTGTTGCGCCGCGGCGCCTTTACCGCGCGCTTGCGCGCAACGTCGCCTTCGGCCACGAACACCATCCAGGTGTCTGCCTCGCGGAACAGGGCGCCCACCGGCGCCTTGAGCACGTCGTCCTGCCGGTAGACCACGATGCTCGCCTCCACGCGGAAGCCGTCGCCGATGGTCTGCACGCGGTCCAGGTCCTCGGCGAAGTCGAGCACCACGTTCACGCGCTGCTCCTCGACGCCGAGCGCCGAAACCTTGGTGAAGGCCGCGGGCTCGATCAGGCGCACGCGCGCGGCGAGCGGCGCCACCCCCTGGCCGAGGTCCAGGCGCGCCGGCATCCCGGGGCGGATGGCCACCGCCTCCTGCGACAGCACGTCCACCACGGCCTCGAGCGTGCGCGGGTCGGCTACCTCCAGCAGGGGCGCGCCCAGCGCCACCGCGCTTTCGCTTTTCTGCACCAGCTTCAGCACGGCGCCGCTCACCGGCGAGGTCACGGTCCAGACCGCGGCCGGTGCGCCGCTTTCGTAGCGCGTCAGGGCGGCGCGCGCCTGCGCGAGATCGTGGCCCGCGGCCTGCTCGCCAAAGCGCGCCGCGTCCAGCCCCCTTTCCATGGTTCGCAAGGCAAGCTCGGCCTGCTCGCGCGCGGTTTGCGACACGAAGCCTTCCTTAGAAAGGCGGGTCTGGCGCTCCAGGTCGGCGCGCGCCTGGTCGCGCTGCGCCTGGGCCTTCAGGGTCTCGGCGCGCGCGCGCGCCAGCTGCGCTTCGGCGGCGCCGATCCGCTCGCGCAGCTCGCGCTGGGTGCGCGCGTCGAGGAAGGCCGGCGCGCTGGGCGTCAGCTCCGCGACGATCTGTCCCTGCTTCACCGGGTCACCGACCTCGAGCTGCACGCGCTCCACGCGCCCGGAGAGCGGGGCGGCGATCACGTAGCGGTCGCGCACGCGCGTCTTGCCGTCGTCGGACACGGTCTGCTCGAACGGGCCGCGTGTGACCTCGGCGGTCTCGACTGCGACCGGCTGCGGCCGCAGCGCCCAGGCGACGAGCGCGGCGAGCAGGAGGATGGCGATCCCCAGGGCGATCTTGTTGCGCGTGGTCATTCTCTTGTCTTGAGGACTCCGACGAGGTCGAGATTATCGATGCGATTGCGCACGATGAGCGCGCTGACCACCCCGGCCGCCACCACCACCGCGCCCGCATAGAGATAAGTGCCCGGGAACACGACCAGCGGGAACTCAATCATCTCCTGGCTCATCAGGGCGATGAGCAGGGCGGAAAGCCAGAAGCCCGCCACGCAGCCCAGCGGGATGGCGAGGACGATCTCCAGCGCGAGCTCGCCCAGCAGCAGCACCGACACCTCGCCGCGCGTGAAGCCGAGCACCCGCAGGCTCGCCAGCTCCCACGCGCGCTCGGCGAGCTGGATGCGCGCGCTGTTGTAGACCACGCCGACCGCGATGGTCGCGGCGAACACGCTGAGGATCGCGGTGAAAAAGAGCACGTTTCGGGCGCTGGTCTCGCGGAAGGTGTCGATCAGCGTGCGGTTGACGATGACCACCGCCGCCGCCGGCATCGCCTTGAGGCGCTCGAGCAGCGCCGCCTCCTGCGCACGCTCGACGCGCAGCCCGGCGCCCGAGACTACCGCTCCTTCGCGCGCCAGGCGGTTGAGGTCCTCCAGGCGCATCCAGGCGTTCATCCCGGCGAGCTCGCGCGCGGTGCCCGCGACGCGCAGCTCGGCCTTGATGCGCTTGCCTTCGAGCAGCTCGGCGAACAGCGTGTCGCCCGGCCGCACCTCGAGACGCTGCGCCAGGCGGGTGGTCAGCAGCAGCCCGCCCGGCGGCGGCTTCGACTCGCGCAGCTCGGCATCGAGGATGCGCTGCAAGTGGGCGTC
>CAZJJC010000010.1:0-17107 GCA_964546195.1 uncultured Enterobacteriaceae bacterium | reverse complement strand
TCCTTGTCGCGCATCTCGCCCACCATGATGATGTCCGGGTCGGCGCGCAGGAACGACCTCATGACCGCCGCGAAATCCAGGCCGGCCTTCTTGTTCACCTGCACCTGGCGCAGGCCCTTCTGGGTGATCTCGACCGGATCTTCGGCGGTCCAGATCTTGGTGTCGGGGGTGTTCAGGGACTTCAGTATCGAGTGCAGCGTGGTGGTCTTGCCCGAGCCGGTCGGCCCGCAGACGAAGAACAGGCCGTAGGGCTTGGCTACCGCGTTCTGCAGCTGCTCGAGGTTGCGCGGCGAGAAGCCCATCTTGTCCAGCGCGATCGGCTCGCCGGCGGCGAGAATCCGCATCACGATGTCCTCCACGCCGCCCGCCGTGGGGATGGTGGCCACGCGCAGCTCGATGTCGAGCGGCCCGAATTTCCTGAACTTGATCTTGCCGTCCTGCGGCTTTCTCTTTTCCGAGATGTCCAGGTCGCACATGATCTTGATGCGCGCCACGATCGCGGAGCGGTAGCTCGCCGGCACCTCGATGTAGGGGCCCAGGCTGCCGTCCTTGCGGAAGCGGATCTCGGTCTTCGCCTTGCCGGGGTAGGGCTCGATATGGATGTCCGAGGCGCCCTGGCTGTGGGCGTCGATGATGACCTTGTTCACCAGCTTCACCAGCTCGTTGTCGGCCGCGGCGGAGACTTCGTCGGCGGCGGCGCCGTCGAACGAAACCTCGGCGTCGTCCTCCAGCCCGGAGAGCAGGTCGTCGATGTTGCCGCTGTCCGCGGATTCGGCGCCGTAGAACAGCTTCACCGTTTCCTTGAACTCCTTCTGCGTCGTGACCTTGTAGACGAGGCGCGCCTTGGGAAACACGTTGGAGGCGATGCGCGAGGAGCGGATGCGCTCGGGGTCGAGGCACAGCACCGTCAGGCCGTTCTTGCTCTCGTCGATCGGCAGCCAGTGGTTGCCCTCCACGTATTCGCGCTTCAGATTCTTCAGCAGGTCCAGGGGCTTGACGCGCTCGGGCTTGAACGGCTCGTAAGGCACGCCGAAGAACTTGGACAGCGCGGCGCCGATCGCGGGGATCTTGACCTGGAACTCCTCGACCAGCACCTGCTCGACATCGACCGCCTTCTTGCGCGCCTGGCGCGAGGCGAGCTCGAACTCCCCCGCCGAGAGCATCGCGTCGGCGATCAGGTAGTCGTACTTCGTCTTGACCAGCTGCGGCTTCTGGCGCTGCTTGAAGGCGATCGACAGCGTCTGCGACAGCTCGGCCACGCCTTCCTCGGTGAGCGCCCCGAACGGCGCGCCCGCCTTGTTGTTGATGATCTGGATGACGCCGATCAGCTCGGCGCTGCCGGCCTCGACGATCGGCGCGACCAGCATCTGCTTGGTGCGGTAGCCGGTGCGCTTGTCCACCTCCTGCAGAAAGCGCAGGTTGGGGTTGAGCGCGCGCAGCTCGCCGTCGTCGTAGACGTCCCTGATATTGACGGGCTTCCTGGTCAGGGCGACGTAGCCGGCGATGGAATGCTCGGCGATCGGCAGCTTCAGGTCCTTGAACGAGTTGAGGCCGGTCTTGACCTTCGACACGATCGACTGCTTGTCCTCGCCCATCGAATAGATCGTCAGGCGGTCGGCGTTGAAGAGGGCGCAGACGTCGGCGCTCACCTCCAACATGATCTCGTCGATGTTGTTGGTGGCGTGGATCTTGTTCGTCACCGCCTGCAGCTGCTTCTGGAACGCGAGGCGCGTGCCGACGTCGGTATGCGCCCCCGCGTGGGGGTGCAGGACTGCGCTCATTGACATCCTCCCTGCCGCTCTTCTTGCTCAGCTTCCGATAGTAGTCCTAAATACCCTGATTTTTTGAGGAATTTTCCCCGGTCAGCCCGTCTTTTCCACGCTTCGCAATCCGCCTTCGAGCAGCCAGACCTTGAAACCGCGCTGGGCGAACAGGAACGCCGCCGCGGCGCTGCGCCGGCCGCTCTGGCAGTAGGCGACATATTCCTTGGAGCGGTCGAGCACCTCGAACATGTTGCGCACCTCGGCCAGCGGCACGTTGATGGCCCCGGGCAGCTTGTCGTACTGGTATTCGGAGGGGTAGCGCACGTCCAGCCATAGCGCGCCGCGGCGCACCTTTTCGGCCGCCTGATCGAAGCTCAGGCGCCGCAGCAGCGGCTCGCGCAGGAGCTCGTTGAAGTGCTTGCGGTCCAGGCGCAGCAGCTCGCCGTCGCCGAGCGCGCTCACGGTGGCGTTGCGCTTGGCCTCGGAGACCAGCGCCTCCTCGCCGAAGGCATCGCCGCTTTTCAGCTCCGCGAGCACCACGTTGGCGCCGCCCACCAGCCGCTCGACCTGGAAGCGGCCCGACTCGACCACGTAGTAGTAGTCGCCTTCGTGGCCTTCCCGGATCACGACATCGCCGCGCGCGGTCTTTACACGGTCGAAGCGCTTGAGCAGCTCGTCGATATGGGCTGTGGGGAGCTGCGCGAACGCGCCGCTGCGCAGGCTGCCGAGCGCAAGAGCGCCGCTGAGGGCCGAGGCCTCCGGGCTCGCCGCCGCCACCTGGTCCCAGGTGGCCAGAATGTCGAGCACGTCGTCGTCCACCGCGACGAGCTCGACGTCGGTGATCGCCTTGCTGCGCGCGACCCGCTGGCTCTGCCGGTTGAGGGCCTGGCGCGCATCCTCCGCGCCGCCCACCAGCACCAGGGTGCCGCCGTCTTCGAACACGAGCAGCAGCTCGCCTTCAAGCAGGAAGATGGACCGGGGCAGCGCCAGCTTTTCCTTCAAAGGGTCGCTGCCCCGCAGGCCGCGCTCGAGCACCGCCATTGCGGCCAGCTCGACGAGCCGCTCGGGCGACAGGCCCGCCAGCGGCGCGAGCGCGGACAGCTGCTGCGGGCTGACCACTAGAACTCGAGAACCAGGTTGTTCTGCAGCATGCGCGGCCGGAAGCTGCCGGCGCATTCCTCGATCTCGAGCATGGTCGGCTCGATCTCGCCCGGCTTCATGTGGGTGATATAGATCTCGGCGTTGCGCTCGAGCTTCTTCAGCTCCTCGGCCAGCAGCGAGGGGCACAGGTGGCGCGAGATCTCCGCGAGGTGGCGCTCCTTGTTGGAGAACGCCGTCTCTATGATCAGGTACTTGAGGTTGCCGATGCGGTTGACCACCCGCCACAGCGCGTCGTTCGGGCCGGTGTCGCCGGTGAACACCAGGCTGGCGGCGCCGCTGTCCAGATGGTAGCCGACCGCCGGCACGGTATGGCGCGCCGGGATCGGCGTGATGCTGCGGCCGGCGCCGAGCGCGATCGGCCGCCCAATCTCGATCTCCTGGTAACGCAGGAACGGCGCATCGGCGCTGGGAATCTCGCTGAAGTCGGGCCAGATCGCCCAGTTGAAAAGATGGTTCTTCAGGATCTGGATGGTCGCGCGCGTGGCGTGAACCTCGATCGGCTTCGCGCGCATGCCGCCGACGGTGTCGACCAGGAAGGGGATGGAGGTGACGTGATCGAGGTGGGAATGCGTGATGAAGATATGGTCGATCTGCGACAGCTCGGCCAGCGTCAGGTCGCCGACGCCGGTGCCCGCATCGACCAGGATGTCACTGTCGGCGAGAAACGAGGTGGTGCGCAGGTGCCGCCCGCCTATCCCCCCCGAGCAGCCGAGAACGCGCAGGCGCATGCGGCGCTACTTCTCTTCGAACACCGTCACGCCGTCCCACTCCGGTGGGGGCGCTTCCCGGCGGTTTGCCGCGACCCGGTCCGCGTATACCTTGTAGAGCCCGCATTCCCGGTTCATGCGCTGCAGGTTGAGCAGGTTCACCTCGACCTGGTCCCATTGCCGGCCGCGGTAGGCGCGCAGCGCCTGGTTCCAGAGCCGCAGCTCGTCCAGCCACTTGCTGTCGACCTCGCCTTCGAGCCCGAGCGGCTCGTAGACCGTGAGCGCCTCGTCCTTGCCCTTGACCTTGATCCTGTCGACCTCGCGGAACACCACGTCTTTCACCAGCTCGCGCGTCGCCTCGCCCACCAGGATGCCCACGCCGTAGCCCTTGGTGCGGCCTTCCAGGCGCGAGGCCACGTTCACGGCGTCGCCCATGGCGGTATAGGCGCGGCGCACCTGCGAGCCCATGTCGCCGACGCGCACCGTGCCCGAGTCCAGCCCCACGCCTATCTTCAGCGTGGGCCAGCCGCGCGCGGCGAATTTCGCGTTCAGCACCTCGCATTCCTTCTGCATCGCCAGCGCGGCGAGCACGCCATTGCGCGCATGCAGCGCGTCGCCCACCGGCGCGCCCCAGAACGCCATGATCGCGTCGCCGATGTACTTGTCCAGCGTGCCGCGGTACCTGCTGCGGATGATCGAGCTCATGTCGGTCAGGTACTCGTTGATGTACTCGCGCAGCTCTTCGGGCTCGAGCGCCTCCGTGATGCTGGTGAAGCGCCGTACGTCGGAAAACAGGATCGTCAGCTCGGCGCTGCGCGGGGCCATGTCGTACTTGTCGGGGTCCTCGGCCATCTTGTCGACCAGCTCCGGGGGCACGTACTGGCCGAACAGCTGCCCCAGCTGGCGCTTGGAGCGCGACTCGACGAAGTAGCCGTAGGCCGTGTTCATCACATAGAGCGTCCCGGTCATCAGCACCGAGGCGGCGAGCGGCAGCACCATGTCGGCCTTGATCCAGACGGCGAAGTTGAACGCCAGGATGAGCGCGACGCCGAGCAAGGCCGCCGCGGTGGCCCACAGCGCCGAGAGCATCGGAATGAGGATGGCGAGCGCCACGCCGCCGAGCGCGAGCAGGATCACCTCGGCGCCGAGCATGAAGGCGGGCTTCTGCTTGAGCGACTGATCGAGCATCCCGGCGATCAGGTTGGCGTGGATCTCCACGCCGGGATAGACGCTGTCGACCGGGGTCGAGCGCAGGTCGAACAGGCCCGGCGCGCTGGCGCCGACGAGGGCGATCTTGCCCCTGAGCGCGCCGGGCCCGACCCGATCGTTGATCACGTCGGCCAGCGCAATGTAGGGAAAGCTGAACTTCTTGCCGCGATAGGGGATCAGCGCGCTCACCGACTCGTCCACGGGCACGCTGATCGGTCCCAGCTTGAGCCATTCGAGCGCGCTGTACCCCTTGCTCATGAAGCTGGCCGGCGCATAGCCCGGCTCCACGCCGGGCTTGCCGAGGATGACGCGCACCATCGCGAACGACAGCGACTCGTAATAGGCGCCCTCGAACTCCAGAATCATCGGCACGCGGCGCGTGACGCCGTCGAAATCGATGCGCGGATTGAAGTGCCCGGCACCGGCGGCGCTTTTCATGTAGACGGGCAGGTTGCCGGTATAGCCTTTCCATTCGTCGAACGGGATACCGCGGCCGGCGAACGTGCCCTTGGGCAGCACCGGCTCGGGTATCGCGTTGGCCTTGACGGCGCGGTCCTCGCTGTTGAAGTAGTAGCCGAGCACCACCGGCCGCCCCTTGATCGCCTGCGCGAACAGCAGATCGTTGTCCAGGCGCGGCCGCAGCCCCTTGTAGATCTCCTGGAAACCGGCCACCTGCCTGAAGTCCTTCTCGGCCAGGGCATCGAGCGTGTCGATGCCGGAGCTGGTGTCGCGCTCCGCCCAGACCACGTCGAAGCCGAGGATGGCGATGCCGTGCTTGTCGAACAGCTTGTCGATCAGCTCTGCCATCAGGCTGCGCGGCCAGGGCCAGCGGCCGATCTCGCCCAGGCTCTTCTCGTCGATGTCCAGGATCACGATGCGCGGATCGACGCCTTCCGGCATCGTCAGCTTCAGGCGCGCGTCGTAGATGATGTGGTCCAGCTGGGTGATGAAACCCACCGCATAGAAGCGTGCCGCGTAGCCGATGAAAAACAGCGTGATCGCGAGGCCGATCGCGATCCGTACGATGTGCTGTTTCAGGGCCTCAGGCCTTCAGGAAGAATTCCATCTTCACGCCGGCGAGCTCGATGACGTCATGGTCCTTGAGCGCGTGCGGTGCCGGGCCGATCTGCTGGCCGTTCACCATCGGGCGGTTGGCGCCCTCGACGTGAGTGATGAAATAACCCTGCGGGCGGCGGGTGAGGACCGCCACCTGCACGCCCGGCTTGCCGAGCGTGGTGAGAGGCTTGGTGAGCTCCAGCTCCTTGCCGGCGCTGGCGCCCGACAGCAGCTGGATGGCGCCGAGCGGCTGCCCCGCCGGTCGCGGCGTCGCCGGGGCCGGGGCCGGCGGCATCGTCTTGGTGGCGTCCTCGCCGGCAGCGCCGCGTTGCGCGAGCGCCGCCTGCGCGCCGCCGGCCGACATGGCAGATGAGGCCTTCGCCTCCGCGGCGGCCTTCACGGCCGAGGGCCGCAGCACCATGGTCTTCTCGAAATCGGCCTTTTCGCCCGCCGCGGGCAGCGCCGCTTCGCCGACGAACTTGAGCTTGTACTTGCCCAGCTCGATGATGTCGTTGTTCTGGAGGAAGTGCTTCTTGACCGGGTTGCCGTTGACCACGGTGCCGTTGGTGCTGCCGAGGTCCTCGAGGAACGAGTCGTTCAGGATGGTGACGATGACGGCGTGCTCGCCGCTCACCGCCAGGTTGTCGATCTGGATATCGTTGTGGGGCTTGCGGCCGACGGTGGTGCGCTCCTTGGTCAAGGGAATCTCCTTGAGCACCAGTCCATCCATGCTGAGTATCAGTTTTGCCATAGCGTTGCCCTGCGGGAAGTTATTTTAACCACGCGAACACCTTGGCCATCACGCCGCGGGCGCCCGGGTATTCCCGGAGGACGCGAACCAGTATAACCGAAACGTTATCCCGCCCCCCGTTGTCGTTGGCCATCTGCACCAGGTGCTGCGCGGCCATGTTCAGGTTGCCGCCGAGCGCCTGCAGCGTCATGGCGATGTCCTCGTCGCCCACCATGTCGCACAGGCCGTCGGAGCACAGCAGGTACAGGTCGCCCGGCTTGGCGGGGTATTCGTGGATTTCGGGCTCGACGCTCGGGTCGATTCCCAGCGCCCGCGTCACCAGGTTCTTGTGCTGCGCGTGCTTCGCCTGCTCGGGCGTAATCAGGCCCGAATCGATCTGCTCCTGCAGCAGGGAATGGTCGCGCGTGAGCTGCCTGAACTTGCCCTGGCGCTGCAGGTACAGCCGCGAATCGCCCAGGTGCGCCGCCAGCACGCGGTTGTCGTAGAAGAGCGCCACCACCAGCGTGGTGCCCATGCCGGCGTACTGCGGCTGGCTCTGCGCCGCCTGGTAGATCGAGGTGTTCGCCTTGAGCACCTGCTCGCGCACCAGCCGCTTGGCGATCTCCTGGTTGGTGCGCGGGTCGATCTGGTAGGGCGTTGCGCTCGCGAGGATCTGCTGCATCTCGGTGATGATCACCGTGGTCGCCATGCCGCTCGCCACCTCGCCGGCGTTGTAGCCGCCCATGCCGTCGGCGAGGACCACCAGTCCGTTTGCCGCGTCGGCGGCGATCGAGTCCTCGTTGTGCGAGCGCACCATGCCCGGGTCGGTGCAGCTCGCGATGTCGAGTGCTTGCGCGAGGTCCATGCCCGCTACACCTGGAGGGCGGCGCGCAGCGCGCCGGCGAATTGCTCGCCGGTCTGGAAGCGCTGGTCCGGGTGCTTGGCGAGCGCGCGCTCGAGGAGGGCCGCGAGCGCCGGCGGTACGCAGGGGTTCACGGTCACGATGTCGGCAGGCGGCTCGTTGGCGATCTTGAACATGAGCTCGGGCATCGATTCGCCCTCGAAGGGCAGCCTGCCGCACAGCAGCTGATACAGGCTCACGCCGAGGGAGAACAGATCCGAGCGTCCCTCGACTTTCTTGCCGGCGAGCTGCTCCGGCGACATGTACGAAGGCGTGCCGAGCACCATGCCGGTCCTGGTCCTGGACGTGTCGGTGAGCCGCGCGATGCCGAAGTCGGTCACCTTCAGCGTGTCGCTTTCGAGGTGATACATCATGTTGGCCGGCTTGACGTCCCGGTGCACCACGCCCTGGCGATGCGCATAGCCCAGGGCGTCGGCCACGCGCGCCACGATCGACACCACCTTGTCGACCGGCAGCAGCTCGCCCGGCTTGACATGCGCCGCGAGGTCGCCGCCTTTGAGCAGCTCCATGGCGATGTAGCAGAAATCGTGCTCCTCGCCGGTGTCGTAGATGGTGACGACGTTCGGATGCGACAGGCGCCCGGCGGTCTCGGCCTCGCGGAAGAAGCGCTCCTTCACCTCGGCGAGCTCCTCCGCGTCGAACTGCTCGGAAAGCGCCAGCGTCTTGATCGCCACCTCGCGGCCGATCTTCGGGTCCTTGCCCAGGTACACCACGCCCATCGCACCCTTGCCCAGCTCTTTGTGCACCTCGAAGCGGCCGAACCTGGGCTTCTCGCCCGCGCCGAGCTGCAGGCGGCCGCCCGGGTGACTCGCTCCCGGCAGGACCACGGTTTCAGAAAGCTGCTTCGCCCGTGACAGCCGGCTCTCGAGGTCGCGAAACTTCGGGTCGAATGCGTGCATGGTGCGGAACACCGACTCGGCCTTGTTGAACTGGCGCTTGCGCTCGAAGTCCAGGCCAAGGCTGTACAGGTTGTCCAGCAGCTGCTCGGACAACGGTACCTGCCTGAACTTGTCCCAGGCGAGATCCAGCTGGCCCTGGCCCTGGTAGGCCAGGCCGAGCATGCGGTTCGATTCGGCCGAGCGCTCGTCCGACTTCAGCTTGGCGCGCTCGTTGACGATGAAGCGCTTGGACACCAGGGCAGCGTACCCGATGAGCAGCAACGTCGCCGGCAGCATGAGCTGCAGCCAAATCCGCGCCGAAGTCATGAGGCTCATGTGGGCGGCGAGAATCGCCACGAAGAGTGCGCCGGACACGGCGAGCGCGGTCCCGGCGTTGAGCCGCGGCAGCAGGGCGATTACGTACGATGCGATGGCTAGAAGCACGAGCAGCTCCGCCCACCCGCCCCAGGCCGGGGCGACGATAAAGTGCTCCTGCAGGATAGAGGACACCGAATGCGCGAGCAGCAGAACGGGCGGCATTGCCGCCGCCACCGGCGTAACCGGAGCGGCGCCGAGGCCGGCCGCGGTGGCGCCGAGCAGGACGATCTTTCCGGCGTACTTGGCCGGCGCAATCTTGCCCGAGTACACGTCGTAGAAGGAGTCCACCTGGAAGGCCGAGCGCGCCTCCGGCAGCTTGTAGAAGTGGGTATTCATCTGCAGATAAGGATCGGTCCTGATGCGCAGCCCGCCCAGGGACACGCTATCGCCGAGGGCTACCGTGATGTCGGCCGGCCCCAGGTTGAGGCTTTTGGCAGCCACCATGAGCGAAAGCGACGGGAACAGCTGGTCGTAATGCTGGACGAGCAGCGGCTCGGTGCGAACGGTGCCGTCGACGTCCCGCGGGGTGTTGAGGTGGCCGATGCCGGCTGCCGCCCTGCCCAGGATCTCGACGGGCAGCTCGACTGCGCGCGCCGGCAGCGCAGCGAGCTCCCCGGCGAGCTTCACGCCCGCCACGGCGTTCGCCGCCACGTAATCCGGAGGCCGCGTGTCGGCCCTGCCCTGAGGCAGGCCGAGGGTGAAGCTCATCGGCATGAGGACGTTGCCGGCCTTCGCATAGCTGTCGGCGAGCTTACGGTCGGTGTTGAGGTCTTGCTCCGCCTCCTTGAGCAGCGCGAGAATCGCATCATGCGAGGCGGCCTTGGCAAGGGGCGGCGACTTGGCCACCGCGTCCAGAACCCTGCTGACGTACTGATAGCCTTTGTCGACCTGCGGCTCGCTCAGCAGGATGGTGCTGGCAATGAGCTTCGGCTTGGCGCTGGCCAGGATCTCGGTCATCTTCGCGAGCACGTCACGTTGCCAAGGCCACCGGCCGATGTTCGCCAGCGATGTTTCGTCGATGGCGATGACCACCACATCCGGGTGCGGCTCGCGCGCGCTGGCCAGCAGGCCGATGTCGTAAGCCTTGCGCTCGAGGCTCGGGAGAAGCTCGCTAAGCCGGCTGAAGAGAAGAACGACGACGACGACGAGCGCGCCGAGAAACCAGTCGGACCTCCAGAACCCGGACTTCATGCCCGTCTTCCCCCTGCGCCGTGCCGCAATCTGTTCTTAAAAACAGCGGTCTAACTCCCATTTTTGCAGTTAAATGTAAGCTGCGTCAAATATTTAGACGCTAGGCGCCCAGGATTGCC
The DNA here is from genome assembly GCA_964546195.1 of uncultured Enterobacteriaceae bacterium. Lineage (GTDB taxonomy): Bacteria > Pseudomonadota > Gammaproteobacteria > Burkholderiales > SG8-39 > SCGC-AG-212-J23. Next base: position 6,993 of record CAZJJC010000010.1, on the reverse strand, counting down.
CCGGCCTTGATCTGGGCGGAGGAGAGCAATTCGGCGGCGGCCACTTTTTTTCCATCGCCGAGCTTCGCGCGCAGGACCTCTATGCGCCCGCCCTGCGCCGTGACCTGAAAGCTCTTGTCCGTGACTTCGACGACTTCCCCCACTTTGCCCTTGACTGCACCGAACGCGCGTACCGGATGCTTGCGGGCGTCGAAGATCTGCAGCTCCCTGCCTTCCAGCGTGGTCCAGGCGCCCGGGGCGGGATTGCAGCCGCGGATGGTGTTGTAGACGAACTCGGCGTGGTTCGCCCAGTTGAGGCGCGCTTCGGCCTTGCGGCACCAGCCTTCGTACGTGGCCCGGGACTCGTCCTGCACGATTTCCTTATGTTTCGAAGAAATCACCAAATCTGCCGCCTCCAGCATCGCCTTGACCCCCATCGGGAACAGGCGGTCGAAATAAACCGTGCCGAGCGTGTCGTCCGGGCCGATCTCGGTCTCCTTCTGCAGCACCACCGGTCCCTCGTCCAAGCCGTCGGTGGGACGGAAGATCGTCAGGCCGGTCTTGGTGTCGCCGCGGATGATCGGCCAGTTGATCGACGAGGGGCCGCGGTACTTCGGCAGCAGCGAAGGGTGGTACTGGATCGTGCCGTGCCTGGGAATTTTCACGAAGTCCTGGGGAGCGAACTGCAGCACGAAAGCCATGATGCCGATCTCGGCGTCGAGTCCCTTCATCGCGGCCTTGGCTTCATCGCTCTTCAGGGAAGCGAACTGGAACAGCTTGACCTTCTTCTCCTCGGCCGCGACCTTGAGCGCATCGGGCCGCGCGCCCGGCTTGTCGGGCGCGCAGAACACGCCCGCGACCTGGTCGCCGCGCGCGAGGAACGCCTCGAGCACCGCTTTGCCGAAGTCCTGCTGGCCGACGATCGCGACTCTCATGCGGCTTTCTTCGGCGGCGCGCTGAAGGCGCCTGCCTGCTTCAGGGCGTTGACCTTCGAATCCTCATACCCGAGAACGGATTTGAGAACCTCTTCGGTGTGCTCGCCGAGCGTCGGCGAGCGCTTGATCACGGCGGGCGAGGCCGACAGCTTGATCGGCATGCCGACGTTCCACCACTTGCCGCGCTGCGGGTGATCGAGCTCGACCCACATGTCGCGCCCGCGGATGTGCTCATCGTTGGCCAGATCGTCCGTGCTCATGATCGGGCCGCAGGGCACATCGAGCGGGTTGAGGATCGCCATGAACTCGCGCTTGGTGTAGTCCTTCGCGAAGTCTGTGATCAGCTGCCACATCTCGTTCTGGTTCTTCCTCCGATCGGCGATCTTCGCGAACCTGGAGTCATTCTTCAATTTTTCCCCGCCGATGCGCTCCGCCAGCGGCTCCCATACGGCCTCCTGCACCACGACGTACAGCCAGTCGTTCGGGCCGTGCGGCTTGCAATGGATGGCGTTGCCGAGTTGGCCGCCGCCCGAGTCGTTGCCGGCGCGCGGCACCGCGCCCATGCCCTGCTCTGTTTTGACGGAGTATTCCGAGAGCACCTGGCGCGTGAGGCGCTGATGGTCGCGGAACTTGACGCGGCACAGGTTCATCACGCCGTCCATCATGGCGACCTCGACGTATTGGCCCTGGCCGGTGCGGTCGGCGTGGCGCAACGCCGCGAGCAGGCCGATGGCGAGGTGCAGCCCCGTGCCCGAATCCCCGATCTGCGCGCCGGTGACGAAAGGAGGCCCCTCCGGCACGCCTGTCGTGCTCATCGCGCCGCCCATCGCCTGCGCCACGTTCTCGTAGGCCTTGAAGTCGGCATAGGGGCCGCTCGAGCCGAAGCCCTTGATCGAGCCCATCACGATCTTCGGGTTGAGCTGGTGGATCTTGTCCCAGGTGAAGCCCAGGCGATCGAGCACGCCCGGGCCGAAGTTCTCCATGATGATGTCGCACTTCTTCAGCAGATCGACGAACACCTGCTTGCCCTCGGCGCTCTTCATGTTCACCGTGATCGAGCGCTTGTTGCAGTTGAGCATCGTGAAGTACAGGCTGTCGGCGTTCGGCACGTCGCGCAGCTGCCCGCGCGTGGCATCGCCCTGAGGCGGCTCGAGCTTGATGACGTCGGCGCCGAGCCACGCGAGGAGCTGCGAGCACGTCGGCCCGGCCTGCACGTGCGTCATGTCGAGGATGCGGATTCCCTTGAGTGCTTCCATTGCGATCTCCAGAACCTATTTCTTTTTCGCGCTCGGATTGAGGCTCGTGATGCGGCCGCTTTCGGTGCCGGCGGTCTCGTCGATCACGGCATTGACGAGCGTGGGCTTGCGCGAGCGGACGGCCTCTTCCATCGCGCTTCGCAACTCGGCCGGGGTCGTGGCGTGCACGCCCACGCCGCCGAAGGCCTCGATCAGCTTGTCATAGCGTGCGCCCTTGACGAACACGGTGGGCGCCACATCGGGGCCGCCGGTCGGATTGACGTCCGTGCCGCGGTAGACGCCGTTGTTGTTGAAGACCACCACGCAGACCGGCAGGTTGTAGCGGCAGAGGGTCTCGACTTCCATGCCGGAGAAGCCGAAAGCGCTGTCGCCCTCGATCGCGATCACCTGCTGCTTGGTGACGACGGCGGCGGCGACGCAGTAGCCCATGCCGATACCCATGATGCCCCAGGTGCCGACGTCAATGCGCTTGCGCGGCTTGTACATGTCGACGATGCTGCGCGTGAAGTCGAGGGCGTTGGCACCTTCGTTCACGAGGATCGCTTCCGGATTCGCCTTGACGATGTCGCGCACGACGTTCAGGGCGCTGTGGAAATTCATCGGCGAAGGATTGGCTGCCAGCGTCTCGCCCATCTTGGCGACGTTCTTGCTCTTGCGCTCGTTGATCGCGCCGATCCACTCGGCCGGCGGTTTCGCCCAACCGGATTCGATCTCGGATAAGAATTCACAAACACAGGAGCCGATATCGCCCACCACCGGGGCGTCGATGCGCACGTTGCTGTCGGCTTCCTGCGGCGAAATGTCGACCTGGACGAATTTCTGGCTGCCCCAGTCCTTGTGCCCTTTTCCGCCCCACGTCTTGCCCTTGCCGTGCGAGAGCAGCCAGTTGAGGCGCGCGCCGATCAGCATGACGACGTCGGCCTCGGGGAGCACGAAGGAGCGTGCCGCGGACGCGCACTGCTCGTGCGTGTCGGGCAGCAGGCCCTTCGCCATCGACATCGGCAGATAGGGAATGCCTGTCTTTTCAACCAGATTTTTTATTTCAGAATCCGCTTGCGCATACGCGGCGCCCTTGCCGAGGATGATCAATGGTTTCCTGGAAGAACGAAGCAAATCAAGGGCGCGCTTGACCGCTTCCGGCGCCGGAATCTGCTTCGGCGCGGGGTCCACGACTTTGATCAATGAATTTTTCCCAACCATCGCGTCGATGCTCTGCGCAAAGAGCTTCGCCGGCAGGTCGAGATAGACGCCGCCCGGGCGGCCGGAGGCGGCGGCGCGGATGGCGCGCGCGATGCCCACGCCGATGTCCTCGGCGTGCAGCACGCGGAAGGCGGCCTTGGCGAGCGGCTTGGCGATGGCGAGCTGGTCCAGCTCCTCGTAGTCGCCCTGCTGCAGGTCGACGATCTCGCGCTCGCTCGAGCCGCTGATGAGGATCATCGGAAAGCAGTTCGTGGTGGCGTGGGCGAGCGCGTTGAGTCCGTTCAGGAAGCCCGGCGCGGACACGGTCAGGCAGATGCCCGGCTTCTGCGTCAGGAAGCCGGCGATGGACGCGGCGTAGCCTGCGTTCTGCTCGTGGCGGAACGAAAGCACGCGCAAGCCCGCGGCCTGGGCACGACGGGTCAGGTCGGTGATCGGGATGCCGGGCAGGCCGTAGATCGTGTCGAGGCCGTTCAGCTTCAGGGCGTCGATGACCAGCTGAAAGCCGTCGGTCATTGGTGATTCGCTGGGCGTGGATGCTTTAGGTTCGGCGATTCGAGGTTCGGCGGTGCCCATGAGCTGGCTCCTGTGAGGGACCGCTATGGTAAGAACCCGGTCGCCGGGCCGGCCTTGACTGAGGTCAAGGGTCTAAAATCCCAACCCCGTGACGACCCTGGCCGGCCACCCGCAACGCAACAGCCTGCGCCTGCAGCTGCGCCAGAACCTCGTGCTGCAGGGCATGACGCCGGCGCAGTGGGCGGAGCTGGAGCCGCTGCTCGCCATCGTGGACTATCGCAAGGGCGACCGGCTGGTGCGCCAGGGCGACGAGGAGATGGAGCAGTTCTTCATTCTCGAGGGCATGCTGAAGCGCGTCGTGTCGAACCCCCAGGGGCGCGAGATGATTCTGCGCTTCGCCGCGGACACCGAGATTGATACCTCCTACGCCGCATGGCGCCTGCGCACGCCGGTGCCCTATTCGATCGTGGCGGTCACCAAGGTGCGCACCGCGGAGCTCGCCATGCCGGTCTGGGCGGAGTTCCTCGAGCGCCACGAGGATGTGAAGCTGCGCTTCGAGTACGAGGTGATGAAGCTGATGTCGGAGGTGATGGCGCACTCCATCACGCTGCACCTGCTCGACGCGCCCGGGCGCCTGTCGCGCTTCCTGCGCAAGCACCCGGAGCTCGCCGGGCGCATCCCGAAGAAGGAGCTCGCCGCCTACCTCAATCTCACGCCGGAGACGCTCTCCCGCCTCAAGCAGAAGTTCGGCGGGCTTTAGCCCACAGCCACGCAATCGTCGGCCAGAACAGCAGCAGCAGCGCGAGCGTAGTCATGAAGCCGACCAGCTTCTTCGAGAAGAAGATGGTCATGTCGCCCTGCGACATGATCATCGCCTGGCGGAAGGAGGCCTCCGCCTGGTCGCCGAGGACGATGGCCAGCACCATGGGCGCAAGCGGATACTGCAGCTTCTTGAACAGGTAGCCGACGACGCCGAACACCACGATCATCCAGACATCGAAGACGGCATTGTTGACCGTGTAGCCGCCGATCGCACAGATGACGATGATGATCGGCGCGATCACCGAGAACGGGATCCTGAGGATGGCGGCGAACAGGGGCACGCAGGTGAGCACCACGATCAGCCCGGCGAGGTTGCCCAGGTACATCGAGGCGATCAGCCCCCAGACGAATTCCTTCTGCTCCACGAACAGCAGCGGGCCCGGCTGCAGCCCCCAGATCATCAGCCCGCCGAGCAGCACCGCCGCGGTGGGCGAGCCCGGCACGCCGAGGGTCAGCATCGGCAGCAGCGCGCTCGTGCCGGCGGCATTGTTCGCCACCTCGGGCGCCACGACGCCCTCGATCTTGCCGGAACCGAAGTGCGCGCCGTCCTTTGAAAAGCGGCGCGCCATGCCGTAGCTCATGAAGGACGCTGGCGTCGCGCCGCCCGGCACCACGCCCATGAAGCAGCCGATTCCCGCGGAGCGCAGCGCCGTCGCCCAGTAGCGCGGCAGTTCCTTCCAGGTCTGCCACACCACGCGCGGATCGATCTTCGCCTTGGCGCCGCGGAACGAGAGGCCCTCTTCGAGGCTCAACAGGATCTCGCCGATGCCGAACAGCCCGATCACCGCCACCAGGAAGTTGAAGCCGCTGAGCAGCAGCATGGAGCCGAAATTGAAGCGCAGCGTCCCGGTGACCGTGTCGGTGCCGACCGCGGCGAGCCCGAAGCCGAGCATCATCGCGGCGAGCGTCTTGAACGCCGGCTCCTTGCTCATGCCGATGAACGCGCAGAAGGTCAGGAAGTACACCGCGAAGAACTCCGGTGGCCCGAAGGCGAGCGCGAACTCGGCGATGATCGGCGACACGAACGTGATCATGATCACCGCCACCAGCGCACCGAAGAATGACGCCGTGAACGAGGCGGTCAGTGCCTCGCCGGCGCGGCCAAGCTGCGCCATCGGATAGCCGTCGAAGGTCGTCGCCACCGACCAGGGCTCGCCCGGGATGTTGAAGAGGATGCTGGTGATGGCGCCGCCGAACAGCGCTCCCCAGTAGATGCAGGACAGCAGGATGATGGCGGTGGTCGTACCGCCGGGCGTCTGCGCTAAAGTGAACGTGAGCGGCAGCAGGATCGCCACCCCGTTCGCGCCCCCCAGGCCGGGCAGGACGCCGATGATGACGCCCAGCACGATGCCGACGAGCATGAAGAACAGGTTCTTCAGCGTCAGCGCGACGCCGAAGCCGTGCATCAGCGACTGGATCTCGTCCATCGCTCAGCCCACGCTCAGCAGGCGCTCGAGCGGACCCTTCGGCAGGGGCACCAGGAACCAGATCTCGAACAGGACGAACAGGGTGAGGCCCGTGCCGAGACTCGTCGCCGCCGCCTTCCACCACGGGTAGCGGCCCAGGCGGCGCATGAAGTAGGCGATGTACAGAACTGCGGAAACGTACAGACCGGTCCAGGGGATCACGGCGACGAACACCGCCGTCGGGACCAGCACGGTCAGCACGAGCTTGAGCTGGCCGGCGCCTACGAAGGACGGATTCGCTTTCCCCTTCAGGCGCAGCGCCAGGACGATGTTGACAAGGCAGGCCGCGCCCAGGATCAGGCTGATATAGAGAGGGAAATAGCCCGTCTGCGGCCCCTCCGGGGTCCAGCGCGCGCCGATGCGAATGCTGTCGAAGGCGATGAGCCCGGCCAGTGCCAGGATCACGAGCGCGACGCCGATCTCGGCGCTGCGCAGCCGGAACGCCGCGCGCTCTTCCGGTTCCTGCCTCATGACTTCCCCCCGCTCGGTCAAAAAAAGGCCCGGCAAGCGCCGGGCCCGTCTGCACTGCGCCGGACTACTTGGCGATGAAGCCGGCGGCCTTCATGAGCGACACGTGGCGCGCTTCCTCCTTCGCCACCCATGCGGCATATTCCTTGCCTTTCAGGCGGGTCTGGTTGAAGGCGCCGCGCTCCATGAGGTCCTTCCACTCCTGCGTCGCCACCACCTTCGCGAACAGGCCGATGTAGTAGTCGACGTGCTCCTGCGAGACGCCCGCCGGCATGAAGATGCCGCGCAGCATCAGGTAGTCGATGTCGAGCCCGGCCTCCTTGCAGGTCGGGATGTCGGCCCACGACATCTTGT
>CAZJJC010000009.1:0-4304 GCA_964546195.1 uncultured Enterobacteriaceae bacterium | reverse complement strand
GCCGGCACGCTGGAGCTGGTGCGCACCGGCGCGATGCACCCGCTGACCGCGCTGCTCATCGCCATCGCGGTGCTCGTGGTCACGGCGCTGGTGTGCTTCGTCGAGCGCGGCCAGCGCAAGATCCTGGTGAACTACGCCAAGCGCCAGGTCGGCAACCGGGTCTACGGCGGGCAGAGCTCGCATCTGCCGTTCAAGCTGAACATGGCGGGCGTGATCCCGCCGATCTTCGCTTCATCCCTCATCCTGTTCCCGGCCACGCTGCTGGGCTGGTTCGGCGCCTCCACCGAGCGGCTGACCTGGCTGCGCGACATCGCCGGCACGTTGAGCCCCGGCCAGCCGATCTACGTGATGCTGTACGCCGCGCTGATCATCTTCTTCTGCTTCTTCTACACGGCGCTGCAGTACAACCCGAAGGAGACCGCCGACAACCTCAAGAAGTCGGGAGCGTTCGTTCCGGGAATCCGGCCGGGCGAGCAGACGGCCCGCTACCTGGAGAAGATCCTGACGCGGCTCACGCTCGCCGGCGCGATCTACGTCACCGCGGTGTGCCTGCTGCCCGAGTTCCTGATCTTGCGCTGGAACGTGCCGTTCTACTTCGGCGGCACGTCGCTGCTGATCATCGTGGTGGTAACGATGGACTTCATGTCGCAGGTGCAGTCATACGTCATGACGCACCAGTACGAAAGCCTGCTGCGCAAGGCCAACTTCAAGGGCGGTCTGCCTGGGGTCCGTTGAAGGCGCGCTGAAACACCGATGCCCAAGGAAGACGTCATCGAGATGCAGGGGGAAGTGGTGGAGAACCTGCCGAACGCGACCTTCCGGGTGAAGCTGGAAAACGGGCATGTGATCCATGCCTTCATCTCGGGGAAGATGCGGATGCACTACATCCGCATCCTGCCGGGGGACAAGGTGACGGTGCAGTTGACGCCGTACGACCTGACGAAGGGCCGGATTACCTTTAGGGCGAAATGAGCGGGCGACGTAAGGAGAGACGAGTATGAAAGTCATGGCGTCGGTAAAGAGAATCTGCCGCAAGTGCAAGATCGTGCGGCGCAAGGGCGTGGTGCGCGTCATTTGCTCGGATCCGCGCCATAAACAGCGTCAGGGTTGATAAGACCTTGACGAAACAGCTATAATTTCAGGTTCCGCTTATGGCACGCATCGCAGGGATCAACATTCCGAACCACCAGCATGCCCAGATCGCGCTTACCGCGATCTACGGCATCGGCCGCGCGCGCGCGCAGGCGATCTGCGCCGCCGCCGGCGTGCAGGGCTCGCGCAAGATCAAGGACCTGAACGACGCCGAGCTCGACCGGCTGCGCGAAAGCGTGCAGCGGCTCACGGTCGAGGGCGACCTGCGCCGCGAGGTCTCGATGTCGATCAAGCGGCTGATGGACCTGAGCTGCTACCGGGGGTTTCGCCATCGCAAGGGGCTGCCGGTGCGCGGCCAGCGCACCCGCACCAACGCGCGCACCCGCAAGGGGCCGCGCAAGGCCGCCATCAAGCTCAACGTGCAAGCCGGTAAGGTCGCTTAAGGAAAATGACACATGGCCAGTAGAAGCGCCCCCACCCGTCAGGAACTGCAGCAGACCGCGCAGGCACGGGCACGCAAGAAGGTCAAGAAGAACGTCGCCGAGGGCATAGCCCATGTGCACGCCTCGTTCAACAACACCATCGTGACCATCACCGATCGCCAGGGCAACGTGCTGTCGTGGGCCACTTCCGGCAACGCCGGCTTCAAGGGCTCGCGCAAATCGACCCCGTTCGCCGCGCAGGTCGCGGCCGAGCGCGCCGGGCGCGCAGCCCAGGAATGCGGCGTGAAGAACATCGAGGTGCGCATCAAGGGGCCCGGGCCCGGCCGCGAGTCGGCGGTGCGTGCCCTCAACGCGATCGGCCTCAAGATCGGCAGCATCGCCGACGTGACGCCCATCCCGCACAACGGCTGCCGGCCGCCGAAGCGGCGCCGGGTTTAAGGGAGCGACAATGGCCAGAGTTCTAGACGCGAAGTGCCGCCAGTGCCGCCGGGAAGGCGAGAAGCTGTTCCTCAAGGCGGAGAAATGCTTTACCGACAAATGCGCCATCGAGCGGCGCGCCTACGCCCCCGGCCAGCACGGCCAGAAGAGCGGGCAGCGCCTCTCCGACTACGGCAAGCAGCTGCGCGAGAAGCAGAAGCTGCGCCGCATCTACGGCGTGCTCGAGCGCCAGTTCCGCAAGACCTACGCCGAGGCCTCGCGCTCCAAGGGCGTCACCGGCGAGCGCCTGCTGCAGCTGCTGGAATCGCGCCTGGACAACGTGGTTCACCGCATGGGGTTCGGTGGCTCGCGCAGCGAGGCGCGGCAGGTGGTGCGCCACAACGCGATACTCGTCAATGGCAAGCGGGTCAACATTCCGTCGTACCAGGTGAAGCCGGGCGACGTGGTGGAAGTGGCCGGCAAGGCCAAGGAGCACCTGCGCATCAAGGCCGCGGCCGAAGCGACCTCGTCGCGCGGCCTGCCCGACTGGCTGGAAGTGGATGCCAAGGGGCTGAAGGGCACGTTCAAGGCGCTGCCCGCCCGCAGCGAGCTTTCGTCGACCATCAACGAGAGCCTCATCATCGAGCTGTACTCGAAGTAACAGTAAGCCACCAGGACCGGAGCTATGCCGCAATCGGGATTTCTGAAGCCGCGTATCGTTGACGTACAAAACCTGTCCCCGAACCACGCCCGGGTGACGATGGAGCCGTTCGAGCGCGGCTATGGCCACACGCTCGGCAACGCGCTGCGGCGCGTGCTGCTGTCGTCCATGCCCGGCCACGCGCCCACCGAAGTGCAGATCGCCGGCGTGGTGCACGAATACTCCACCCTCGACGGAATCCGCGAGGACGTGGTCGACATCCTGCTCAACCTCAAGGGGGTGGTGTTTCGCCTCCACAACCGCAGCGAGGCGATCCTCACGCTCAAGAAGGCCGCGGGCAACGGCGCGGTCACCGCGGCCGACATCGAGGTCTCGCACGACGTGGAGATCGTCAACCCCGACCACGTCATCGCCCACCTCGCCTCGGGCGGCAAGCTCGAGATGCAGATCAAAGTCGAATCCGGGCGCGGCTACGTCCCTGGCAACATGCGCTACCTGCCCGAGGAGACCAAGGGCATCGGCCGCATCATCCTGGACGCGTCCTTCAGCCCGGTGCGGCGCGTGTCCTATGCGGTCGAGTCGGCGCGCGTCGAGCAGCGCACCGACCTGGACAAGCTCATCATGGACATCGAGACCAACGGCGCCATCGAGCCCGAAGAGGCGATCCGCTACGCCGCGCGCGTGCTGGTCGACCAGCTGTCGGTGTTCGCGCAGCTCGAAGGCACCGCGATGCCGACCGAGCAGCCGAAGTCTCCGGCGGTCGACCCTATCCTGCTGCGCCCGGTGGACGACCTCGAGCTCACCGTGCGCTCGGCCAACTGCCTCAAGGCCGAGAACATCTACTACATCGGCGACCTGATCCAGCGCACCGAGACCGAGCTGCTCAAGACGCCCAACCTGGGCCGCAAGTCGCTGAACGAGATCAAGGAAGTGCTCGCTTCGCGCGGCCTCACCCTCGGCATGAAGCTGGAAAACTGGCCTCCGGTCGGCCTGGAACACCGGGTTTAAAAGGGAAACGCCTCAATGCGCCACGGACTGGGACTGCGAAAACTCGGCCGCACCACGAGCCACCGGCTCGCGATGCTGCGCAACATGAGCGTCTCGCTGCTGCGGCACGAGGAGATCACCACCACGCTGCCCAAGGCGAAGGAGCTGCGCCGCGTAGTCGAGCCCATGATCACGCTGGGCAAGAAGCCCAGCCTCGCCAACCGGCGCCTCGCCTTCGACCGCCTGCGCGACCGCGACATCGTCGCCAAGCTGTTCGACGACCTCGGCCCGCGCTACGCCAAGAGGAACGGCGGCTACCTGCGCATCCTCAAGACCGGCTTCCGCAAGGGCGACAACGCTCCGCTCGCCCTGGTCAGCCTGATGGACCGCGTCGACGCGGCGGCCGAAGCGCCGAAGGCGGACGAGAAGAAGCCCGCCAAGAAGAAAGAAGCCAAAGCCGCCTGATCTTCACGGTCGGCCGCGGCGCGCGCCACGCCGGCGGCGCACGGCTGCCGCGTGGCGCACCTGCTCGATAGCCAGCGCGAGCATCCCGCCCGCGGCTCTAAGACCAAGAACTCAATGACGTCCTGGCCGCTTCTTGATCGATAGCCTCGGGACGCATTTGAACAATTGGGGGCAGGGTCTGGTAAATGGGTAACAGACGAAAACTGCTGGGTCACAGCGCACCAGCTGCCTAACAACGC
>CAZJJC010000008.1:0-4756 GCA_964546195.1 uncultured Enterobacteriaceae bacterium | reverse complement strand
ACAGCGCTTCGAGCTTCGGCACGGCCTGCTCGGCCGCGAAGCGTGCCAGCACGGTCGCCCGCCCCGCGGCGCCTACGCGAGCGGCGAGTTGACGGTCGAGCAGCAGCTTGCGCAGCAGCCGCTGCAGCGTCGTGACATCGCCCGGCGCGGCGAGAAAGCCGCTCGTCCCGTCAACGACGACCTCGGGAATCCCGCCCACGGGCGAGGCCACAACCGGCACACCGGCGGCCATGGCCTCGAGCAGGCTCACCGGCATGCCCTCGGCGTACGAGGGCAGCGCGTAGACGGCCGCGCTTTCGAGCAGGGCACGTCTGCCCGAGGGCCCGACCCAGCCGGTGAACTTCACCGCATCGGCTATGCCGAGGCCTTCGGCATAGCGCGCGACCGCCTTGCGCTCGCCCTCTCCCGCGCACACCAGGCGCACGTCGGGCACCGCGGCGCGCAGTTGCGACAGCGCGTCGAGCAGATCGAAGATGCCCTTATCCGCGTGCAGCTTGGCCAGGAACAGGATGAGGTTCGGGCGCACGCTGTTCTGCAGCGGCGAAACGGCCACCGGCGTCGGCAGAAAAGTGGCGCGCACCGCCGCGCTCACCGAGTGCAGGCGCCTCGCCATGCGCTGGGACGGCACGACGACGCAGGCGGCATGCTCGAGCAAGTGACGAATGAGGGGCTGCCCGGCCACGCCGCTCGCGTCGAAAAAGCGGTCGAAGCCCCCGCCATGCAAGTGCACGATAAGCGGGCAGCGGGCGACGAGCGCCGCCTCCATGTAGCATGCATCGCGCCAGAAGCTCGCTTGCGCCGCCGTGTGGACATGCAGCGCGAACCTGCGGTGCTTGGCCAGCAGCGCGGCGAGGCGTGCAGCAGCCTTCACCGGGTAGCCTGCCTGCTCCAGCGGCGAGCCGGCGCCGTGGCTGGCGACGTATTCGATCGGCCAGCGTCCGAACAGCCCGTGCGCGCGATAGGTATCGACCACGCTCGCGATGCTGCCGCGCGTGCCGGGGGCCGGGCCCAGCATGACGAGCACGGGATAGTCTAGAGGCGCCATACGCGCAGTCCTTCGCGGCGCAACGCGGCCGCGTCGCATACCGATTTCACATCGATGAGGCAGCCGTGGCGCACGATTTTCTCGAGATAAGCGCCGGGCGGGAGCTCGACGAATTTTCGGTGCGGCACGGCGAGCACCAGTGCATCGGCCGCGGGCAGATCTTCCCAGGCGCAAAGGCGCACGCCGTGCTCCATCAACGCTTCCTCGGCGCTCGCCATCGGGTCGTGCACGAAGGTCTGCACGCCGAACTCGTGCAGCTCGCGGATGATGTCGATCACCTTCGAGTTGCGGATATCGGCCACGTTTTCCTTGAACGTCAGCCCGAGGATGGTGACGCGCGCGCCCTTGATGTTGCGGCCGGCATGGATCATCTGCTGCACCGTCTTGCGCGCGATGTGGCTGCCCATCCCGTCATTGATGCGCCGGCCGGCGAGGATCACCTCGGGGTGGTACCCGGCGAGCTCCGCCCTGTGCGTGAGGTAGTACGGGTCGACGCCGATGCAGTGCCCGCCGACCAGCCCCGGCCGGAACGGCAGGAAGTTCCACTTGGTCTGCGCCGCCTTGAGAACTTCCTCGGTGTCCAGGCCGAGCTTCTCGAAGATGATGGCGAGCTCGTTGACGAAGGCGATGTTGAGGTCGCGCTGCGTGTTCTCGATCACCTTGGCGGCTTCCGCGACCTTGATCGAGGGAGCGCGGTACACCCCCGCCTTGACGACCGAGCCGTACAGCTCGGCCACCTTTTCCAGCGTTTCGGGGTCGTCGCCGGAGACCACCTTCAAGATCCGGGTGAAGCTGCGCTCGCGCTCGCCGGGATTGATGCGCTCGGGCGAATAGCCGACGTGGAAATCCTGGCGCCAGCGCATGCCCGAGCGCTTTTCCAGCAGCGGCACGCAGACTTCTTCGGTGGCGCCGGGGTACACCGTCGACTCGTAGATCACGATCGCGCCCGGCTTCATGTGCCGCCCGACCGTTTCGCTCGCGAGCTCGAGCGGGCGCAGGTCCGGCTGGCGCGCGGCGCTGATGGGCGTAGGCACCGCCACGATGATGAAATCCGCCCGCGCGAGCTCCGCGGGGTTTCCGGTGGCGCGGAAATGCCTCGCCTGCGCGAGCTCGACGCCCGGCACTTAGCCGGTGGCATCCACCAGGTGGCGCAGGCTCTCGACGCGCTTGGCCGAAAGGTCATAGCCGATGGTGGGACGCTCTTTTCCGAACGCCACCGCCACCGGCAGGCCGACATAGCCCAGGCCGACCACGGCGACGGTCGCAAGGGGCGCCTGCTGTGCCAGGGCGGGCGCAGGTTGCGCGGTGAACTCGAGAACTTCAGACATGGGCCGCCCTGCGCTGCTGCGCCGGCGCGAGGTGCGCGATGTACCAGTCGATCGTTTGCGCGAGACCCGCTGCCAGGTCGAACGTAGGTCGGTAGCCGAGCAGGCGCGCCGCTTTGCCGACGTCGGCGCAGGAAAGCAGCATGTCGCCGCGGCGCGGCGCGCGATGCACGGGACGCACGGTGCGCAGGTGCGGCAACCTTTGCGCAAGCAGCGCACGCATCAGCTCGAACAGCTCGTTCAGCGTCGTCTGAGCGCCGACGGCCACGTTGTAAGCCTGGCCGAGCGCCTGCGGATCGTCGACCGTTGCGGCGAGCAGGTTCGCCTGCACCACGTTGTCGACGTGGCAGTAATCGCGCGCCGCGCTGCCATCGCCGTTCAAGTACGCCGTTTCACCGCGCAGCAGCGCGCCGATCCACGCCGGGATCACGGAGGCATACGGGCCGTCGGGATCCTGACGCGGCCCGAACACATTGAAGTAGCGCAGGCCCACGCTGGCAAAGCCGTAGCAGGCGGCGAACACGTCCGCGTAGAGCTCGTTGATGCGCTTGGACAGGCCGTAAGGCGACATCGCGCGGCCGAGCTGCGCCTCGACCTTGGGCAGGGCGGGGTGATCGCCGTAGACGGCGCTCGAGCTGGCGTACACGAGGCGTGTCGCGCCCGCGTCGCGCGCGGCAAGCAGGATGTTGAGAAACCCGTTCACGTTGCTGTCGTGCGTGCGCAGCGGCTTGTCGATCGAGCGCGGCACGCTGCCCAGGCCCGCCTGATGCAGCACCACGTCGACCGAAGCGCACGCGGCGTTGCAGCTCTCGAGCGAACGGATGTCACCTTCGACGAAGCGAAAGCTCTGCCAGCGCGCCTCACCCACCGCCTGCCGCACGAGCTCGAGGTTTTCCCGCTTGCCGGTGGAAAAGTTGTCGAGACCCACCACCGCCTGGTCCAGCATAAGGAGATTTTCGACCAGGTGCGAGCCGATGAACCCGGCCGCCCCGGTGACGAGCCAGCTGCGCGGGGCGCTGCGGATGCGCTGGCGCGCGTTTTCGTAGGTGTTCACGTTGCGTCCTTGTCGTTTGGAGTCGAAGAAATGAGCCGGAGGTAGGCCACCGCGTACGCGAGGGCAAACACCACGCCGCCGGCCGCAAGGCGGACCAGCGGTCCACCGGCGTTAAAGAAGCGCTCGACGAAGAGGAAGGCGAGCGCCGCCGTAACCGCGGCCAGCGCGAGCGCGTTTGCCAGCGCGCGCCAGTCTTGCAGGCGGCGAAGGGCGATCCCCGTGTGTCGGGACACATGACGCAGTATGACCACGCGGTCGACATAGACGGCGAGCACGCTGCCGGCCGCCGCCCCCGCGAGGCCGACGTGGACCGCCGCCGTCCAGCTGAGCGCGACCGACAGGACGAGCGTGACGCCCGTTACCCGCAGCGCAAAGGTCCCGCGCCGCAACAGCAGCACCAGGCTGCCCATTTCGATGGCCATGGGCAGCATACCTACGATGTAGGCCCGTATGGCGGGCACCGCCTCCGCATACGAGGCGGTGTACACCAGGGTCACGATCTCTTCGGCGAACACGAAGGCGAAGGCGAGCACCGGGTAGAGCAACCGGCCGACGATCACATTGCCGCGGCTGTTCATGTCCAGCATGCCGCGCACGTCGCCTGCGGCCTGCAAGCGGCTCATGCTCGGCAGAAATGCCTGCAGCACCGACTGCCGCAGGATCATCATCATCTGACCCACGAGCGCGGCGATGGAGAACGCGGCGAAGCTCGACAGCGCAAAGAGGCTGGCGGCCACCCACTGGTCCGCCTGACTCCTCAAGCCGTGCAGCGCGTTGCTCACCCCGATCGGCGCCGAATGCCGGAACTGCTCCGAGAAAGCCGCGCGCTCGAACCATGGCCGGCCCATCCCGTGGCGGCGCCGCACATAGTAGAGGAGCAGGCCTACCTTGAAGAGGGCTACTGCGACGAGCAACCAAATAACCAGATGCAAATCGCCGGTGAGCCAGGCGCCCGCTGCCACGAGGAGCACGCGCAGCGCCGATACGCTGAGCGTCGCATAGGCCTGCCAGGAGATGCGCTCGTCGACGCTCGGCAAGAAGTCGAGCAACAAGGCCAGCATCCACAGCGCGAGGAACGACGGCACCAGAAGCCCGTAGGGCTCGAGAGCACGCAGCGGCCCCGGTAGAAACGGATTCGCCGGGCTTACCAGGAAGGCGCAAACCAGGCCGGCGACGGCCAGGTAAAGCATCGTCTGATGGATGTACAGGCGCTTGCGGCGCGGCTCGGAGCGCGGCACGAAGAAATACAGCGTGCCGCACATATTAAGCGTGGCCACCGCCATCACCGTGCCGACGGCAAGCCAGAGCAGCCGGTATTCGCCGAAGCTGGCG
>CAZJJC010000007.1:0-4366 GCA_964546195.1 uncultured Enterobacteriaceae bacterium | reverse complement strand
GCATGGCAGCGCCAGTTACCCGGGGGCATGAGGGGATTCGTGGCGCGGGGATTGGACCGGCACCCGCTCCACGACTTGAACGATCGATCGAGTCCGGAATTCGGGGCGAAGAGTCTCCGCCCCTAAGACACGACTGGGGAGTCGCCAAGCTGGTTAAGGCACCGGATTTTGATTCCGGCATACGAGGGTTCGAATCCTTCCTCCCCAGCCACCCACCCATGAACACGATGAGCCACGGGGGAAATGCAGCGCCGCTGGAGCGGCTGATGGTGTTTACCGGCAACGCCAACCCCCGCATGGCGCAGGAGGTGGCGCGGCACCTGAACCTGTCGCTCGGCCGCTCGATCGTCGGCAAGTTCTCCGACGGCGAGGTGATGGTCGAGCTGCTGGAAAACGTGCGCGGCAAGGATGTCTTCATATTGCAGTCGACTTGTGCCCCGACCAACGACAACCTGATGGAGCTGCTGGTGATGGTGGACGCGCTGAAGCGCTCGTCTGCGGCGCGCGTGACGGCCGCCATTCCCTACTTCGGCTACGCGCGCCAGGACCGCCGGCCGCGCTCGGCGCGCGTGGCGATCAGCGCCAAGGTGGTGGCCAACATGCTCGCCTCGGTGGGCGTGGCGCGCGTGCTGACGATGGACCTGCACGCCGACCAGATCCAGGGATTCTTCGACATCCCGGTCGACAACATCTATGCCGCGCCGGTGCTGCTCGGCGACGTCTGGAAGCAGCGCTACGAGGACCTGATCGTGGTCTCGCCCGACGTGGGCGGCGTGGTGCGGGCGCGGGCGCTGGCCAAGCGGCTGGAGTCGGACCTCGCGATCATCGACAAGCGCCGCCCGAAAGCGAACGTGACCGAGGTCATGAACGTCATCGGCGAGGTGACGGGACGCACCTGCGTGATCATGGACGACATGGTCGACACCGCGGGTACCCTGGTGAAGGCCGCCCAGGTGCTGAAGGACGAAGGCGCGACCAAGGTGGTGGCCTATTGCACGCATGCCGTGCTGTCCGGGCCCGCGGTCGAGCGCATCGCGGGATCGCACCTGGACGAGCTGGTGGTCACCGACACCATCCCGCTGCGCGAGGATGCCAAAACCTGCAGCAAGATCCGCAGCCTGTCGGTGTCCGGCCTGATCGCGGAGACGATCCTGCGCATCTACACCGAGGAATCGGTGAGCTCGCTGTTCATAGAATAGTTTTTTTGGAGTGACGAAATGAAATTCGAAATCACGGCGCACAAGCGCGAAACCCAGGGAACCGCGGCCAGCCGGCGGCTGCGCCGCATCGGCAAGGTGCCCGGCATCGTCTACGGCGGCGCCGAGGGACCGGTCAACATCGAGCTCAATCACCAGGCGCTGTTCCAGAGCCTGAGAAACGAGAAGTTTCACGCCTCGATTCTCACGCTCGAGCTGGCCGGGGCGAAGCAGCAGGTGCTGCTGCGCGCGGTCAGCATGCATCCGTTCAAGCTCCTGGTGCAGCACGTCGACTTCCAGCGGGTCTCCAAGGACAAGAAGATTTACGTGGCGGTGCCGCTGCACTTCGTCAACGCGGAAAAGTCCCCCGGCGTGAAAGAGCAGGGCGGTATCGCGAGCCACGTGCTGAACGAGCTCGAAATCACCTGCTTTCCGGACGATCTGCCGGAATTCATCGAGGTCGACCTTGGCAGCCTTTCGGTCGGCAACTCGATCCACGTCAAGGACCTCGTCCTGCCCAAGGGGGTCGAGCCGGTACTGCATCGCAATGAGAACCCGGTGGTCGCCACGGTGACCATCCCCGCGCTCATCACCGAAGAAGAGGAGGCCGCCCAGGCTGCCGCCATCGTCGCGCCGACCGAGGTGCCGACCACCGCGCAGGCCGTGCCGGCTGCCGAGGCTCCCGCCGAGGGCGACAAGGCGAAGGCCGCCGACAAGGGCGACAAGGGCGACAAGGGCGACAAGAAAGAGAAGAAGTAGCCTTGATTCGTCTAGTGGTCGGCCTAGGCAACCCGGGCAAGGAGTACGAGCGCACGCGCCACAACGCCGGCTTCTGGCTGGTGGAGCGCTTCGCCTCCGCGAACGGCATTGCCCTGCGCAAGGACCCGAAGTTCCAGGCGCTTGTCGGCCGGGACCCGGCCGGCAGCGCGTGGCTCCTCATGCCGCAGGGCTACATGAACGCGAGCGGGCGCGCGGTGCAGATGCTTGCGGGCTTCTTCAAGATCAAGCCCGAGGAAATCCTCGTAGTGCACGACGAGCTCGACTTCCCCCCGGGCACGGCGAAGATGAAGCAGGGCGGCGGCATTGCCGGCCACAACGGGCTCAAGGACATCTCGCAGCGCATCGGCAGCCACGACTACTGGCGGCTGCGCATCGGGGTCGGCAAGCCGCCCGCCGGCACCGAGGGCGCCGACTACGTGCTGCAGAAGCCCCCGCCCGATGAGCGCGCGGCGATCGACGCCTCCCTCGACAAGGCCCTTTCCATCCTGCCGCAATGCCTGTCGGGGGACATGCAGGGGGCCATGAACAAGCTTCACACCGAGGAGAAGAAGGCACCGGAGCCCAAGAAAGAACCCGAGAAAAAAGAGATTCCAGTGGAGGAGCCGGAGACTCCGGCGCCGAAGAAATCGGTCCTGAAGTCCCTCTTCGGTAAGAAATGAGCCTGAAGTGCGGCATCGTGGGCCTGCCCAACGTGGGCAAGTCCACCCTTTTCAACGCGCTCACCAAGGCGGGCATAGCGGCCGAGAACTACCCGTTCTGCACCGTCGAGCCGAACGTGGGCATCGTCGAGGTTCCCGACCCCAGGCTGGAAAGGATCGCCGGCATCGCGCAGCCGCAGAAGGTGATCCCGGCGGTGGTGGAGTTCGTCGACATCGCCGGCCTGGTCGCCGGCGCCTCGAAAGGCGAGGGCCTGGGCAACAAATTCCTCGCCAATATCCGCGAGACCGACGCCATCGCCCACGTGGTGCGCTGCTTCGAGGATCCGAACGTCGTCCATGTGGCGGGCAGGATAGACCCGGTGTCGGACATCGAGACCATCAATACCGAGCTCGCGCTCGCCGACCTGGAGGCGGTGGAGCGGCAGATCTCGAAGTACGCCAAGGTGGCGCAGACCGGCGGCGACAAGGAAGCGCAGCGCCTCGTTTCCGCCCTTCGCAAAGTCACGAGCGTGCTGGATGCGGGGCGGCCGGCGCGCGCTGCGGATCTGTCCAAGGAGGAGCACGCCGTGCTGAAGCCGCTGTTCCTGCTGACCATGAAGCCGACGATGTACGTGGCGAACGTCGCCGAAAAGCCCTCGGAAGATCTCCTGAAGAAAATCCGGGATCACGCGGCGAAGGAAGGCGCCCCGGTGATTCCGGTGAGCGCGGCGATCGAGTCCCAGATCGTCGACATGCCGGACGAGGACAAGAAGCTGTTCCTCGAGGACATGGGGATGGAGGAGCCCGGCCTGAGCCGCGTGATCCGCGCGGCCTACGCGCTGCTCGGCCTGCAGACCTACTTCACCGCCGGACCGAAGGAGGTGCGCGCCTGGACGGTGCCTGCCGGCGCCACGGCGCCCCAGGCGGCGGGCGTGATCCACACCGACTTCGAGCGCGGCTTCATCCGTGCCGAGGTCGCTTCGTACGACGATTTCGTGGCGCACGGCGGCGAGCAGGGCGCCAAGGAAGCCGGCAAGCTGCGCCTGGAAGGCAAGGACTACACGGTGCGCGACGGCGACGTCATCCACTTCCGCTTCAACGTGTGAGCCTCGAGCTGGGGGCCGCCACGCGCGAAGAGCTGCCCCAGCTCGTCGCCCTGCTCGGCATGCTGTTTTCGCAGGAAGCCGAGTTCGTCCCCGACGACGCCAAGCAGGCGCGCGCGCTCGCCAAGATCCTCGCCGACGAGACCGTGGGCCGGGTCTACGTCGCACGGGAAGGCGGGCAGGTGGTGGCCATGGCCTCGCTGCTCTATTCCATCAGCACCGCCGAAGGCGGCCTCGCCGCCTCCTTCGAGGACTTGATCGTCGTGCCGGAGCGCCGCGGCCGCGGGATCGCTTCGGCGCTGCTGCGGTTCATCGTAGAAGAAGCGAGAAGGCAGGGCGTCCTGCGGGTCACGCTGCTCACCGATTCGCACAACAAGCGCGCGCAAGCCTTGTACGCGAAGTGCGGATTCAGGCCTTCGGAGATGCTTGCGATGCGCCTGCACCTCAAAGAAGAAAATCGAAGCCTGACCTAGGCGGGGTCGGCGAAAACCTTCTTCAGCGTCAGGCCGAACGGCAGCTGCTCGGCGCCTTCCAGCAGGCCGCGCTGCGCCATCTCGCGGTTGAGCCGCTTCAGGTTGTAGTGCGGCACCGAGGCATAGAGGTGGTGCTCGATGTGGTAGTTGACGTGGTGCGGAAAGATCAGCCACTC
>CAZJJC010000006.1:0-3124 GCA_964546195.1 uncultured Enterobacteriaceae bacterium | reverse complement strand
GATCCGCGAGCTGCTGCCGGTGCTGGAGCAGGTCGCCAAGGCGGGCAAGCCGATGCTGATCATCGCCGAGGAAGTCGAGGGCGAGGCGCTCGCCACCCTGGTGGTGAACAATATCCGCGGCATCCTCAAGACCGTCGCGGTGAAGGCGCCGGGGTTCGGCGACCGCCGCAAGGCGATGCTGGAGGACATGGCCATTCTCGCGGGCGGCACGGTGATCTCCGAGGAGCTGGGTCTCAAGCTCGAGAACGTGACGCTGAAGGACCTCGGCCGGGCGAAGAAGATCGAGGCGGCCAAGGAGAACACCACCATCATCGACGGCGCGGGCGACAAGAAGCAGATCGAAGGCCGGGTCAAGCAGATCCGCGTGCAGATCGAAGAGGCGACCAGCGACTACGACAAGGAGAAGCTCCAGGAGCGCGTGGCGAAGCTCGCCGGCGGCGTGGCGCTGATCAAGGTCGGCGCGGCCACCGAAGTCGAGATGAAGGAGAAGAAGGCCCGTGTCGAGGACGCGCTGCATGCGACCCGCGCCGCGGTGGAAGAGGGTGTCGTTCCGGGCGGCGGCGTGGCGTTCATCCGCGCGAAGCAGGCCCTCGAAGGCAAGCTCAAGGGCGACAACCACGACCAGGACGCGGGCATCAAGATCGTGATGCGCGCCCTGGAGGAGCCGCTTCGCATCATCGTCGACAACAGCGGCGCCGAGCCCTCGGTCGTGCTGAACAAGGTGCTGGAGAACAAGGGCAACTACGGCTTCAACGCCCAGACCGAGGAGTACGGCGATCTCGTGCAGCAGGGCGTGATCGACCCGACCAAGGTGGCGCGCACCGCGCTGCAAAACGCCTCGTCGGTGGCCGGCCTGATGCTCACCACCGACGCGATGGTTGCCGAGCTGGTGGAAGAGAAGAAGGGCGGCGGCGGCCACGGCCATGGCATGCCCGACATGGGCGGCATGGGCGGCATGGACATGTAGGTGGAGTAGTTTTTCTGGAGTCGGGAAAGGGCGCCTTCGGGCGCCCTTTTTTTTGGCTTCTTTGTATTAGACTGGCCGCATGAGGATTCTCGTCGCGGAGGACGACGCGGTCCTGGCCGACAAGGTCTACGTGCACCGCCTGCGCAAGAAGCTCGAGCCGGGCGGCGTGCGCATCGTCACCGTGCGCGGCATCGGCTACAGCCTGGAGAAACCCTTATAATCCGCGCCTTCCCGCAGCACCCCTTCCCGGGGCCCGCTCGCGAGCCGGGGCCAAGTAGCTCAGTTGGTAGAGCAGCGGACTGAAAATCCGTGTGTCGGTGGTTCGATTCCGCCCTTGGCCACCATTTTCTGCATTCTTGAAATCGATTTTCCGGCGGCGTAGCATGGTGCAGTCTCGCAACCAAGGAGACCTAGCCATGTGCGAGCATTGGTGGGATGAGCGGCTGCTCAGGGAGCAAGCCGAGAAGCTCAAGCGGCAGCCGGTGACACCCGAGGCGAAGCCGCAGGAGCAGGACAGACCGGAGCGCAAGCCCCAGCAACAGCCGGATCCGGTTCCGGCGTAGAAACGAGCCCCGCGTCCGCGGGGCTTTCGCTTTCCAGCCTCGCCTGTAGCGTAGAGCACTACAAGAGCGCAGCGGGGGCGAGTGCCCGTATATTGTTGCCTTTTTTCCATTGACCCAGAACCTTCTCGGACTCGACGAGCCGTTCGCGCACCTGGTCAACACGGTGCGCGACTACGCCATTTTCCTGCTCGACCGCGGCGGCCACGTGGTGAGCTGGAATCCGGGCGCCGAGCGCATCAAGGGCTACGCCGCCGAAGACATCATCGGGCGGCACTTTTCCGCGTTCTATATGGAGGAGGCGAAGCAGCGCCGCTGGCCGGAGCACGAGCTCGCCGTGGCGGCGCAGCAGGGCCGCTTCGAGGACGAGGGCTGGCGCGTGCGCAAGGACGGCAGCCGGTTCTGGGCGGACGTGGTCATCACCGCGCTGCGCGACTCCGGGGGCGAGCTGCGCGGCTTCGCCAAGATCACGCGCGACCTGAGCAGCCGCCGCGAGCGGGAAGAGACGCTGCGCCAGAGCGAAGAGCGCTTCCGCGTGCTGATCGAAGGCGTCAAGGACTACGCCATCTTCATGCTCGACCCGGGCGGCCACGTAACGAGCTGGAACAGCGGCGCCGAGCGCATCAAGGGCTACAAGGCGCAGGAGATCCTAGGCAAGCATTTCTCCATCTTTTACCCCAAGGGGACGATCGACAAGCGCTGGCCGGAGCAGGAGCTCGCCATGGCGCGCGAGCACGGCCGGTTCGAGGACGAGGGCCTGCGCGTGCGCAAGCACGGCGCGCCGTTCTGGGCCAACGTGGTGCTAACGCCGCTCTACGATGCGCAGGGTGCGCTGCTCGGCTATGCCAAGGTGACGCGCGACCTCACCGACGCCAAGCGGGTGGAGGCGCTGGAAAGGGCCGAGCGGCAGACCAACGAGTTTCTCGCCATGCTGGCGCACGAGCTGCGCAATCCGCTCGCACCGATCAGCAACGCGCTGCAGCTGCTCGCGCAGAAGCCCGCCGCCGACCCGACCGAGCAATGGGCGCGCGACGTGCTGCAGCGCCAGACCGGCCAGATGACGCGCCTGGTCGACGATCTCCTCGACGTGAGCCGCATCACCCGCTCGGCGATCAGCCTGGCGAAGCAGCCGGTCGATGCACGCAGCGCGGTGCGCACGGCGGCCGACGCGTCGCTGCAGTGGATGCAATCGCGAAGCCATGCCCTCTGCGTGGACCTGCCCGAGCACGAGCTGCCGGTGCTCGCCGACGAAGCGCGCCTCGTCCAGGTGCTGCAGAACCTGCTGCACAACGCGGCCAAATACACCCCCGCCGGCGGGCGCATCGATATCACCGCGCGACGCGAGGACAGCGCCGTCGTGGTGGCGGTCAAGGACAACGGCACGGGCATGGAGCCCGAGATGCTGAGCGCGGCGTTCGAGCTGTTCCGGCAGGGGCGGCAAGCCGCGGAGCGTGCCGACGGCGGACTGGGCGTGGGGCTCACGCTGGTGCAGCGCCTGGTCGCCATGCACGGCGGCACCGTCGAGGCGCGTAGCGCGGGCCCCGGCCAGGGCAGTGAGTTCCTGGTGCGGCTGCCTGCGGCGGCCGGCGAGGCAGCG
>CAZJJC010000005.1:0-5680 GCA_964546195.1 uncultured Enterobacteriaceae bacterium | reverse complement strand
GTGTCCTTGTAATCAGCCATGGTGTGCGAAGTATTCGCGTGCCTGCCGCGCGTCGCGCGCGATCGCCTGTTTCAGGGCCTCGATGCCGTCGTATTTCTGCTCGTCGCGCAGCTTCTCGAGGAAGCGCACCCGCAGGTGCTTGCCGTAAAGATCGCTGTCGTGGTCGAAAAGATGCACTTCGAGCAGCGGCACCGGAACCGGATTGATCGTCGGGCGCCTTCCGACGCTCGCCACGCCGCCGCCAAGGCCATCGACCTCGACTATGAAGATGCCCGACAGCGGCGGCGCGCGCCGCAGCACGATGTTGGCGGTCGGAAAGCCCAGCGCGCGGCCGAGCTTCGCCCCGTGCGCTACGCGTCCGCTGATGGTGTAGGCGTGGCCGAGCAGTCGCTCGGCGCCGCGCAGGTCGCCCGCCTCGAGCGCCGCGCGCACCGCCGAGCTCGACACCCGGACCGCCTCGAGCAGCACGTCGGGCATCGATTCGAGCTCGAAGCCATGGCGCGGGGCGGCGGCTTCGAGCATGGCATAGTCGCCCGCGCGGTGCTCGCCGAAGCGGAAATCGCGCCCGACCAGCAGCCAGCGCGTGCCCAGCGAGCGCACCAGTACGTCCTCCACGAAACGCTGCGCTGAAAGCGCCGCGAAGCGGGCGTTGAAGCGGGCGACGTGCACATGCTGCACGCCGGCGGCCGCCAGGAGCTCCAGCTTGTCGCGCAGGCGGCTCAGGCGCGCAGGCGCGGCGCCGGGCGCGAAAAATTCGCGCGGATGCGGCTCGAAAGTCAGTACGCAGGAGGTCAAATCCAGCTCGGCTGCCCTGGCCGTTACGCGCTCGATGAGCGCGCGGTGGCCCCGGTGCACGCCGTCGAAGTTGCCGATCGTCAGCGCACACCGGCCCCGGGCGCGCTGCAAAGAGCCGTGCGTGACGACCATGGACTCGGTTAAAACCATGAATTATAGTGCTTTTATGAAAACGCTCGAAGAGCAGATGTCTTTCTATGCGGCCTACCATCAGGACGCGCGCAACAAGGCGACCCATTTCACGGCGTGCCGCTGATCATGCTCGCCATCCTGGTGCCGCTCTCCTGGCTCAGAATCGACCTGGCCGGCTTCGGCATCACGGCCGCGATGCTGCTGGCCGCCGCAGTGCTCGCGTACTACTTCATCCTCGACGCGCCGCTCGCTTTAGCGATGCTGGTGGTCATCGGCCTGCTCATCTGGCTCGCCGAAGCCATCGCCTCGCTCGGCGCCGCCCGGGGCTGGGCCTGGTTCGGCGTCCTGTTCGTCGGCGGCTGGATCCTGCAGCTCGTGGGCCATGCCTTCGAGGGCCGCAAGCCCGCCCTGGCCGACAACCTGTTCCAGATCTTCGTCGCGCCTATCTTCCTCGCCGCGGAAGTCTTTTTCGCGCTCGGCTTCAAGAAGGATTTATATGAAAAAGTGCGTACGCCGGCCAATAACGAATAAAGTGCTCTGACCCCTTTTCAGTTGAGGCGGGCGCAGAGCGCCGTCAGCTCGATCAGCTTGATGCGCACGTCGTCGAGGTCCGGCGCGTCGGGCTCGCGTTCCAGGTAGGCCGTCAGGTCCTGCAGCGCCGGGCGCCAGCACTCCAGGCGCTGGTAGACGTAGCCGCGGTCGCGCAGCTCTGCACTGGCCTCGGGCATCACGACCAGCATGCGGTTCAGCACTTCCAGCATGCGCTGCGGCTTGTCGGCCTCGTGGTAGATGCCCTTCAGGTTGCGCAGCACGCGCGCCAGGATCTGGCGCTTGCTCGCCGGCTCCAGGAACTGTTCCAGCGGCAGCTCGGCCACCGGCACGTTGCCGCCCGCGCCCGGCGGGATGACGCGCTGCACGCGCGCGCGCAGCTCGGCCTCGGATTGCGGCGCGCCGCCGGCGAAGGGATCGAGGACCAGCATGCCGCCGCGCAGCCGCAGGCGCACCAGGAAATGCCCCGGGAAGGAAACCCCCTCCAGCGGCAGGCCGATGCGCCTTCCGACCTCCATGTACAGGATCGACAGCGTGATCGGTATGCCGGTCCTGCGATCGATGACCTCGTTGAGATAGCTGTTGCGCGGATCGTAATAGTCCTCGGTGTTGCCCCAGTAGCCGAGCTCTTCGAACAGGAGCTGGTTCAGCGCGATGATGCGCTCCTCGGCGCCGCCGGCTTGCGCCGGCCGCCCGCGCAGGCGCAGCGCCATGCGCTCGATCTCCCCGAGGTAGCGCTCGACGTCGAGCCGCGGATAGGCGTCCTGCGCGATCATGAGGCAGGCCTGCGCGAGGTCGATGCGCGCATCCTCGCGCGCCACCGCTTGCGCAAACGGCTCGAGCGTCAGGTCGCCCCCCGGCGCGAAAAGTCGCGCGCGCGCAGGCCGAAGGCGAGCAGGCACGCGCCATAAGCCGCGACGCCGAGCGCGACCAGCCCGATGACCGCCGGCACTTTCTGATGCCAGGACGCGGCAAGCCACCAGCCGGGCTCGCCCATCGTCGTAAAAAGCACCACCGCCATGAACGCGACCGACGCGGCGATCTTGAGGAAAAAGACCGGCCAGCCGGGCTGGGGTACGAAAATACGCTGCCGGCGCAACATCCGGTAGAGCAGCCCGGCATTCAGGCAGGCGCCCAGCCCGATCGCGAGCGCAAGGCCGGCATGCTTCAACGGGCCGATGAACGCCAGGTTCATCGCCTGGGTGGCAAGCAGCGTGAGCAGGCCGATCTTCACCGGCGTCGCCACGTTTTGCCGCGCGTAGAACCCCGGCGCGAGGATCTTGACCAGGATCATGCCGATGAGCCCGATGCTGTAGGCCACCAGCGCCTGCTGCGTCATCCAGGCATCCTCGGCGCTGAACCGGCCATAGTGGAACAGCGTCGCGATGAACGGCAGCGCGAGCACCGCGAGCGCCGCGGCGCTGGGCACGGCGAGCAGCACCGTGATGCGCAGCCCCCAGTCGAGCAGCCGCGCGTATTCCTCGGGCTTGGCGTCGGCATGGTATTTCGACAGGCTGGGCAGCAGGATGGTGCCCACCGCGACGCCGAGCACGCCGGCGGGCAGCTCCATGAGCCGATCGGCATAGTAGAGCCAGGACACGCTGCCGGTGATCAGGAACGAGGCGAAGACCTGGTTGATCAGCAGGGAAACCTGGCTCGCGGAGACGCCGAAGGCCGCGGGCGCCATGAGCACCAGGACGCGCCGCACCCCGGGATGGGCCAGGCTCAGCCGCCAGCGCGGCACAAGGCCCAATCGGACGAGAAACGGCACCTGCAAAGCAAGCTGCAGCAGCCCGCCGGCGAACACCGCCCACGCCAGCACCAGCACGGGAGGATCGAAGTGATGGGCGAAGAACGCGGCGCCGACAATGAAAGACACGTTGAGCAGCGCCGGGGTCAGCGCGGGAACGGCGAAGCGGTTCCAGGTGTTCAGGATGCCGGCGGCGAGCGCCACCAGCGAGATGAACAGGATGTACGGGAACGTGATGCGCAGGAGCTGCACGGTCAGCGCGAACTTCTCGGGCTGCGCGGCAAATCCGGGAGCCGTCACATACACGATCAGCGGGGCGGCCGCCATGCCCAGGGCCGCGGCGACCACCAGGGCGAGAAACAGCAGCGTTGCCACGCTGTCGATGAGCGAGCGCGTGTCCTCGGCTGAATCGGCGTGCCGGTAGCCTGCCAGGATCGGCACGAACGCCTGGGAAAAGGCCCCCTCGGCGAACATCCGCCGCAGCAGGTTGGGAATCTTGAAAGCGACGAAGAAGGCGTCGGTGGCGAGGCTCGCGCCGAAGATGCGGGCGATGAAGAAGTCCCGCGCGTAGCCCAGGATCCGGCTCACCATGGTCAGGCTGCTCACCGTGGCGAGGGCGCGCAGGAGGTTCATGTTAGAATCCCCGCCCTTTTCAGGACAGCGAGTTCATGGCCAACATCAAGTCCGCGCGCAAGCGCGCGCGTCAGGCGCTCGGGCGCCGCGACCACAACATGAGCCTGCGCACGACCGTGCGCACGGCGATCAAGAACGTCAAGAAGGCCATAGCCGGGGGCGACAAGGCGGCGGCCGAGAAAGTGCTGCGCGACTCGCAGCGCGTCATCGACCGCGTGGTGGCGAAAGGCGTCATGCACCGCAACGCGGGCGACCGTCACAAGAGCCGCCTGGCGCAGTCCCTGAAGTCGATCAAGTAAGTCCTAAGCGGTATCGGCCACAGGCGCTGCGCCCAGTGGCTGGGTGGCATACGAAATTATACTGAGCGGCGCAGCATGCCGAAGCTCTCCTGCCGCATCCTGGTCATCAACGACGAGCACCTGGTGCTGCGCGAGTTCGTCAAGGGCCTGAACGCCGCCGCCCGCTCGCTCGACAACCCCCTGGGCATCAGCTTCGCGGGCGTCACCACCGCGAAGGAGGCGCTCGCGACGATCGAGTCCGACGGCGACCTGCAGGCGGTCCTCGTCGATGACCGGCTTTACACGCTCGGCTCCAATTCGAAGAAGAAGCTGCAGACCTCCGCGCTCGAGCTGGTGCAGCGGATCTCGCGCTTTCGCCCGCTGCTCGACGTCTACATCCTCATCGCGCAGGAGAAGGAGGACGACGTGGTCGATGCGCTGTTCGCCGAGTCGGTGGACGGCTACTTCTACCGCGAGGAGCGCGACTACCGCGGGATCTACCGCATCCTCAACGCGCAGATCCAGGAGCGCGCGCGCACGCCGTTCTACGACGCGCTCAAGAACTACGTGTGGATGGCGAAGGACCAGTGGCACACGCCGGGGCATTCCTCCGGCGAGTCGCTGCGCGGCAGCCCCTGGGTGAACGACTTCTACGAGTTCATGGGCGAGCACGTGTTCGACGCCGATCTGTCGGTCTCGGTGCCGATGCTCGATTCCCTGATGGACCCGAAGGGCGTCATCGGCGAGGCCCAGGCGATGGCGGCCAAGGCCTTCGGCGCCAGGCGCACGTTCTTCGCCACCAACGGCACCTCGACCGCCAACAAGGTGATCTTCCAGACGCTGCTCGCCCCGGGCGAGAAGCTGCTGCTCGACCGCAACTGCCACAAGAGCGTGCACCACGGCGTAGTGCTGTCGGGCGCGCATCCGGTGTACCTGGATTCGGCGCTCAACCGCAAGTACGGGCTGTATGGCCCGGTGCCGAAGCAGACGCTGCTCGATGCGATAAGAAAGCACCCGGATGCGGAGGCCTTGATCCTCACCTCCTGCACCTACGACGGCCTGCGCTACGACCTCGCGCCGATCGTGGAGGCGGCGCATGCGAAGGGCATCAAGGTGATCATCGACGAAGCCTGGTACGGCTTCGCGCGCTTTCACCCGGAGTTCCGCCCGACCGCGCTCGAGTCCGGCGCCGATTACGCCACCCAGTCCACGCACAAGGTGCTCTCGGCGTTCTCGCAGGCCTCGATGATCCACATCAACGATCCGGACTTCCGCGAGCATCTGTTCCGCGAGAACTTCAACATGCATACCTCGACCAGCCCGCAGTACGCGCTCATCGCGAGCCTCGATATCGCGCGCAAGCAGGCGATGATGGAGGGGTACAAGCTGCTCAGCCGCACGCTCGAGCTGGCGAAGGAGGTCCGGACCCTGATCAATTCCACGCGCGTGTTCCGCGTGCTCGAGCTGGACGACCTGCTGCCCGACCAGGTGCGCGGCGACGGCATCCGTCTCGATCCGACGAAGGTGACGATCGACATCTCCG
>CAZJJC010000004.1:0-3503 GCA_964546195.1 uncultured Enterobacteriaceae bacterium | reverse complement strand
CCGGCTGTGCTCGGACGTCATCGAGGTGCCGACGCTGCGCCAGCGCATCGCCGAGTCGAGCGCCGAGCTCGAGCTCCTGGTCGGCCTTATCGCAGGACGTATCGCCGGAATCGAGGACGACAGGATCTGTGCGCAGATATTGGAAAAGCTGCCGCGCGGCTACGCCTGGCCGGGAAACGTGCGCGAGCTGGAGCAGGCGGTGCGGCGCATCGTCATGACCGGCCGCTATGCGCCGGCGCCCGCGCAGGCGGCGCCCGCTGAAGAGGAAATGCTCTTCGCGCGGCTGCGCGCGGGCGAGCTCACCGCGGCGGAGCTGCTCGGGCGCTACAGCGCGATGCTGTACCGGCGCCTGGGCACCTACGCGGAAGTGGCCAAGCGCACCGGCCTCGATCCGCGCACTTCGCGCAAGTACGTGGAGAGCGCCCGATCCGACTAGGCGGCCTGCTGGTCGCCCTGCTCCTCGCCGCCGCCGAGGCGGCGGCGGTATCGCTGGAGCACGAGCTTTCGGTCGGCGGCATTGCGCGCGTCGAGCAGCGCGACCCGGCCCTCATCGGCGGCGCAAGCGGCGGCAGCGGAACCTCGAACAATTACGACGACGGTAACCTGAACCATGGCCGCGGGCTGGCCGCGTTCGGCGTGCAGGGCCGCAGCCGCCTGCAGCATGCCTGGGGGCGCAGCGAGGTAAAGCTCGAGGCGGTCTATTTCTACGACTTCGTCAACGAACCGCGCCGGTGGGCCGGACGCGACGTCTACTTCCACGAGGCGTATTTCGGCACGCACGGCGTGCGCCTGGGCCAGCAGATCCTGCGCTGGAGCGAAAGCCCGTCTTTCGGCCACAGCCTTGCGCCGGTGAACCCGATCTCGGCCTCGCGGCGCTATCAGCCCGGCAACACCGCCGCGGATGCCCATGTGGCGCTTCCCATGCTCACCGCCACGATCGGCCTGCTGCAAGGGTTCTACCAGCTGGGCTTCGAGCCGAGCGAGCCCGAAGCCGCAGGCACCTTTCTGAGCGGCAACGACTACTACTCGCCCGGCGCGCAGTTCCTCGAGCTGACCACGCCGTTCGGCTCGCGGGTACCGCGCGCGGCAGACCGGCGGCCCGGCTCCGGCGGCCAGTACGGCATGCGCATCGCCTCGCCGGAGCTCGGCGGCGCGAAGCTCGCGCTCGCCGGATTCGCGATGCGCGTGCACAGCCGCGAGCCGATCGTGAGCATCAACACCGGCACGCTCGGCGGGCTGACCGGCACCACCGCGCCGGACTACACCTCGAGCGGCAGCTACTTCGTGGAGTACGTGCCCGACGTGAGCGTGGTGGGGGGCTCGGCGCGCGCTTGGCCGACGCGCGCGACGCGCGTGAGCTTCGAGTATGCGAGGCGCCTCGGGCAGCCGCTGCAGATCGACGACGACGCGCTGCTCGGCGCGGGCCTCGCGCCCGCCGCCGCGGTGGCTGCCTGCGGTCCGGATCCCTCCAGCGCGGTCTGCGCCGCCACCCTCTCGGCGCTCAACGAGAATCCGGTAATCGCGGCGCGCGGCGGCATTACCGCGGCCAATGCCGCCGGACTGTTCGCCACCGAGATCAGCGGCTACGAGCGGTTCGACGTGTCGCAGTACGCAATCTCGGCGGTGCAGGGCCTGCCGCCGCAGCTGGGCGCGGCGCGCTGGACGCTGGCCGCCGAGGTAGGCGGCGTGTACGTGCACGGCTTCAAGGACCGCTGGCTCGACGCCAGCGTCAGCGTGCGGCCCGACAGCGCGGGCGGACGCCGGATCGGCCTCGCCACCCGCTCGGCCTGGGGCTATCGCCTGTCCACGCGGCTGGACTACGGGGATGTCCTGGGGATGCAAACCGTCTCGCCCTCGCTGACCTGGATCCACGACGTGAAGGGCAATGCGCCGATCACGCTGGGCACCCTGCTCGAAGGCACTAAGTCGTTCATCCTGGCGGCCGATTTCGCGGTCGCGCCGTCGCTGGCGGCGCGCCTGTCGTACCGCAATTATGTGAACAAGGGCGACGACGCCGACCGCTTCTCGGACCGCGACTTCATCGCTTTTTCGCTCACCCGCAAGTTCTAGCGCAAGAACCGGATAGATCGACGCGGGGTTACGGGGGACAATGCGTCCCATGGAAGCCGTGATCGAAAAAGCGAGGGCCTATCTCGATGCGCGCCGCGGCGTGCGCGTGACGCTTGGTGAGCTGGCGAGCGCGGTGGGCGCCAGCCCGTTCCATCTGCAGCGCCGCTTCAAGGAAGCCTTCGGCATCTCGCCGCGCGACTACCAGGAGGCTTACCGCGTCGAGGCGCTGAAATCTTCGCTGCAGAACGGCAGCCGGGTGACCGACGCCGTGTATGCGGCCGGCTACGGCTCGGCTTCGCGCTTTTACGAGAAACCCGTGCTCGGCATGAAGGCGCGCGACTACCGCGCCAAGGGCAAGGGCCAGCGTATCGCTTTCACCTGCTTCCCGAGCGCGCTCGGCATGGTGCTCGTCGCGGCCACGGAGAAAGGGCTGTGCTCGGTGAAGCTGGGCGAGGACGCCGGGCGGCTCAAGCGGCTGCTGGTCGAGGAGTTTCCCCAGGCGGACGTGGAGGAGAACGGGCTCCAGGAGCTGAAGCAGAAAATCCTGCGTTTCATCGAGGGGCAAGCGAGCCTCGCGCGCATCCCGCTGGACATCCGCGGCACGGTGTTCCAGCAGCGCGTATGGGAGGAGCTGCGCCGCATCCCGCGCGGCGAGACGCGCACCTACCAGGACATCGCGCGCGCGATCGGCTTCCCGGCGGCGGTTCGCGCCGTCGGCAGCGCCTGCGGCGCAAACCCGGTGGCGCTCGCGGTGCCCTGCCACCGCGCGGTGCGCACCGGTGGCGGCCTGGGCGGCTACGCCTGGGGCCTCGCGCGCAAAAAGAAGCTGCTCAGCCTCGAGAAGCGACGCAAGTAACAGAAACGGAATGGGGACGTACCCTATTTCTGCTGAAATAGGGTACGTCCCCATTTATGCGCTACCCGAACCTTTTCAAGCCGCTCGACCTGGGCTTCGTCACGCTGCCCAACCGCATCCTGATGGGCTCGATGCACACGCAGCTCGAGGCGCGCGCCGACGGCATGGAGCGCCTCGCCGCGTTCTACGCCGAGCGCGCGCGCGGCGGCGCGGCGCTCATCGCCACAGGGGGTTTCTCGCCCAACGACGCCGGCAATCTGAGTCCGCACCGCGCCCAGTTTTCAACGAAGGAAGACGTTCAAAAGCATGCTGTCATTCCGCGTGCCGTGCACGAAGCGGGCGGGCGCATCGTGCTGCAGTTGCTGCACTCGGGACGCTACGGCTTTCACGAGCGCATCGTCGCGCCCTCGGCGGTGAAATCGCCGATCAACCCGCACGCGCCGCGCGAGATGAGCGCGGCCGAGATCGAGCAGACGATCGCCGAGTTCGTCCAGGCTGCGCGCCTCGCGCGCGAGGCGGGCTACGACGGCGTCGAGATCATGGGCTCGGAGGGCTATCTCATCACGCAGTTCCTCGC
>CAZJJC010000003.1:0-1599 GCA_964546195.1 uncultured Enterobacteriaceae bacterium | reverse complement strand
GCCGATGCGCACCACTTCCCACAGGGCGACGTCGCCGAAATCCTCGAAAAACGGCATGTCGCGCAATTCGTTGAACTTCTCCGAGTCCGACACCGACTCGCCCACCAGGCGCAGCGCGGTGAACGCCTGGCTCAAGTCCTTGCCGAAGTCGAGCCAGGACCGGTAGCGCTGCGCCGGGTCCTTGGCGGTTGCCCGGTGCACGATGTGGTCGAGCAGCGGCGGCAGGTCCGGGCGCAGCGTGGTCGGCCGGGAGGGCTGCGTATGCATGATGGCGTAGGCGAGCGCCGCCTGGGTGGCCGCTTCGTACGGCAGCCGCCCGGTGAGCAGGCGGTACATCGTCACGCCGAGCGAATAGATGTCGGTCTGCTGGGTGAGCGGCTCCATGCGCACCTGCTCGGGCGACATGTAGGCCGGCGAGCCGATGCCGGTGATCTGGGTGGTGGTATGCCCGTGGCGCTGCTGGAACGAGGCGCCGAAATCGCTCACCTTGGTCTCGCCTTTCTCCGATAACAGGATGTTTCCCGGCTTGATGTCGCGGTGGATGATGCCGTGCTGGAAGGCGTACTCGAGCGCGCGGATGCACTTGAAGATGATTTCCACCACCTTGTGCAGCGGCAGCAGGTTGTTGACGCCGGAGTGCGCCTCGAGGGTCGAGCCGGCGACGTACTCCATCACCAGGTAGCTGTGGTCGGGCTCGACCACCGCGTCGTAGATCTCGACGATGTGCGGATGGTTGAGCTTGCCGGCGAGCGAGGCCTCGGCGACGAACGCCTTGTGCTTCATGCGCTCGGTCTGCGGGTCGGCGTCGCGCTCGAACAGGAACACCTTGATCGCCACCTCGCGCTCCGTGAGGGGATCGCGCGCCAGGTACACGGAGCTGGTGGCCCCGCTGCCGATCTCGCGGATCAGCGGGTATTTACCGAGCTGCTCCTGCAGTTCGAATTTCATCGATGTGCTCCAGCAGCTCGGCTTCGTGGAACGGCTTGCCGAGGAAAGCATTGACGCCGAGGGCGGCGGCCTGGTTGCGATGCTTCTCCGCGGTGCGCGAGGAGATGATGATGATCGGGATGTCCTGCGTGCGAGGGTCGCCGCGCACGGCGCGCGCGAGATCGAAGCCGTCCATGCGCGGCATCTCGATGTCCACCAGCATCACCGCGGGCCGCGTCTCGCGCAGCTGCTCCAGCGCGTCCAGGCCGTCCTTCGCGGTGATCACCTGGTAGCCCTCGCGCTCGAGCAGGCGGCTGGTGATCCTGCGCACGGTGAGCGAATCGTCCACCACCATGATGACCGGCGCCGCGCCCTGCGCGTCGTTCCCGCGGATCGGCGGCACCAGCGTGGTGGCCTCGAAGCCCGGCGCGCCGCCGCGCGTGCGCTGCGCCAGCACCACCGGATTCACGATCGGCACGATGCTGCCGTCGGCGAGCACCGTGGCCCCCGCCATCCAGGGCACGCGGGCAAGCTGCGGGCCGATGTTCTTGACGACGATTTCATGGTTGCCCAGCATCTGGTCCACGTGCAGCGCGATGCGCTGGATGCCGCTGCGCAGGAGCAGCACCGAGTTGTATCCCTGGATGTCGTTCGCGCCCGCGCCCTCCAGCA
>CAZJJC010000002.1:0-5407 GCA_964546195.1 uncultured Enterobacteriaceae bacterium | reverse complement strand
AGAGTAGTGAGCCCAGAATAAGGGGTCAGAGCAATTTTTCGTTCTGCCGCCGTCGCCGGCGGAAAAATTGCTCTGTCCCCTTTTTCGCTATACGAGCGTTTGGGGGACCCAGTCGAGGACGACGGCGAGCCGCGGCGGCAGGAGCTCCTCGGCTTCCTCGAAGCTCACCCAGCGCCACTCGTGGTGCTCCGGGCGGCCGAGCTCGGGCGACACCGGCAGCGTGATTGTTTCGGCCTGCGTCTCGGCGAGGAAGTAGCGCGCCACCTTGCCCCCGGCGTAGGGGACGGTGTCGCGGTGCGCGTCGCCGAAGGGAAAGTCGAGCTCGGCCAGGCCGGTTTCCTCGGCGCACTCGCGCCTGGCCGCGTCGAGCTCGGATTCGCCCGGCTCGACCAGGCCCTTGGGGAAGTCCCAGTTCTTGTAGGCGCGCAGCACGAGCAGGCGCACGCCGGCCTCGGTGCGGCGGAACACGACGGCGCCGGCGGCGAGTTTGCGGGGGGCCATTGCGCGAGCTGCTAAGCGTAGCGCGTCCGGTGTGGGGCGCGGCGGCGATCCTGCTCGCGACGATTCTTGCCGTGTGGCTCGCGCGGCCGCTGCCCCAGGAGTACTCCGGCCTGCGCACCGCGGGCCCCTACGCCGTGCTGCTCACGGCGGTCGGGGTGGCGCTGTGGTTCAACCGCGGCCGCAGCTTCGTGGTGCTCGCCTCGCTGCTGCTCGGCTGGGCGGCGTTTCACAACGACCCCGGAAAAGCGGTGTTCGCCGCGCTGACCCTGCTTGTGCCGCTCAACTGCCTGATCGCGTTCGTCGCGCGCGAGCGCGGCGCGCGCTACGGCCGGGCCTACCGCTGGCTCGCGCTGTTCGCGGCGGAGATCGTAGGGGTGCTGTGGGTGAGCGGGCTCGACGTCCCGGCCGGCGTGCTGGAGCACTGGGCGCTGCGCTCGCCGCCGGTCCCGCTCGTCGCGCGCCTGGTGTTCGCCGCCGCGTTCGCCGCCGGCGTGTGGCGCGCCTACCTCGAGCCGCGCCCGCTGCAGGTCGCCAATGCCGCCGCGCTCGCCGCTTTCTTCATCGGCGCGTACTGGGCCGAGGCCCCCGGCGTGTTCGCCGCGTTCACGACCGCGGGCGGGGCGATGCAGATCGTCGCGCTGCTGCAGGAGTCGCACCGGCTCGCCTTCCGCGACGAGCTCACCGGCCTGCCGGGGCGCCGCGCGCTGGACGAGCGCCTGCGCAGCCTCGGCGCGCGCTACGCGCTCGCCATGGTCGACGTCGATCACTTCAAGAAATTCAACGACACGCACGGCCACGACGTCGGCGACCAGGTGCTCAAGCTGGTGGCCGGGCGCATCGCGCAGGTCGGCGGCGGCGTCGCCTACCGTTACGGCGGGGAGGAGTTCTGCGTGCTATTCGCCGATACCGACCTGAGCGGCGCGACGCGCCACCTCGAGGCGATCCGCGGCTCCATCGAGCGCTACAAGATGGCGGTGCGCGGGGGAGACCGCCCGAAAAACCCCGACGACGCCACCACGCTGCGGATGAACAAGCCGGCGCGCAAAACCCTTTCGGTCACCGTCTCCATCGGCGTGGCGCAACCCGGCGAGGGCCTGAGCACGCCGGCGCAGGTCCTCAAGGCCGCCGACGAAGCGCTCTACCGCGCCAAGCAGGCGGGAAGAAACCGGGTCAGCCGCTAGCCGCGCCGGGAACGCTCC
Source organism: uncultured Enterobacteriaceae bacterium (assembly GCA_964546195.1). GTDB lineage: Bacteria > Pseudomonadota > Gammaproteobacteria > Burkholderiales > SG8-39 > SCGC-AG-212-J23. The sequence goes on along the minus strand of CAZJJC010000002.1, from coordinate 3,707 downwards.
TTGCATCGCATGGGGGATTTTTTGAAGGAGACGTCATGACCCGATTCTTGTGGGCTGCATTGTTTGGCCTCATCCTCGGCGGCTGCACCGCGGACGACGCCGGCAGGAGCTCGGGCGGCGCGTCCACGGAAAGGAGCACGCAGGACAAGAAGGGCTCCAGCGACACCGCGCCCGACACGAAGTACTAGCCATGCGAAAGCTTATGCTGCTTGCGCTTCTTGCCTGCGGCTCGGGCGTCGCCGCGCAGCCCGACACCGACGCCCCGACGCAGAAGGGCCGCGTAGCCGGCGAGGAGGAAAGCTCCTCCGCCGGCGCGAGCGGCGACGCAGCCCGTGCGCGCGCCGGCGCGAACGCGTCGGTGGAAGGCGGCGCGGCGCTCGGCGCGACCGGTGTCAATACGCGCCCGGCCGCCAAGACCGAAGAGGCCGAAAAGGAAAAGCGGCGCCGCGACCGCGCGAAGCGAAACGAGAAGAAGAAATAACCCCTCCCGGTGTCTGGTATGGGTGTTGCGAGTAACGGCCGAGCACCCTTTCCATCAACAGGAGGCATCACATGCGTAAGGTATTTCCCCTCGTATTTTCGGGAGTGCTGGCGGTTTCATTCAGCCAGATCGCCGCGGCACAAAGCGTGGGCGTGCAGGGTCCCGCCGGGACCGGCGCCAACGTGGACCTGAACAAGGACTCGTCCACGACCGTCTCGCCCAACGTGCAGAACAGCCAGCAGCTCGGCGAGGGCAACCAGGCAAACCAGCAGCAGGGCGAGGGCAATCAAGCGCAAAACGTGCAGCAGCGCGGCGAGCAGAACCAGAACTCGCAACAGTATGGGCGCAGCGAGAGCTCGCAGGAGCAAAGCTCCTCGAGCGGCGCGAGCCGCGACAAGAACGAAGATTCGCCGGGCAAGGGCTGGGCGAAGGGCCACACGCGCGGCAAGGGCCATGGCAAGGACGACGAGCGCCACGGCGGCCGGCATAGCGGCGGCAGCCAGTCGAACGAGCAATCGAGCTCGGGCGGCGGCAGCGCGCAATCCAACCGCCAGTACGACCGCGCCAACCAGTCCAACCAGCAGCAGGGCGAGGCGAACCAGGCGCAGAACACCCAGCAGTCCGGCGAGCAGAACCAGAACTCGCAGCAATACGGCAGCGGCACCAGCTCCCAGGAGCAGAAATAGGCAGGAACTGAGCTTTTTTGTGTGACAGAAGGGCGGCCGCAGCGCCGCCCTTTTTTTGCCTACACTAGCGCGTGCTGATCGTTCCCGAGAGCGAGATCGAGCTCACCGCGGTGCGGGCGCAGGGCGCGGGCGGGCAGAACGTCAACAAGGTGTCGAGCGCGGTGCACCTGCGCTTCGACGTGCGCGCCTCCTCGCTGCCGCAGGAGGTGAAGGAGCGCCTGCTGCACCTGGGCGACCAGCGCATCACGCGCACCGGCGTGGTGGTGATCAAGTCGCAGCAGCACCGCAGCCTGGAGCTGAACCGCGCCGAGGCCATCGCGCGCCTGAACGCCCTGGTGGCCGCCGCCGCGCACGTGCCGAAGAAGCGCAAGCCGACGCGGCCGACGCGCTCCTCGCAAAAAAGGCGGATGGACCTGAAGCGGCGCCGCGGTCAGGTCAAGGCGCTGCGGGGCAAGGCGGGTGTGGCGGATGCCTAATCAACAAAAATTACGACCCTGACCCCGAATTCAGTCAGCCGACGCCCAGGAGCTCGACTTCGAACACCAGCGTGGCGTTGGGCGGGATGACGCTGCCGGCGCCGCGCGCGCCGTAGCCGAGCTCGGGCGGGATGGTGAGCTTGCGCTTGCCGCCCACCTTCATGCCCTCGACGCCCTGGTCCCAGCCGCGGATCACCTGCCCGCGGCCAAGCGCGAATTCGAAAGGCTCGTTACGATCCTTGCTGGAGTCGAACTTGCTGCCGGTATTGCCGTTATCGTCCAGCCAGCCGGTGTAATGCACGGTGACGCGCTGGCCTTTTGCGGCGGTGTCGCCCTGCCCGACGACGAGGTCTACGATGCCCAGATTCATGCAGCTCCTTTCAGGATGAGCCCCCGGATGAGCCCCCGATGGTAAGTGAGGATCACCTATGGTGATAGGAGCGCTGAACCGGGTCATCGCCGCGGTGGAGGCCGAGGCGAAGCGCCTGCAAGAAGAGTTCCACCGCCCCGAGGGGCCGCGCGGCCGCCGCGGCCACTGCGAGGCCGACAAGGAGATCGAGGAGCGCCTGCACGAGCGGCTGCTCGCGATCCTGCCGGGCCAGTTCGCGGGCGAGGAGACCGGCATGAGCGCCGGTGCCCAGGCGGGCTGGACCTGGATGGTCGATCCGCACGACGGCACCTTCGAGTTCATGTCGGGGAGACGGGGCAGCGCCATTTCAGTCGCCTTGCTAAGAGGCGCTGCGCCGGTGCTGGGCGTCGTGTGCTCGCCGCTCTCGCCCGACCGGGGCCGCGACACCATCGCCTGGGCCGAGGGCGCGCCGGCCATCCTGCGCAACGGCCGGCCGGTGGCGAGCGACCTCTCGCGCCGGCGCCTCGGGCCCGGCGAGCTCGTGTGGGCCACCGCCTCTTCGGCCCACAAGCCCGCTACCTGGTCGCTCGCCGTGGCGCCCGCGCGCTACGTCGCCATGCCGAGCATCGCCTACCGCATGGCGCGCATCGCCTGCGGCGATGGCGTCGCCACCGTGTCCACGCACAGCGTGAACGAGTACGACATCGCCGCCGGGATGGCGCTCATCGCGGCGGCCAAGGGCGTGGTGCTCGACGCCGAAGGCCGCGACATCGTGCTTGCCGGCAACACCGACCGGCGCGTGAGCGGCGTGTTCGCCGGCGCGCCCGAAGCCGCGCGAGCGCTGCAGAAGTTCGCCTGGCCGCAGCTCGACCAGGAGCCGCGGCGGGAACCCAGGATCGCATTGGGCTTTCCGCGGAAACGAAACAAATACCTTGAACGCGCGCAAGGATGCTTGTTGGGCCAGGTCATCGGCGACAGCCTGGGCTCGCGCGTGGAGTTCAAGACCGCGGCCGAGATCGCGCAGCTTTTCCCCGAGGGCGTGCGCGAGCTCGCCGACGGCGGCGTGTTCCACACCATCGCCGGCCAGCCGACCGACGACAGCGAGATGGCGCTCACCCTGGCGCGCGCGCTGGTGCGCGACGGCCGGCACGACGCGGACAAGGTGCTCGACGGCTACCGTGACTGGCTGCAGACGCGCCCGATCGACATCGGCGAGACCACCGAGCGCGGGCTGCTCGGCCTGCACACGAGCGAGAGCCAGTCGAACGGCTCGCTGATGCGCGTGGCGCCGATCGGCGTGTGGGCCGCGGGCGATCCGGCGCGCGCCGCCGCCACCGCGCGCATCGACTCGGCGCTTACCCATCCGCACCCGATATGCCTCGAGGCCTGCGCCGCCTTCTGCGCCGCCATCGCGGCCGGCGTCGCCGGCGCTTCGCGCAAGGAAATGCTCGAGACGGCGCTGCGCCACGGCACCGGAGCCGCGCGCGAGGCGATCGAGCGCGACGCGCTGCCGGAGGACTTCCAGAACCGGCAGGGCTGGGTGATCACGGCGCTGCAGAATGCCTTTTACAGATTGCGAAGCAGCGCCGATGTGGAAACTTCTCTCATTCAGACAATCGCCTGCGGCGGCGATACCGACACCAACGCCGCCATCGCCGGCGCCCTGCTCGGCGCGCTCCACGGCCGCGCCGCGTTCCCGCCGCGCTGGATCTACC
>CAZJJC010000001.1:0-13435 GCA_964546195.1 uncultured Enterobacteriaceae bacterium | reverse complement strand
TTTCCTGAAGTTCTCGGGATCGGCGGGGTCGACGAACGTCGTCTCGATGCCGAGCTTCTTCAGGTTGACGTGCAGCAGGGTGTGCGTGCCGCCGTAGAGGGTGGAGGCCGAAACGATATGGTCGCCTGCGCTGCACAGCGTAAGGAGGGCGGTGACCTCGGCGGCCTGGCCGGTGGCAGTGGCGAGCCCCGAGCGCCCGGCCTCGATCGCCGCCATGCGCTCCTCGAACACCGCCACCGTGGGGTTCGAAATGCGCGAGTAGACGTTGCCGAAGGTCTGCAGGTTGAACAGGCTCGCGGCATGCTCGGCCGAATCGAACACGAACGAGGTCGTCTGGTAGATCGGCGCGGCGCGCGCGCCGGTAGCGGCATCCGGGATCTGGCCGGCGTGAAGGCAAAGCGTCTCGATGCCGAATTTACGGTCGGGCATTCTCGAACACTAGCAGAGGCTACGCGGCGGGCTTGGGATCCTGCTCGCTGCGCGAAGCGGCCCGGCGATATTCCGAAGGCGGGACGCCGACCTGATTCTGGAAAAAGCGCGTGAAATTGCTTTGCGCAGAGAAGCCGAGCTCGGCCGACACGTCCGAGATCTTGCCCCGGCCCGAAGACAGGCGGGAGATCGCCGCCTCGACGCACAGCATGTCGAGGTAGGTGCGCGGCGAGAAGCCGGTGCACATCTGGAACAGATCATAGAAGCGCGAGCGCGACAGGCCGACCTGGGTGGCCAGCTTCTCCATGCTCAGCTCCTTGTTGGGATGCGCGCGCAGCAGCCCCACGGCCCGGCGGATGCGGCTGTCCTCGAAGCGCGACCCCCGCCACACCGAGAGCCGGCGCCCGGCGAGATAGGTCTCGATGATCGACAGCACCAGCTCCTGCAGCATGAACTCGAGGCGCTCGGGCGCAAGGAAGCGGTCGTTCACCATCTCCACGGCGAGCGCGCCGGCCAGGCTGCGGATGCGCGCAGTGATCGGCTCCGCGCGCCTGGGGAAAGGATTCTGCGCTTCGAAGATCGCGGGAAAACCCCGCTGCAGCCACGCGGCTGCCGCGTGGAAGACCAACGCCGTGCGCGAGCCGAGGCAGATCTGCATCTCGCCGGGATTGAGGAAGAGGATCTCGCCTTCGCCCTGCTGCAGGACGATGGTGGGGTCGGCCTGGGCCTCGAGCGGATCGTTCGCTGCGAGCTCGGTCAGTACCAGCCGGCCGAAGCGGCCTTCGAATATTCTGACCATCCTCCCCATGCGGGGAAGCATACCTCAGTATGCGAGCCAGCGGGGGCGCTTGGCCGAGATCACGCGGGTGTTCACGCCCACCCAGTTCAGCCCCCCGAACAGGCGGCCGTGCTCGATCTTCACGCAGCGATCCATGACGCTGTCCAGTCCGGCCGCGCGGGCGCGGGCGGCCGCGGCCGCGTTGCGCACGCCGAGCTGCTGCCAGAGCACCTTGGCGCCGATGGCGAGCGCGTCCTCGGCGATGGGCGGCACGTCCTGGGTCTTGCGGAACACGTCCACCATATCGACCGGCTCCGGGATATCGCGCAGCGCCTTGTAGCACTTCTCGCCGAGGATCGCGTCGTACTTTGGGTTGACCGGGATTACGCGGTAGCCGTGCTCCTGCATGTACTTGGCGGCGAAGTAGCTCGGGCGGTACCAGTCGGCCGACAGCCCGACCACCGCGATCACGCGGCTTTCCTTCAGGATGCGGCGCAGCGTATTGATGTCGTCCATCGCCCGAATACTATAATTCATCGCATCCCCGGAGGCCTATCCATGTACGTCGAAGAGCGCATGTACCGTTTGAAGATCGGCGCGGTCCCCGAGTACTGCAAGCATTACCAGGAGCTGGGCATGGCGGTGCAGCTAAAGCACCTGCCGCACATGGTCGGCTACTACGTCACCGAGGTGGGCGGGCTGAACATGATGGTCCACCTGTGGGCTTACGACAGCCTGGATCAGCGCGAGAAGTGCCGCGCCGCGCTGCAGGCCGACCCCGACTGGCAGAAATACCTCGCAAGATCGCGCCCGCTGATGGAAATGCAGGAAGCGCGCATCATGAAAGCCGCGCCGTTCTTCGAGGAGCGCCTCAAGAAGATGCTCGCTGCCGTGAAATGAGCCTGCACCCCCAGGTGGCGGCGCTGCTCGAGCGGGTCGCGCGCTCGCCCTTGCCGCCCTACCACAGCGTGCCGGCCTTCGTCGCCAGGCGCATCTACCGCGACACGCGCGCGGCGCTCGCTCCCAGCCCGCCCGAGGTCGCGGAAGTGCGACTCCAGGTTTTCGACGGCACGATGGCGGTACGGTCTTACCGCCCCGTCCTCAACGAGGTCCTGCCGGCGCTGGTGTTCTTCCACGGCGGCGGCTGGACCATCGGCGACCTGGACACGCACGACGTGGTCTGCCGGCAGCTCGCGCTCGGCGCGCGCTGTGCCGTGTTCTCGGTGGATTATCGCCTGGCGCCCGAGCATCCGTTTCCCGCGGCAGTGGAGGATTGCCTTTCCGCGACCCGATTTGTTTTCGATCATGCGGAAAAAATCAAAATCGACCCCAAGCGTATCGCCGTCGGCGGGGACAGCGCGGGCGGCAATCTCGCCGCGGTGGTGGCGCTCATGGCGCGCGACACGGGCGGCCCGCCGCTCGCCTATCAACTGCTGATCTACCCGGCGACGGACCAGCGCTGCCAATTGCCTTCGCATGAGCGCAACGGCCAGGGCTATCTGCTGACCAAGGAGGGCATCGGCTTCTTTCGCGGCGGCTACCTGCCCGACGAGAAGGACCGCACCGACTGGCGCGCTTCGCCGCTGCTCGCGGCCAGCCATGCCGGCGTTGCGCCGGCCTTCATCCTGACCGCGGGCTACGACCCGCTGGTGGACGAGGGCCGCGCGTACGCCGATCGGCTGGCGAAGGCCGGCGTGGAGGTGAGCTATCGCGAGTATTCCGACATGGTGCACGGCTTCGTGCTTTTCGGCGGCGTGGTCGAGGCGGCGAATGCCGCGGTGGCCGAGTGCTGCGAACGGCTGCGCGGCGCATTCGAGAAGCGTCCGGAGAAAATGAGGGCATGAAACCCGATCTGAAGACGCGCCACGGCGGCAGGATCCTCGCCGATGCCCTGGTGGCGCAAGGCGTCAGGATGGCGTTCGGCGTGCCGGGCGAAAGCTACCTGCCGGTGCTCGACGGCCTGCACGACCTGCGCGACCGGCTGCGTTTCGTGGTCTGCCGCCAGGAAGGCGGCGCCTCCTACATGGCCGAAGCCTACGGCAAGCTCACCGGCGAGCCGGGGGTGCTGCTCGTGACGCGCGGCCCCGGCGCCAGCAACGGCGCCATCGGCGTGCACACCGGCTTCCAGGACTCCACGCCGATGGTGGTGTTCATCGGCCAAGTGGGCAACGAGTTCGCGGAGCGCGAAGCCTTCCAGGAAATGGATTACCGCCGCATGTACGGGCAGATGGCGAAATGGGTGGCGCAGATCGACCGCGTAGAGCGCATTCCGGAGTACGTCAGCCATGCCTTTCACACCGCGATGGCGGGTCGTCCCGGCCCCGTGGTGCTGGCCCTGCCGGAAGACACGCTGTTCGCCGAGGCCGCCGTCGCGGACGTGCCGCGTCATCACGTGGTTCGGCCTTCGGCTTCTTCAACTGAAATCAGCCAGCTTGAAAACCTGCTGAAAGGCGCCCGGAAGCCCTTCGTGATCCTCGGCGGCGGCGGCTGGACGGGCGAGGCCTGCCGCAAGCTGCAGGCGTGGATGGAGCAGGCCGGCCTGCCGGCCGGCACCTCCTTCCGCAGCCAGGACCTTTTCGACAACCGCAGCCCGAGCTACGCCGGCGACGTAGGCATCGGCATCAATCCGAAGCTCGCCCAGCGCGTGAAGGACGCGGACGTGCTGCTGGTCATTGGCGCGCGCCTGGGCGAGATGACGACCGGCGCCTATACGCTGGTCGAAGCGCCGGTCCCGCGCCAGACGCTCATCCACGTGCATGCCGGCGCCGAAGAACTGGGACGGGTCTACCGGCCGGCCCTGGCCATCAATTCCGGATATCCGCAGTTCGTCGACGCGCTTTCCTCCGTGAATCTTCAGAATTCACGCTGGAAGGAAGACACGGCAAAGGCGAGGCAGGAGTATCTCGACTGGAGCGAGCCGCGGCCGATGCCCGGTGCGCTGCAGTACGGACAGCTCATCCGCTGGCTTTCCGACCGGCTGCCCGAGGACACGATCGTCGCCGGCGGCGCGGGGAACTTCGCCGGCTGGCTGCACCGGCATTTCCGCTACAAGGGGTTTCGCACCCAGCTCGGGCCGACCAACGGCTCGATGGGCTACGGCTATCCGGCCGCGGTTGCCGCTAAGCTCGCGCAGCCGGAGCGCAACGTGATCGCCGTCTGCGGCGATGGCGACTTCCTGATGAACGGGCAGGAGATTGCTACCGCGGCGCAGCACGGCGCGGCGTTCGTCGCGCTGGTCGTGAACAACGGCCTGTACGGCACGATCCGCATGCACCAGGAGCGCGAATATCCCGGGCGCGTGTTCGGCACCGAGCTGAAAAATCCCGATTTCGCGGCCTATGCGCGCGCCTTCGGCGGGCACGGAGAGATCGTCGCGCGCACCGAGGAGTTCGCGCCGGCGTTCGAGCGGGCCGAGGCTTCCGGCAAGCCGGCCATCATCGAGCTGAAGATCGACCCCGATGCGATCACCCCGGCGACGACGCTTTCCGCCATCCGGGAAAAGGCGCTTAAGTCAAGGCGATGAACTCCGGGTCGTCCTGGTGCTCGCGCTCGAACTTGAGGAAGTCGTAGTAGCCGCAGCGCGGGCTGTCGGGATATTCGCGGCACACCGCGGGGCGCGACTCGTACACCGTGCAGCGGCGCTTGTCCTGGTCGAACAGCATGCAGGTCGACTCGAACACCTTGTCCTTCTTGTGCCGCAGCAGGCGCACCTTCTCCACCGGGTCGTACTTCGTCAGGCGCTCTTCGGCCCGCTTGTAGTCGAGGTTGAAATGCCTCGCCAGGCGCTCGATGTCGCGCGGGGTCACTTCGATCTCGGGATAGCTGCAGCAGTAGCCCGGGCACTTCAGGCACTCGTATTTCACGCGCACGGGAATTGGAAACGGCTTCGCTCTTTTCATCTACCCGGTCTTGAGGGAATCAAGGCGCGGATTGTACGCGCCCCGCATTAAATGGGGTACGTCCCTATTTTAGTGGTGCAAGATTTTTGACAGGAAAAGCTGCGCGCGCTCGGAGCGGGGCGTGCCGAAGAAGTCGTCTGTCTTCGCGTCCTCGACGATGGCGCCGCCGTCCATGAAGATGACGCGGTGCGCCACCTTGCGCGCGAAGCCCATTTCGTGCGTGACCACCATCATGGTCATGCCTTCCTTGGCGAGCTCGACCATGACGTCGAGCACCTCGTTGATCATCTCGGGATCGAGCGCCGAGGTCGGCTCGTCGAACAGCATGGCGATCGGGTCCATGGACAGGGCGCGCGCGATGGCGACGCGCTGCTGCTGGCCGCCCGAGAGCTGCCCCGGATACTTGTCCTTCTGGTCCCAGAGGCCGACGCGCTCCAGCAGCTTCAGCCCCTTCTGCGTGGCTTCCTGCATGCTGCGGCCCAGCACCTTCACCTGGCCCAGGGTGAGGTTCCTCGTCACCGTCATGTGAGGGAACAGCTCGAAGTTCTGGAACACCATGCCGATGCGCGCGCGCAGCTTGGGCAGGTTGGTCCTGGGATCGCCCACCGAGATGCCCTCCACGGTGATCCCCCCTTTCTGGAAGGGCTCCAGCCCGTTGACGCACTTGATGAGGGTCGACTTGCCGCTGCCCGAAGGCCCGCACACCACGACGACTTCGCCCCTGGCGACTTCGGTCGAGCAATCCTTCAGCACCTGGAAGCTGCCGTACCACTTGCTGACGTTCTTGAGTGAAATCATCGGATGACCGCGATCCTATCCTGAAGGCGCCTGACGAGCAGCGAGAGCGAGTACGACATGAGGAAGTAGACCGCCGCCGCGAAGGTGTACATCTCCACCAGGCGGTAATCCCGGTTCGCGACCTTGGAGGCCGCGCCCAGGAAGTCGGTGGCGGAGATCACGTAGACCAGCGAGGTGTCCTGGAACAGGATGATCGTCTGGGTGAGCAGCACCGGGGTCATGTTGCGGAAGGCCTGCGGCAGGACCACTTGCCCCATCGTCTGCCAGTAGTTGAGGCCCAGGGCGTAACCGGACCAGACCTGCCCGCGCGCGATCGACTGGATGCCCGCGCGCATGATCTCGCAGTAGTAGGCGGCCTCGAACATCGTGAAGGTGATCACCGCCGACCAGAAGGCGCCGACCGCGATCGGCCGGTCCGCGCCGATGATCCACCCGCCGATGTAGGGCACGAGGAAGAAGAACCAGAAGATCACCAGCACCAGGGGCAGCGAGCGCATCAGGTTGACGTAGCCCCCGGCGAGCGCCGACAGCGGCCTGAAGCTGGACAGGCGCATCATCGCGAGCAGCGTGCCGAAGACGATGCCGCCGGTCATGGCGAGCGCGGTGAGGGTGAGCGTGAACACCATGCCCTCGCGGAAGAGGTACCCCAGCGAGCGCTCGATGACGTCAAAGTCGTACTCGGCGAACACCTAATGACCCGCCTGCGGGGCGGCGCCGGCGGCGATCAGGCCCGGAACCCGCACCTTCTTTTCGAGCGCGCGCATCAGCAGCACCACCACCAGGTTGGTGATGAGATAGATCACCGTCGCCGCGCTGAAGGCTTCGAACACGCGGAAGCTGAACTCCTGCATCGCGCGCGCGCGCCCGGTCAGCTCGAGCAGCCCGATGGTCAGCGCGACCGAGGAGTTCTTGATGACGTTCATGAATTCCGAGGTGAGCGGCGGCAGGATGATGCGCAGGCTCTGCGGCAGGATGACGTAGCGGTAGCTCTGCGCCTGGGTCAGCCCCATGGCGGTGCCGGCCATGCGCTGGCCGCGCGGCAGCGATTCGATGCCGGCGCGCACCTGCTCGGCCACGCGCACCGAGGTGAACATGCCCAGGCACAGCACCGCCGGGACGTAGGAGCCCCAGGGCGGGGGCATCTGCTTGATCCAGTCGCCCAGCGCCTGCGGCACCAGCTCGGGCATGACGAAGAACCACAGGAACATCTGCACGATGAGCGGGATGTTGCGGAAGATCTCGACGTACAGGTTGCCCAGCCGCACCGCCCACCGGATCGGGGTCGTGCGCACCGTGCCGACGAGCGCCCCGATGACGAGCGCGATCAGCCAAGCGGCGAGCGCGGTGAGGAGCGTCCAGCCCAGGCCGACGATGAGGTAATGGAGGTAGGACCCGGTCCCGCCCGGCTCCGTCTCGAGCAGGACCGCCCAGTGCCAGTTGTAGTTCACGTCCCCTCCCTGACGTGAAAGCTACGGATTACCTGTACGCCGCCGGATCCCCGGAGTCGGTGGGATTCGAGACCACTTTCTTGAGCGCGGCGCTCATCGGCACGTTCAGGTTGATGTTCTTGGGCGGGACCGGCTTCTGGAACCACTTGCCGTAGATGGCGTTGATCGCACCCGACTTGTAGGTGTTGACCATGGCTGCGTCGACCGCCTTCTTGAACGCCGCGTCGTCCTTGCGCAGCATGATGCCGTAGGGCTCGACCGAAAGCGCGTCGGCAGAGATCACGTAGTCCTTGGGGCGCCGCGACTGCGCGACCAGGCTGTAGAGCAGAATGTCGTCCATCACGAACGCCACCGCGCGGCCGGTCTCCACCATCTGGAAGGCTTCCGGGTGGCCGTTGGCCGAAATGATGCTCATGCCGAGGTTCTGCTGGTTGTTCAGCTCGGTGATCTGCTTGATGTTGGTCGTGCCGGCAGTCGACACCACCGTCTTGCTCTTCAGGTCGGCGAGCTTGCCGATGTTCGCCGATCTCTTGGTCACGAAGCGGTTCGCGGTGACGAAGTGCGTGATGGTGAAGGCGACCTGCTTCTGGCGATCGAGGTTGTTGGTGGTCGAGCCGCACTCGAGGTCGACGGTGCCGTTCGCCATCAGCGGGATGCGGTTGGCCGAGGTGACCAGCTGGTGCTTCACCTCGAGCTTCGGCATCTTGAGCTCGTTCTTCACCGCTTCGACGATGCGGTTGCAAAGGTCCATCGCGTAGCCGACCGGCCGCTGCTTGTCGTCATAGTAGGAGAACGGCACCGAGGCGTCGCGGTGGCCGATGGTGATGCTGCCGCTGTCCTTGATCTTCTTGAGGGTGCCTTCCTGCGCCGCGGCAGGCAGGGCCAGCGCCCACGCCGCGGCGATACCGGCGACCAGCGTCAAAGCGCGCTTCATCGTTCCTCTCCTAGAGGAGGTGGATCGTTCCATAACGCGAAAATTCTACCCTACTGCCTGGAGCCGAGATTGCGCAGCTCGCGCATCGCGACCGATAGCATCGCAAGGTCGGGTGAATCGGCGGCGCGCAGGTCGGCGAGGATCTGGCGGAAGCGCTCGTGGGGCGCGGCATTGCGTGCCTTCCACGAAGAAACGTCCCCGGCGCGCAAGGCGTCGGCCGTGAGCTGGCGCAGCATGGCGGCGAGCTCGTCGCGCAGCGCGGCCTTCGCCAGGGTCGCCCAGTGATCCTCGGCGGGCAGCATGCCGATGCTCTCCCGCAGCCAGGGGAACTCCAGCTCGCCGGAAAGGGTGAAGTGCACGCGGGCGACGTGCGCGACGTCGAGCTTGAAGCTGTCGGCGACTTCGACGATGTCCAGGGCATTGAACATGGCCTCGAGGCCCGCGACGCGGGTCGCGAGCTCGCGAGGCACGGCGTCCTTCTCCAGGCGGCTTGCCGTAGCGCTGAAGACCGACTGCTCGGCCGCGGGCAGGACCTGGGGGAACAGGGCGGCAAGGCACTCGGCGCCGGTCTTGAAGTGCTCGATCGAGCGCGACAGCTCGGCGAGGTGCGCGCGGTTGCGCAGGAACCACAGCGTGGCGCGCACGATGAGGCGGCCGGCGTCGACCAGGATCGCGGTCTGCACCCGGTCGGGCACCTTGTAGTCGAGCGATTCGACGGCGCGCCAGAGCTCGACCATGCCGAACACCTCGCGCACGATCAGGTAGGCGCGCACCACGTCGGGCGGGGTGGCCCCGGTCTCCTCCTGCATGCGGTGCACGAAGGTGCTGCCGACGCGGTTGATCATGCTGTTGGTCACGTGCGTGGCGACGATCTCGCGGCGCAGCGGGTGGGCATGAATCTGCGCCTTGAACCGCTCGCGCAGCGGCACGGGAAAATAGCGCTCCAGCGCCGTGCTGATGAACGGGTCGTCCGGGACGTCGGAGGCGACGAGCTCGTCTTTGAGCGCGATCTTGGCGTAGGCGAGGAGCACGGCGCGCTCGGGCGTCGTGAGGCCCTGCTTGGCCGCGCGGCGCTCGGCGAACGCTTCGTCGTCGGGAAGGAATTCGAGGGCGCGGTTGAGGCGCCCGGCCTTCTCCAGGCTCCGGATGAAGCGCTCCTGGGTGTCGAGCAGGCTGGCCGCCAGCGCGCTCGACACCGACAGGCTCTGGGTCTGGAAGTAGTTGTCGCGCAGCACCAGCGCGGCCACCTCGTCGGTCATGGCGGCCAGCAGCTTGTCGCGCTGCTCGCCGCTGAGCTTGCCCTCGCGCACGGCTGCGCCGAGCAGGATCTTGATGTTGACCTCGTGGTCGGAGCAGCTGACGCCGGCCGAGTTGTCGATCGCGTCGGTGTTGAGCCGGCCGCCGTTGAGCGCGTACTCGACGCGGCCCGGCTGGGTAAACCCGAGGTTGCCGCCTTCGGCCACGACCTTGCCGCGCAGCTGCGCGCCGTTGACGCGGATGGCGTCGTTGGCGCGGTCGCCGACGTCGGCGTGCGCCTGGCGGCTGGACTTCACGTAGGTGCCGATGCCGCCGTTGTAGAGCAGATCGACCGGCGCCTTGAGGATGGCGCTGATCAGCTCGCTCGGGGTGAGCGCCGTCGCCTCGAGGCCGAGCATTCGTCGGGCCTGGGGGGAGAGCGGGATGGACTTCGCCGAGCGCGGGAAAACACCGCCGCCCCCGGAGATCAGCTTCGCGTCGTAGTCGGCCCAGGATGAGCGCGGCAGGTCAAACAGCCTTTTTCTTTCGAGCCAGCTTCTCTGCGGATCGGGCGAGGGATCGAGGAAGACGTGGCGGTGGTCGAACGCGGCCACCAGCTTGATGTGGCGGGAGAGCAGCATGCCGTTGCCGAACACGTCGCCCGACATGTCGCCGATGCCGGCAACGGTGAAGTCGGTGCTCTGCGTGTCGACGCCCAGCTCGCGGAAGTGGCGCTTCACCGACTCCCAGGCCCCGCGCGCGGTGATCGCCATCTTCTTGTGGTCGTAGCCCGCCGAGCCGCCGGAGGCAAAGGCGTCGCCGAGCCAGAACCCGTATTCCTTGGCCACGGCGTTGGCATGGTCGGAGAAGCTCGCCGTGCCCTTGTCGGCGGCGACGACGAGATAGGGATCGTCGCTGTCGTGGCGCAGCACGCCGCGCGGCGGCACGACCTTGCCGCCCACCAGGTTGTCGGTAAGGTCGAGCAGGCCGCGCAGGAAGGTCTGGTAGCAGGCGATGGCTTCCTTCATCAGCGCCTCGCGGTCGCCCGCGGGGGCTTGCTTGAGCACGAAGCCGCCCTTGGCGCCGACCGGCACGATGACCACGTTCTTCACCATCTGCGCCTTTATCAGGCCGAGCACCTCGGTGCGGAAATCCTCCCTGCGGTCCGACCAGCGCAGCCCGCCGCGCGCGACGCGCCCGCCGCGCAGGTGCACGCCTTCGACGCGCGGCGAGTAGACCCAGATCTCGAACATCGGGCGCGGCTCGGGCAGCCCGGGGACGCGCTTGGGGTCCAGCTTGAAGGATATGCAGGGCTTATGGAGGAAGAAGTTGGTGCGCGTGGTCGCCTGGATGACGGCGAGGAAGCTGCGCAGGATGCGGTCCTCGTCGAGGTTCTCGACCTCGTCGAGCGCGCCGGCGATTTCCGCGGCCAGGATCGCCTCGCGCTCCTTTTCGCTCCCGAAACGCAAAAAGAAAAGCCGGACCAGCAGCGCGGCAATGCGCGGGTTCGCCACCAGCGCCTGCTCGAGATAGGAAAGGCTGAGCGCCGAGCCGGTCTGGTTCAGGTAGCGCGAATAGGCGCGCAGCACGCTGATCTGGGCTGCGCTCAGGCCGGCGCTGAGCACCAGCCGGTTGAGCGCGTCGGCCTCGAGCGCGCCCGACCACATGCCGAGGAAAGCCTCGTGGAAGCTCGCGCGCACCTCTTCGAGAGCGAGCGCGCCGGCGGCGGGCGGCATCAGCCCGAAGTCCACCACCCACACCGGCGGGGCGTCCGCGGGTTCGATGCGGTGCGGATGCTCGAATAGCACGCGCACCCCCAGGCGCTCGAGCATCGGCAGGTTGTCGGAGAGCGGCACCCGGCTTCCGCGGCGGTAGAGCTTGAAGCGCAGCGTGGCGGGCTCGGCGTTTTCGGGCGCGTGCAGGTTCATGCTGAGATCGGGCTGCGGCGCGTGCGCCTCGATCATGTCGATGTCGCCGACCGCCTCGCGCACCGTGTATTCCTCGCGATAGCTCGCCGGGAAGGCGCGGCCGTAGACCCGGAACAGCTGGTTCGCGCGCTCCTCGCCGTGGCGCTCGAGGAGCGCGGCGTGGAGGTCGTCCTCCCAGCGGCGCATCGCCTCGACCAGGCGCCGCTCGAGCGCCTTCAGGTCGGGCCGCGCGGCCATTTCGCCCGGCTTGGTGCGGATGCGCATCAGGATGCGCCCGAGGGCAGCGGCGGACAGATCGACGTCGAAGTCCGACGACACGCCGTTGAAGGCCTGGGTCAGGATCTGCTGGAAGCGCACGCGCAGCTCGGTGTTGTAGCGCTCGCGCGGCACGAAGATGAGGCAGCTCACGAAGCGCGCGTAGGCGTCCTGGCGAACCAGCAGGCGCAGCCGCTGGCGCTCGCCGAGTTGCAGGATGGCCATGGCATGGCGGTAGAGGTCCTCGGCGCCGATCTGCAGCAGCTCGTCGCGCGGATAGCTCTCGAGGATGGAGGCGAGCGCCTTGCCGCTGTAGCCCGCGGGCAGCAGCCCGGCGTGCTCGATGACCTCGGCGAGCTTGCGGCGCAGCAGCGGCACGCGCATCGGGTTTTCGCTGTATGCGGTGTGCGTATAGAGGCCGAGGAAGCGCGTCTCGCCGCGCACCTCTCCTTTCGCGTCGAAGTGCTTGATGCCGACGTAGTCCAGGTGGCCGGGCCGGTGCACGGTGGAGCGCGAGTTCGCCTTGGTCAGCACGAGCAGCTCCTTCACCCGCGCGCGAGTGCGCGCCTCGGGCGGGAGCGTGGCGAAGCTCGCGGACATCGTCTCGCCGCGTTCGCGCAGGATGCCAAGACCGCTGCCGGCAACGATGCGCAGCACATCCTCGCCGTTCACCGATTCGAGCGTGTAGTCGCGGCAGCCGAGGAAGGTGAAATGGTGCTCGAGCAGCCAGGCGAGGAAGGCGCGTCCTTCCTCGAGCTCCGCCGGCGGCAGCCGGGGTGGCGCGGATTCGAGCTGCTGGACGATGCGCTGCATGCGCGCCTGCATGGGGCGCCAGTCCTCGACCGCGGCGCGCGCGTCGGCCAGCACTTTCGCGATGCCCGCCTCGAGCGCCGCGAGCTTCGCCGGATCGGTCTGGCGGTCGACCTCGACGTGCATGAAGGACTCCAGCCGGCCTTCGGCGGATTCACCGGGCGCCGCCACGGCGACAAGTTCTTCTTCATTACGAATAATGCGCAGCACCGGATGGATCAGCAGGTGCAGCATAAGCCCCTGCCGGTTCGCTTCCATCGCCACCGAGTCGACCAGGAAGGGCATGTCGTCGTTGACGATCTCGATCACGGTGTGCGTGCTCTGCCAGCCGTGCTGCTCGAGCACCGGGTTGTAGGCACGAATCTTCGCCTTGCCGGCAGCGAATTTCGTGGCAAAGGCCAGGTGGGCGGCGGCCGCGCCCTGCAGGTCGGCCGCTCCGCGCGCCGCAAGCTCCTGCGGGTCGACCTCGGCGTAATAGAGGCGCGCGAATTTCTCGGACAGGTCGGCCCTGGTCTTTTCGGTCGTTTTCATGCCTGCTCCGCTAGACTATCCGCAGATGAAGCTTCTTTGGCAACCCTCCGAGGAGGCGATCGAGCAGGCGCAGCTCACCCAGTTCGCGCGCCAGGTGATCCGCAAGCGCCGGCTGGAAGTCAGCAGCTATCCGGAGTTTTACCGCTGGTCGGTGGATCAGCCCGAGGCGTTCTGGTCGGACCTCTGGGATTTCAGCGGCATCGTCGCCCTGCGCAAGGGCTCGACCGTGCTGGTGGACGGCGACAAGATGCCCGGCGCGCGCTGGTTTCCCGAGGCGAGGCTCAATTTCGCCGAAAACCTGATGCGCCGGGGCGACCGCGGCGACGCCTTCGTGTTCTGGGACGAATCCGGCTTCCGCCGCCGCGTGTCGTACGCCGACCTCTACAGCG